>JAYVNE010000053.1:0-18969 GCA_043758615.1 Akkermansiaceae bacterium
GTCTCGCGCAACTCTGCTCAAGGCATTATCGATCTCCGGGGGGAAGTCGATTTTGAAGCCAGCAAAGCCAAACGAGACCTTTGGGGGGAAAAATGTGCAATCTCGGGCGCGGATCGGAAACGGTCCGCGCCCGCATTTTTTCACCCCCCAGCACTGAATATCTCAAACTTCTGCGAAGGGGAAAGGAGACGAAGTTCGGATTTGAAACGATCCAGTGTCTAATCGCTTAAAAGACAAAAAAGTGACGGGAAGTATCAAGCCAACCCACTCTTCAGCCTGCTCTTGAATCGCTGCCCATCTTTCTGCTTCCGGCCAAATCTAAAAATCCAACACTCCCGCCTCCTCATATCATGACCACACAATCCCTTCTCATCGTTCTGTTAGTAACCACCTTAACCGTTAGCGCCGATGGATTCTATGGCGATCCGCCGGACGCCACCCACCCATGGGCCGTCCACGACATGAATCGCCCACAGCCCCCCTTGGTGACACCGGGCACATCCAGCACCCAAGATCAACCGGGCCGCCCGCCCTCGGATGCAATCGTGCTTTTTGATGGCACTGCCGCGACATTGCAAAATTGGGAAGCGGATAAAACTCCCAATGAAGCCACCCAATGGGTTGTCAAAGATGGCGTGCTCCAATGTGTGCCCGGCAGCGGTTACATCCGGACGAAGCAAGAATTCGCCGATTGCCAACTCCATGTCGAGTGGACCGCCCCCGAGAAAGTGGAAGGCACCAGCCAAGGACGCGGCAATAGTGGGATTTTCCTCATGGGCAAGGCGGAGGTGCAAGTCCTCGATAATTACAACAACCCCACTTACTCCGATGGCACCGCCTCGGCGGTTTACGGGGTGAATCCTCCCATGGCCAACGCTTTGCGGGCACCCGGCCAGTGGCAGACTTATGATATCATTTTCCGCCGCCCGGTGTTTGATTCGAATTCAAAGGAACTTGATTCCGGCCGGGTCACCGTTCTCGTGAACGGTGTGGTCACTCAAGATAGCACGCCCCTCGAAGGCGGCGGCGGTCACAAGGCGCGCTCACATTCTGCCCCCTGGCCCGACAAAGGTCCGCTCAAGCTTCAGGACCACGGAAATCCCGTGAGATATCGCAATATCTGGTATCGCCCGCTTTCACCACGCGCCGTAGAAGGCGGCACTGGCGGCCAGCTCACTCCGGCCGCCGCCACCGCGAAAAAACTCGAAATCGCAACCCAGATCCGCGCTGATGCCGCTGGGAAATCAGGACTGAACGCCACACTCCGGCAGTTAGAATCCCTCTGCTACGCCAGCGATTCCGCAACGCTCACAAGCACTCAAAAATCTTCAAATGAATTTCTAACTAAAACCATAGCCCTCACGGGTGGCGAGTCGGATTCGAAAAAAGCTGAAGTGCTCAGCCTCTACAATGCCCTGCATTATCTAAGCAAACATCAGTTGGTAACTCCGGCCTATCCGGCTGAAGAAGGACTTAAAAAACTGATCGACGAAAAAGGCTGGGAGAAAAAATAGAGCGCCAGTCGAATCATAGGTGCCCGCTTCATTTACCCATCCGATACAAGGGGAGGCAAATGGAAGCCGGCACCCGCACGCAAGTTAGCACGCAGTGTTTCGGGAGTGAGTTCCCCTTCCCAGCGACTGATCACCACCGTGGCCACGCCGTTACCGATTAGATTCGTAATGGCGCGACACTCACTCATAAACCGATCAATTCCGACCAGCAGGGCGAGCGCCTCAATCGGAATGCCGGGCACCGCTTGCAGTGTCGCGGCGAGCGTGACGAAACCCGCTCCGGTGACGCCGCTGGCTCCCTTTGAGGTGATCATCGCTACTAACAAAAGACTGATTTGATGGGGCAGATCCAGTGGGGTATTCGTCGCTTGAGCGAGGAACACCGCAGCCATGGCCATGTAGATATTCGTGCCGTCCAAGTTAAAACTGTAGCCAGTGGGAATCACCAAGCCCACCGTGGACTTATTACATCCCAGCTGCTGCATTTTAGAGATCATTCCGGGTAGCGCAGTTTCCGAAGAACTGGTTCCCAGCACCAATAACAGTTCGTCTTTGATAAATCCCAGGAACCGGAAAATTGAAAAACCGCAACACAAGCCGATCCCACCGAGCACGATAATGACAAACAAACCGGATGTCAGATAGAAGCCCGCCATCAGCGCTAGCAGCTTGTTAAGCGTGCCAATGCCAAACGCGCCGACCGTATATCCCATCGCACCGAAGGCTCCTAAGGGTGCTAAGCTAACAACAATTTTCATGACCCCGAAAACGACCTCACCACCGTATTCAATCGCATGCAGCAACGGCTTTCCACGTTCACCCATGAATGCGATGGAGAACGCCACGAGCACTGCGACAAGGAGCACCTGCAAGAGATCGCCGCCTACAAAAGCCCCTAGAAGAGTCGCCGGAATGATATTAAGAATAAACTCTACCGTGCTCAATCCGTGAGCCTTTTCCGAAAAGCCTTGGCTGGTCGTGACCGCTGCGGCGTCGGCGTGAAAAGTCGCACCCGCAGGCGTAATGCCGACTCCCGGCTGGAGAAGATTCACCACCACCAGCCCGATGATGAGAGCGATTGTGGAAACGACCTCGAAATACAAAAGCGATTTAATGCCAACGCGCCCGAGTTTTTTGAGATCACCCATCGAGGCGATCCCGTGGACAACCGTGCAGAAGATGATCGGCGCAATCATCATTTTCACGAGCTTGATAAAGCCGTCTCCAAGCGGCTTGAGGGACTTTCCTACGCCAGGTAAAAAAAAGCCCACCGCGACACCTAATGCGACGGCAATGATGACCTGGATGTAGAGGCTTCGATACCATGGCTTGCGAGAATCAGCAATCTGCATGGAGTCAACAAAGCCAAAGGTTCTGCCGATGACAATCAGCGATCCTCGCATGCGGCTGAAAATCGACAAACTGCTGGAGCATCAGGCCTTCACACAAAATTCACACCTTCGTCATTCCCAAATCCAACATGCCTGCTAACTTCCAGCGAATTCACACTCATCCATGGAAAACGCCACCGAAACGGAAGTCGCCGATGCAGCCAAACACCTTCGCTCACTTTCTAGCGGACTGAATCAAGTTCTCTTCGGCCAAGAAGAGCTCATCGACCTCGTGATCACCGGAGTCCTCGCGCGAGGGCACATTTTGCTAGAGGGCTTGCCCGGCTTAGGAAAGACCGAACTGGTCAAAGGACTCTCGAAACTGCTCAAGCTCGGCACCAAGCGCGTGCAATTTACCCCGGATCTTCTACCAGGCGACATTACAGGAAATCCAGTGCTCCAAGAGGTGGACGGACGCCGCGAATTTGTATTCCAGCCGGGCCCACTTTTTACAAACATTGTGCTGGCGGATGAAATCAATCGGGCATCGCCGAAAACGCAGTCAGCTTTGTTAGAGGCTATGCAGGAACGCCGGGTCACGGTTCTGGGAAAAACCCATGATCTCCCCATGCCGTTTTTCGTGCTCGCCACGCAGAACCCAATCGAACTGGAAGGCACCTATCCCCTTCCGGAAGCCCAGCTCGACCGATTTCTTTTCAAGCTGGAAGTCACTCGCAACAACGTGGCCACACTTCAAAGAATCGTTTCCCACCGGGAACTCGGGGCCGAGCCAAAAGCCGACCCAGTGATGAGTGAGGAAACCCTTAACTCACTGCTAGAATTGGTTAGGCGTATCTATCTGCCAGATGTAGTTGCTAACTACATCGCCCGTCTTGTCGATGCCAGCCACCCGGGCCAATCCGCCGCATCGCGTGGGATCCGCTATGGTGCGAGCCCGCGTGCGGCGCTTGCGCTGGCCTCGGGAGCGAAAGCCCGCGCACTCATGCAGGAAAGGACCAATGCGAGTTTCGAGGATGTCAAAGCAATCGCCCCCGCCGTGCTGCGCCACCGGATCGTGCTCGATTACAACGCACGTGTCGAAGGTCACACCACTAACGATTTGGTCCGGGAATTGTTAGATGAAGTGCCATTTCAGGCAGCAGCGACTCCACGGGTCCTGAGCGCGAAAATCTAAGTCACGAACTGTCCCCATGCGCCGTCTCTTATTACTCTTTCTGCTATCGAATTATATTTCCGCTCAGGAGACGCTCATCCGCGAAGTTTATGATACGAAAACGGACACCCACGTAGAAGTAGTCGCGCTATTTTCAAAACCCTCTCCCGGTGGATACCTTCCCGTGAGGGTCAAAGTGGCTAACAACCTGCGAACGACAGCATCGATCCAACTCTCCTTCGATTGCGCCACCAACTATTCGCATGAGAATCGCACGGCTTCAACATTCGGATTCACCGCACAGGCCGGTAAGACCCTGACCCAAGACATTCTGGTACCACTCTCACCCAGCACAGGAACATCTTCTTCTGGAGGAAGTATCATGACCCACCTGAGCGGATCATTAGGAGAAGCAACTAACAGCCTAGCAGCGGTGCCTGATAGCTCGAAACCATCAGTTCTTTTGAGCGAGTCACTCTTCACCCCCAATGCTTCCGCTCTCGATGCGGCAATGGGCAGCACTTCATCCTATAGCGGACGCAATGAGTTCGCCTCGAAGTTCGACCCGAAACAACTGCCTGATAGCTGGCTGGCATTCTCTGGCTACGATAGTTTAATCATGACCGACACGGATTGGGCGAACACACCGGCCAGCGGGCGGAATGCCATCATTTCTTGGCTGCGATTGGGCGGCCAGTTAGTGATCTTCACCGTCGGCACGGCAGATGCAAAAACACTCGGAATACCAGACGATGCCAGCTTTGGAAGTGTGACGTTCAAACCCATTTCCTCCGATCTGAAGCTGGATGCGAAGGAAACTCTCGAAGTCGTCAACGTCCACAATCCAAACAGCGCACGCAGCACATCCATCTCATCGGACTTTGCTGGAACGTGGCCTTTGCAATCCCATTTCGGTGCCCAGACGTTCCGTTACGGCCTATTCATCGCAGTTCTCATTCTTTTCGCAATCGTCGTCGGACCGGTGAACCTATTTGTTTTTGCGAAATCTGGACAACGTCACAAACTTTTCATCACTACCCCGCTGATCTCATTAGTTGCTAGCTTGATTCTAATCAGCCTCATTATCATCCAAGACGGCTTCGGTGGCTCTGGAATGCGCCGTGTGCTGATGGAGGTGCGCCCAGATCGCGATCAAAACGCCGCCTATGTGCATCAGGAACAATTCTGCCGGACGGGAGTTCTGACAGGTTCACGTTTTACCATGAGTGATCTTTGTGTCTTCAGCCCGGTGCCCATCGCATCCAGCCGATGGGCGCGCTACACGAACAGTGGAAACACGCAAACCACCTTCAATCTACAACCCAATGATGGAAAACTGGAGGCATCCGGCGATTGGTTTCAAAGCCGCTCAGAACATGGGCATTTTCTATCAGCCGTCGTATCAACTCGAGGTCGAATCGAACAAACTAACATCCCTCACACGTTTCTCTCTACTTTTGAGTTTCCGATTGAAACCCTTTTTTACTGCGACCACGACGGCCAATGGTATCGCGCAGATGCCGTCATTACCGGAAAACGTTTCACGCTCACACCCGTCGATATTTCGATGGTCATACCGGTCGTACAACAGGAGGCTGAGGCCTTTGCTGAGAGATCCAAAAGAATGTTAAAGCGCACCATGACACGTAACGGATATTACATCGCGTTCACCCACCAAGCACCCGCGATACCCACCCACCCCGGCATCCGATGGAAGGAAACCCGCACGGTGATCACTGGCCCAGTGCTGGCTCCTTAAAATTTCAAATCTGAAATCACCCATTTTCAATCGCCCGATGTCCGCCCTCAAGATCAACAATCTCTATCGCTACTTTGGCAATCTCCAAGCCGTCAATGGGGTGACCTTCGAGATTCCTCACGGCTCCGTCTGCGGCTTCGTCGGCGCGAACGGTGCGGGAAAAACCACCACCATGCGGATTCTCGCCACCTTGGATTACCCCACGCTCGGCAGCGCGGAAGTCTGCGGAATCAATGTGGTCCACCATCCAGCGGAGGTAAGGCGGCTCATCGGGTGGATGCCGGATCATTTCGGAAATTACGAACACATGACTGTGTTAGAGTATCTGGATTTCTACGCCCGCGCCCTCGGTTACAAAGGCAAGGAACGCCGCGCCCGGATTCAGGAGGTGATGGAATTCACCGATCTCATTCCACTGGCAGATCGGTTTTCTAACAAACTCTCTAAGGGCATGACCCAACGCCTTGGCCTCGGTCGCGCGCTACTCCACGATCCGCAAGTCTTGATCATGGACGAGCCTGCCGCCGGTCTCGATCCCAAAGCACGTGTGGAACTGAAACACCTCATCCGCGTTTTGGCGAAGGAAGGAAAAACCATTTTCATCTCCTCACACATTCTATCAGAATTGGGTGAGATGTGTGATTCGCTTCTTTTTATCAATAACGGCCGCATCGTTCACCACGGCGATGCCGAGACGTTGCGCCGAGGTTCTGACGTCATGGGCGGCGTGCTTTACGACGTGCAGGTAGATGGTAAGCCGGAGTCCGTTTCCGATTGGTGCATCCTCCAACCGAACGTCGAATTTCTCGAAGCCCGAAAAACCGGCGGTCGCATCCGCATCGACACTCAAGACCCAATGAAAGCCGCGGATGTGCTGGCCCGGATGGTCAAGGACGGCCTGCGCATCACCGAGTTCCACCGCGAGCAACGCAACTTGGAAGACGCTTTCATTGATATTCTCGGTCGCCTCGATGCCGGTCAAGATGCGATCACTCCTCCGCCACTGCCGGAGCAGAAGTTGATGGTGGAAGGTTGATAGTTGATAGAAAAATAAAGACCAGAATTCACTCATCCTCTTCACGATCAACCATCCACTTCTTCCAATGACCCTCTCCCACTTAACAGATTTTCCTGATCGCATTTCTCCAATGCTTGTTAAGGAGCTGCGTCAAGGACTACGGGCAAAAACATTCATTATTGTTTTCCTCACCTTGCAGGTTTTCCTCGGGATCATGCTTCTATCAGCCAGTGCCACTTCTTCTTCAGATCGAGCTGGCTCGGTGGTCTCGGGCATGATTTTCACGTTTTTCTCGATCGCTGTGCTCGTGGTGCAACCCATTCGCGGAGTCACTGCTTTATCTTCAGAAATCAAAGGGAACACGATCGACATGATGGTGCTCACCCGCCTCAGCGCTTGGCGCATCGTTTTTGGAAAATGGGTCGCGCTTGTCAGTCAATCTGCCCTTATTCTATCAACTATCATTCCCTATCTCATCCTCCGCTACTTCTTCGGAGGCATGAATTTAGTGGGCGAGATTGTTTTCCTAGCATTGTTGTTCCTCACCTCCATGGCACTCACCGCCGTCACAGTCGGTCTATCAGGAAGTTCATCCGGGATTATCCGTGCGATCATTCCACTGTTCGGGACACCCTTGCTTTTTATAGGTTTAATTTCCATGATGTTTGATAGCGGTGGGCGGAAGTTCATTGATACTTGCTCGCTGGATTCACCGCAGTCTCTAATCTCTGTAGGAATCTACATACTCGGTATTGCCTATCTCGGTGGATCGGCCCTATCACTCGGGGCATCCCTGATTGCGCCCGCTGCGGAAAATCACTCGTCATTCCGGCGAATCGTCGCACTCACGGGGATGCTGGGTATGCTCGCTGCGATGTATTTTTCCTCCATTGATCGAGGCCTTTCACTAATGCTAATCAGCCTGATTGCAACCCCGGCAATCCTGATCGCCCTCACTGAGTCAGCGTTGTTAGTGCCCACGGTTTGCCAGCCTTTTGTGAAACGTGGGGCCGTGGGAAAAGCAATAGGGTTATTTCTCTATCCGGGATTGGCTTCGGGAATTATTTTTACCGTCCTGATTGCGGGCATTGGCGTTACCGCATGTTTGATCAAACCTAGCCTATCATCCTCTGATGAATTCTATGCCGCGGTCCTGGGATACTTGGGCGCATTGCTTTTTCCGGCCGTCATCCAAACATTCTTTTTCCGTAGCGGTGGCCAACGTGTCGCCAATTACCTGCTTTTGATGATCGGGTCAGCCATTCTCACAGGCATTCTTTCCGCCCTAACGGAAGCAATGTCGAACCGTGATTTCCTTTGGCTCTTTGTGTGGAATCCCACCGTTTTGATGAGCATGGTTGGTATGGGCCGTTTTGATCGCAGCGCGCTTCTGATAGCCGCGATCACCATTAACCTCATTTTCGTCACCATTCTATTGATCAAGGCACTCTCATTTATGAAGGGAAATCGCGAAATTATCCGTCAGGCGGAGGAGGAACGGAGCGCGTTGTTAGGCCAATCAAAATACTAATGGATCTCGAAACCCTCAAGTCGTGTCATGGGCGCGCGCTCTCGGTTGCAGGGCGCTTACGGCTCCCACTGCGATCGCGCGTATGGAGAGGTCAAGCGGGTGAATTCACCGGTGGCGGGACTGGGTCATCATTGGATTTCCAAGACCACCGCGCCTATTCGCCGGGCGATGATCCACGGCACATCAATTGGCAGGCATACGCGCGGACAGGAAGTTATACGATGAAACTCTTTCGCGAGGAGGTGCGGCCGGTGGTGGACCTGATTCTTGATGCTTCGGAATCGATGTTTTTTGATCCTGCAAAGGCGGCGCGAACTGCGGAGATTTTCTATCTCATCGCGGAAAGCTGCAACGCTGCGGGTGCATCGCTCACCTTGCATGCGGTGCGGGGCGATGTGAGCACCACACTCGATCCCGGCAGCTTACGCACGCACTGCTGGTTAGACGCCGCCCGCACGCTTAATCCTTCAGACGCGGGCATTGCGCCTGATCTAACTCGACTCCCGCTGCGGACGAATACAATCCGCGTCTTTCTATCAGATCTACTTTTCCCCGGAGATCCAGAGCCAATCATGCGCCATCTAGGACAGCGTCAGGGCAGCATCGTCATTTTCTCACCATTTCTCGAATCCGAGGCAGATCCAGCATGGACCGGAAATTACGAATTCATTGATGCCGAACGGAAGTCCCGGCATCCGCATCGTATCGAACCAGAGACGCTGCGACGCTATCTGGATGCCTACACGAATCACTTCTCGCTTTGGAAACAACACACCCGCCGACATCAGGCCGCCTTCGCCCGCATTTCAGCTCACGGAGATCTCGCCACCGAATTGTTTCGCGAGGCTGTCCCAGCGGGGGCGTTAGAGCCGAGCCGATAATTTAGTATCCTCCACGCACTCCGTGTTTAGTCTCGCAAATCCATACGGCCTCCTCGCACTGCTAGGCATCCCCGCCGTGCTGGCGATTCACTTTCTCCAACGGAAAGCGACAGAACTGCCCATTTCCACCTTGTTTCTTTTAGAGCACACCCACCGCGATGCCGCGAGCGGGAGGCGACTGGACCGAATCATTTCGTCCGTGCCACTGTGGATGCAATTGCTAGCAGTGCTGTTACTTGCATGGTTTCTATCAGAGCCGCGCCTTCAGAGGGCAGGAAGTGTGCAGCGTATCGCAGTGGTGCTGGATTCGTCTGCATCCATGGGCGTTTTTAAACAGGAAGCTGTCAAACGCCTCGCAGAGGAACTGCCTACGTTCCAAGGGTCAGCTTCCACCCTCGAACTCACCGTGATGGAATCCGCCCCCGGGCGACCTAGGCTTTTTGCAGGGTCATCTATGAAAGATTTGAGAGCTGTGCTGGAAAAATGGCAGCCGCTAGATGGACTGACCGATCCATCGCAGTCGCTTCGACTTGCCCGGTCATTGGTTTCCCGCGAGGGAACGGTTATTTACCTAACCGATACTCCGTCCGACGCGCTGCCTTTCGATGCAAAACTCATTTCCATTGGAGAACCTATCGAAAATGTCGGGTTCACGGGAGTCACCTTTTCCATCGAAGAGGGAGCATTGATATGGCGAGCACTTGTTAGGAATTACAGCAGGTCGGATGTTGATCGCAACTGGTCGTTGGTGACGTCCAGCGGCAGCACCGAATCTCGCCCGATCCATCTCGCTGCGGGATCGCTTGTCACCCTGCAATCCGCCTTCCCGAAAGATGGGAAAAACGTCCGCATTTGCTTAACCAATGATCGGTTTCCGCTCGATGACACTCTCCCCATCGTTGCTCCCGCGCCCAAAGTTCTCGCACTTTTCACCGCGGCATCCCCTGCCTTCGCCGATCTCACTGCAAAACTTCTGCGCTCACTTGATGCCGCTGTGCCGACCCAAGACAAAGCCACTGCCGATCTATCAATTTCCTCCTACGACCCGCTCGACCCCGTCCTAACGGCTGGCCATTCCATTGTTTTCATGGAAGACAGCACCCGCACCGGAGCCTATCTCAAAGGTGGAATCGTGGCAGCGGCGAACCCACTCATGGACGGCCTCAATTGGCAGTCCTTACTCGTCCGGGAAACGATCATGCTCGACCCAGCACCCGCCGACACCGTTCTCCTCTGGCAGGAAAAACGTCCTCTAATTTTCCTGCGTGAAACAATGGGAATTCGGCAGCTGTGTTTCAATTTTGACCTGCGCCTCTCGAATGCGGCTTCACAGCCCGCGTTCATCGTGCTTCTGCACCGTTTCGCAGAATCGATCCGCGCTGCGAAAGTTTCTCCCGCAGCCGAGAATCTTGAAATCGGTCAACCGATCAAGATCACTTCCGCGCCGGGTGCCCCGGTAAAGACCACCTTCACCGATCTTGCCGGGAAATCCATTCCATGGAATTTTCTATCAAACAACGCGCCCCTTGTTCCCGGCTTTCTCACTGTCCAACAGAACGACACTCGCTTACTCGATGCCGCCGTTTTCTTTGCGGACACCCGCGAGGCCGATTTCAGCGCCTGCGGAAAATCCGATACACGGGCGTTAGCTAACAAATCATCCATCGAACTCCATACTAAACCCGATCCGCTCTGGCGCGTTTGGATTCTCGTCCTGCTCGTGGCCCTACTTGTTTCTTGGAAATTCAACACACCTCGGGAACTTCGCATCTGACCTATGTGACTTATAGGATCTATCAACCATGAACTTTTCCACTCCAGAATATTTCCTGCTCATTCCTGCCTTGGCGCTCATGGGATGGTTTTGGCGCGGGCTGCGTTTACAATCGCCGCTGCGGATATTGATTGTCATTCTAGCAGTCATCACATTGACCGAACCTACGATCCAACATCAGCAAAATTCACTCGATCTTTATGTTCTATTAGATCGCTCGGAGTCCACGGAGGATTTAATCGACAAGGGTTTGCCTGAATGGAGGAGACTGCTAGAATCATCAAAACCCAGCCGCCACGATACCATTCACTACATCAATTACGCCAGCGAGGTGGTGGAGCTGGGTGCGGATGGATCATCGTTCACAGGTGCCCGCGGACTGACGCGCACTGGGCTTGCGCTTCAATCAATCGCCGCGCAAACGGATGAGAAGCGACCGTCGCGGGTGCTGCTCTTCACGGACGGATTTTCCACGGAGCCATTGCAGGAAGCCGCCTCGCAAATGCAGGCGCGAGGGATTCCTCTGGATTACCGACTGATTCGTGAAGAAAAGGACGGTGACTATCGACTTTCACGCATCGCACTTCCTGAGCGGGTGCAGATCGGTGAACCATTTCTCATTTCACTAACGGTCCGCGGCTCGTCGGATGCGACGTTTCCTCTCATCCTGCGAAGGAACGGCCAGACACTTATTGAATCAAGCGTCACACTGGTCAATGGGCTGGCGACCGTTGAGTTCACCGATCGCATTCCGCGCGCGGGCGGTTTTGAGTATCAGGCAGAGATTCGACCACTGAACGATGCCCATCCAGGAAACAACCAGGCCACGCGCTGGATCGAGATTGCTGGCGGACCAAGGCTTGTATTGGCAACTCACTATCAGAATGACCCGGTTGCAAAGGCATTGGAATCGTTAGATTTTACAGTCGAAACCGTGACAGATCTTTCCCAATTGAAACCCGGCCTGCTGGCAGGTGCCCGGGCGGTGATCCTCAACAATGTGCCAGCGCACCAGATACCTAACGACTTCATGAAGTCGCTAGATTTCTTCGTCCGCGAACAAGGCTGCGGCTTGCTGATGGCGGGTGGTGAGCATTCATTCGGCTCGGGCGGTTATTTCCAATCGCCCATTGATGCGCTCCTGCCGGTGTCGATGGAGTTAAAATCCGAACATCGGAAACTCGCAGTGGCACTGGCCATCGTGATCGACCGTTCAGGATCCATGAGCGTGGGTGTGGGGGGAGGCAAAACCAAAATCGATTTGGCAGATTCCGGTGCTGCCAATGCGATTGACCTGCTAGGACCGATGGATCAGATCGCAGTCTTCGCCGTGGATAGCGAAGCAACGAAAACGATACCGCTTACTCGCATAGGGAATGATAAGGCGAAATTGTGTGCCCGCGCGCTAAAAATCACCTCTGCCGGAGGCGGGATTTATATCTATAACGGACTCAAGGCCGCGTGGGATGAGTTGAAAAAATCACAGGCAGGCACCCGCCACGTCATCTTGTTTGCGGATGCGCAGGATTCCGAAGAGCCGGGCGATTACAAGAACCTGATCAAGACAATGACGGCGGAGGGTGCGACGATTTCCGTGATCGGACTCGGCACCGACAAGGATGTGGATTCCGCGCTGTTGCAAGACATCGCCAAGCTGGGGAATGGGCGCGTCTTCTTTTCTAACACGCCGATGGACATCCCGAAGATTTTCTCTCAGGAAACGGTCACCATCGCCCGCTCCGCCTTCATTAAGGAGCCGATTGGAGCACAAGCCACCGGGCGATGGTCTGAAATTTCACCGAAGCCGATGGACTGGTTCAAACAGGCCGATGGCTACAACCTGTCTTACGCTCGGGAAGACGCGACAGTTTCCTTGGTTTCCACAGACGAATACGTTGCTCCGTTAGTCGCCCATGCCCGGCGCGGTCTCGGGCGCAGTGCCGCAGTATCATTTCCGCTAGGTGGTGAGTTCTCTGAATCGCTCAGAACTTGGCCCGGTTACGGAGATTTTTTGCAAACGATAGGGCGCTTCCTCATGGGGCAAGACACTCCTCCGGGTATCGCACTGCGCCATCGTCTCGACGGCACGAGACTCACGTTAGATCTTCTTTATGACACCGCCACATGGGCGCAAAAATTGTCCGCTGCCCCGCCGAAAATCCGGCTTCAAAGCGACACCGGTGGGCCCGCTTGGGATCTCGCGTGGCGCAGGATCTCTCCCGGACACTTTTCGCTCACTCGTGATCTTGATGAAGGGAGCGTCGTCCGCGGGGCGGTGCAAGTGGGTGAAAACGCGCTGCCTTTCGGACCTATCAGCGTGGGTTCATCGGCGGAATGGGCGTTCGAGCCCGACCGCCTTACCGAGCTCCGCATGGTATCCACTCAAACTAGGGGCCGCGAGCTGTTGGATCTTTCGAAAGCGTGGCTGCGACCTCCGTTCATCGCAGAAACCTCACTGCGGCTTCCGCTAGGGATCGTGCTGATGCTTCTCGTTCTAGCAGATGCCTTACTGACGAGGACCGGGTGGAAATTGCCCCAGTGGGCACTTCCTAACCGATTCCCCAAGCTGCCACGAGTGAAGCCGACCAAGCCCAAGCGTGTGATCGAAGAACCGATGTTAATTTCACCGTCGCATAAAACCGAAGCACCACCACAGACACCGCCTGATGAGTCCGCCAGACGGTCGCGTTTCCAACGGGCGAAGGACAAGAGATAGCTTCCTTCAAATTGCCAAATCAACGGCGCTGGTGAGCGAAAATCTCCCACATCTACAAAATGCTTTGGAAATCTAAGATTTCACAAAACACAGCATCTTGTATCTAAATCGCAAAACCAACACCACATGCAGCGTGTTCAGCGCTTGATGGGTTGCTTCCTCCCCGCATGAAGCGTATTCTTCAACTGCCTCGGTTCCCTCTCGGGCGTAACCCTCAACCAACATCCTGTCTGCATGTATCTCAAAACTCTCGAAATCCACGGCTTCAAGTCATTTGCCGATAAAACCTTGTTCGAATTCGCAAAAGGCGTGACCGGCATCGTCGGACCGAACGGCTGTGGTAAGTCTAACGTTGTGGATGCGATCCGCTGGGTGCTCGGCGAAACCTCCGCCAAGGCCCTGCGCGGCGGCGAAATGGCGGATGTTATTTTCAACGGCACGGAAAAGCGCAAACCCCTCGGCATGGCGGAAGTCACGCTCACGATGGCAGATTGCGAAGGGCCGCTCAAAGTGGATTTCAACGAAGTCGCCCTCACCCGCCGGGTTTTCCGCGATGGCCGTTCAGAGTATCGGATCAACGGCACGCTCTGCCGCCTCAAGGACATCCATGACCTTCTGATGGACACGGGCATTGGCCGCACCGCTTACTCGATCATGGCACAGGGCCAGATTGACCAAATTCTCTCCTCCAAGCCCGAAGAACGCCGCGCGGTGTTTGAGGAAGCTGCAGGCATTACGAAGTTCAAAAAGGAAAAAAAGGAAGCTCTCCGGAAACTCGATTTCACCGAAGCGAATCTCCTCCGCGTGTCCGACGTGCTCGCGGAACAAGAGCGCCGGATGAACTCCCTCAAGCGCCAAGTCGCTAAAGCCAGGCGCTATCAGGCGCTCGCTGCGGACACTCGCGTGCTCGATACGCATCTCGGTCACAAAAAATTCGTCGAGCTCACGGCCGAGCGCGACGAACTAACCGTTTCTATCCGTGGCCTCGAAGTCCGTGACACCGAGCTGGGAATGCAACTTCCAGGGAAGGAAGAAGCCGTCGCAGAAGCCCGCAATGCCGCGCGGATTTTCGAGGGTGAGCTGGCCGAACTCCGCCAACGCCTCAATGAGCACCGCAACTCTCTCAACTCGGCCGCTGGTCGTATGGCCTTCAACGAGGAACGCAAATCCGAACTCGAATCCCGCATCCGCCAGAACCACGAGGAAATCGTCGCCACTCGGGAGAAACTCGCTCAGCAGGAGTTCGATTTCATTGCTGCTAACGAATCGCTCGACCAATTGAGCCGCATCATTTCCGAGAAGGAAATCCAGCTCGCCGATCAGGAAACCCGCACCAAGGGTACTCGCGAGGAACGCGAGCGCATCGAAGCCGCACTCCGCGAAACTCGTGGCGAAGCGAACCGCACACAAACGATTATCGCCTCGCTGCAGGCGAAAATCGAAAGTGCCGTGGCTCAACTCGAAGGCAACCGCGAGCGCGCCCGCCAACTCGCTGATGAGCAGCAACGCCTGACCCTCGAACTCGAAGAGTTTCGTGCCGAACAAGCCCGCATTGCTGGTGATGTGGAAGCAACCGGCTCCATGTTAGGAGAGCTCGAAGAAGCCTTCCAAGGTGCCGAGCGGGCCTATCAGCACACCCGTGGCGATCTCGATGCCGCCCGTTCCGCAGCGGTGGAATCCAATAAAGTTCTCGCCCAGCGCTCCGCCCGCTACGACGCCGTCCGACAACTGGTCGAGAGTGGCGAAGGCTTTGAAAAGGGCACCCAAAACGTCCTCCAAGGCCTCGGCCAACCCGATACTTTCAAGCCCGGCATCCACGGCGTGCTCGCTTCGTTCATCGAGGCAGACAATGCTTGCGCGCGTGCTGTGGAAGCCGTGCTTGGCAATCACCTCCAAGCGGTCCTCGTCCAGGACCAGGCCGCAGCCGAGGCGATCATCACTCGACTTACGGAGAAACAGTTAGGCATCGCCGCAGTCCTGCCTGAGTCGTTCATCCCTCATTCCGCTGGCACCCAAATGGAAGCCCTTCCCGAAGGCGCGACGGCATGGGCGCTCGACCGCGTGAAGTCGGACAAACGCATTTCCACCGTCATTGAGCGACTGCTTGAAAAAGTTCTCATCGTCCCGAACCTCGCCACGGCCCTTCGCCTTCGCACGGCCCATCCATTCATTACATTCGTCACTCTAGCAGGTGTGATCCTTAGTGGAGAGGGCATGCTGCGTGGCGGCACCGGCGCGGAAGGCACGACCTCCGTGCTCGAACTTCAAAACGAAGTCCGTTCACTTGCGACCGAAGTCGAAACACTCACTCTAGCAGATGAAGCCGCCCGCCAGCGCGTGATCGACTTAGAATCCCGCCTCGAACAACTCCGCGAGGAAGTCGAAGTTTCCCGCGAACGCCTCCAACGTCAAAAAGTCGATCTATCCACTCTCCAAGGCCAACTCAGTCTTGCCACCCGCGAGGTCGAGAACTTCGACACCAAACTTGAAAACGTCAAATGGGAGAGCAGCGCACTCGATAACCGCGATCGCGCTGCTGCCGAGGGACGCGAGCAAATGGAAAGCGAACTTGCTTCCGCCCGTGAGCGACTCGAAGCCCTCGAAAACGAAAGCCGCCGCCTCCAATCCGAGTCCGAAGCCGTCGTCCGCCGCGAGCAGGACATCACCGAAGCTCTCAACGAACTGCGCACCGAACTCGCCGTTGAGCGACGCGCCAAACAATCCGCCGAGGAGCAGCAAAAGCCGATGGAGGCTCGCCTATCAGAACTCCGTGAAATTGCAATTCGGCGTGAAACGGAAATTTCCTCATTCGATCAGCGCATCGAGGCCACTCATGCCGAGAACGCTCGTCTATCCGAAGAGTGTGAAACCCACCGTTGCGAAGTCGAAGACCTACAGGTAGAAATCAACACCCGCGCAGAAGGCCGCACCGTTCTAATCGAAAAAATCGAGCACGCAGAAACTCTGCTCGCCGCTGTCCGCCGCGACCACTCGAAGGTGAACGAGCAAAAAGGCCGAGAAGAAATCAATGCGACCAAACTCGAACTACGGTTAGAAAGTCTCACCACCACGATCCAGGAGCGCCATCAAGTCGATCTATCCAAATTCGAGCCGGACGCCCACGCTCTGCTCTCCTCCATCGCCTCGCAAAAAGCCCTCCGGGGTGGCGGCGGTCGCCAGTCGTTCGTGAGTGGCGATGAGTCCGACGAAAATTCTGATGAGGAAATGCTCACCGTCGTCGTCGATGGCACCAGCGAAGATGCCATCGAAATTCCCGGTGAAATGACCGGCGAGCCCGATTGGGAATTCGTCGAATCCATCGTCGCCGATATCAAGCGCCGCCTCGATGCGATGGGCCCAGTGAATCTCGATGCCATCGAAGAATACGACGAACTCGAAGAACGCTACACCTTCCTCAAGAGCCAGCACGACGACCTCGTCAACTCCAAGGCCGAGCTGCTCGAAGTGATCGAACGCATCAACACCGAGACCCAGCGGCTCTTCTCCGAAACCTTCGCCCAAGTCCGCATTAATTTCCGCGAGATGTTCAAGGAGCTCTTCGGAGAGAAAGGCGAGGCAGACCTTACACTGCTAGACGAGAGCGATCCGCTCGAATCCGGCATTGAAGTCATCGCCAAGCCACCGGGTAAAAAGCTCCAGTCCATCACTCTTCTATCCGGTGGTGAGCGTTCGATGACCGCCGTGGCCCTGCTGTTTTCGATCTACATGATCAAGCCCAGCCCCTTCTGCGTGCTCGATGAACTCGATGCCCCGCTCGACGAGTCTAACATCAATCGTTTCGTCAAAGTGCTAGACCGTTTCATTGATAACAGCCAGTTCATCATCGTCACCCATTCCAAACGCACCATGGCCCGCGCCGATGTGATGTATGGCGTAACCATGGAAGAATTCGGCGTCTCAAAACCCGTCGGCATGCGCCTCACCGCAGACGACGGATCTAGCAACACGAAGACCGAAGCAAAAAGCGCCGCGCAAAAAGCCGCCCTCAGGCTGGATGCGTAAATAACAGATCTCCAGACAGGAGAGGGAAACCGGGGGTGGAGCGTGCGGTCCGAGTGGACACCGCCCCACCCCCACTTTTCACAACCGACCGCCGAAAATTCCGTTCAAGATGCATGAATAGCGATGAAGATGACCTCCATTTTTCTGTGCATCCAACTGTGCGCAATGGCGAGTTGTATTTTATAAAACACTTGCATTCTCTGTTTCAAACCGGTCTATCCCGGCCCTTTCTTTGACCCCATTCACTGGGGGATTCTCAATGTCTGTTATTTGGGACTGACCCCGTCGCACTGTGAAGGGAAGAGGAGTCGAGGTTCTGATAGGTGAGTGATTGGAATCTGGTGTGGAAACGGAGAAAAGCCCTGTTAAACATTACCGTATTTGAAGAATCCAGGACCCCGTTCATTTCCTTCACATTGGTGATTTGAAATTTTGTCCGCTGGGATTTAAACATTGTGACACTATCGCCACAATCACCCGTGGAACAAATGTCTCAAAATCGGCCATAAGAAATTCCGAATGCTTATGATCAATCGGTTAAGTCTGTCTAGAATGCGATTTCTAATCGTGGAACATGTTAGCAAAAATCAGAACAGATAGAAATTTCATTGACGTGCCGATAGAATTCTCCCCAAGTTCTATCAATGAAAGAATTCGCTAAGCAATTTCTCGCAGTTTTTCTCAATATTGCTTTATTTACCAATCAGCTTCTCGCCGATCTCCCGCCGATTACTTTTGATTCTGCCGAGTGGGTTCCTTTCCAATCTGTTGGAGGGACGTCGGGCTGGTCGCTCACCGCAGGGAGCGCGGAGGTTTCTGCTAACGGCTCTGGGGTAAACGGCGGGAAGTCTCTGCGCCTGCCCGTCAATTCTCAAGAGAGAACCAAAATTACCCGCGACGTCACGTGGGACGCCGCTGAAAAGACGGCTTTTATTGATCTTCAAATCAAACCTGCGGCGGATCCAAGTGGCAGTCTTTCGACCTTTTCCGTCAATGGCACACAGCTTGCGTTTCAGGTTCCCGCAGGAGCGAACAAAGGGGAAATCTGGGTTCTCAATGGCAGTGATCACTTGGAGAGCCAAAATGTGAATCCCCAACAATGGATGAAAACCGCAGGCAGTTTCGACGTTAGCGGTACCACTGCTAGCAGCTACTTTCGCGTGACTTTACGGCACGACTATTTGCGCAACCTCTGGGATTTCTTTATCAATGGAAAACTCGTAGCGGTGAACCTCGCGTTCGAAGGGC
>JAYVNE010000054.1:0-18924 GCA_043758615.1 Akkermansiaceae bacterium
CCAGACGAAGCCTCTGATCCTACTGGCCCCGGAGAAAATCATGGAAAAGGAACTCTCCGGGCTGGCTTCAAGGAGCGAAGCGGCACGGATCCTGCTGCCCGAGATCGACGAGGACGGCCGCGTCGGCTTCTGGGATGAAGTGACGGAAGGCGCGCTCGCCGCAAATTTCAGAAAAACCTCCCTGAACGGAGTCGGTAACCGCGTGGATTGGGCCTGGGCGCAAGTGATCGAACACATCAAATCCGAGTAATCATATTAGAAAACATCCGTAAAGCCGCGAAGGGCTCTCCAACTGGAGCGCGGAATTTATTCCGCCTGAATATATGAAATAATCTATCCACCAATCAAAAAATATGGCAGCTTTTCCTCTGCGCCTCTGCGGTTCACTCTTCCCCACTCTCCCAGCGAGAATCCAAACATATAACACAAAAATGAAATACAAACTGACATTCGCCCTAGCAGCATCTCTAACAAGCACCGCCTTCGCGGAATTCAAAGCTCCGCTCCCCGAGTTTAAAAACGAAAAACAACTCGCCGAGTGGCGTGCTGAAAAAGCGGCAGAAACCGACGCAAAATTCGTCACCCAGGAAACCGCCTTCTACACTGGCAAACCATATCTAGCATCATCCGGTGACTACGCATTCAAATACCGAAACTATGACCCGGAATTGGCAAGATGGACATCCGAAGATTCGAGCGGGTTCCCGGATGGTGCGAATGGTCAAATATATGCACCAAATCCCACAAGTGAGATTGATTTTGAAGGTTTACGAGTGCAATGGATAACCCAAGAGAGTACATATTCCCCTAATTCTAGATACGAACAGCTTGAAGCCGTTACATTTTCTTGGACCATTTCCCTATGGGGTGTAACTCAATTTCAAGATAGTTACACGGGCACATTCGCGGAGGTATATGCCCACGCATGGACTGTAGGGTTTGTAACATGGAGGGGGTTAAATGCATCGGATTTTGGTTCCAGCCAATCTCTGGCTCTATATAGCCATTCCCTCGTTGACGGCGAACACCGCTGGAATCCGAATGGCTTTACGGTGAGTGCCGGATTTTTGGAAAATGCGGCTGCCAAAAATGGTGAACTAGACGGGGTAAATGTGCGGCTAAATCCAATTGAGGCAGAAACGAGCCGAGATTCCCTGCGCGGTCTTTCCCCCTACTTATATCAAACTCTGGTCAATTCGGGAGCAGGATACAATGGAGAGCTTTTTTATGAATAGAATAGTAATAAAGTTAATTATAATTTTCTGTCTCGCGCCGCCAATATTTGCACAGGGTGTAGTTCATCAATCTCCCAACAAGAAATTACAGGTATCGATTAATATCGCGAACAAGTTAGGGTCCGACTGGGGTAAAGATGAATTTGGCGAGTATTTGTCGATTTCCTTGGGTGATGGCAACTTACCGTTGCTGTGGGTGGGTATCGCATACAAGGATGAAAGTGGATTTCCGCCCGAAATAATATGGGGGAAATCATCGAAAACCGCGCTATTGGTATATAGACCTCAACGGGGTGAAATTGTGTTAGGGGTAATCCGACCTGACGCGGTGTCGAAATTCGAGCCAGTATTTTCTGATGAACAATGGAATAAATTCGCGGCTGGAATGAATGTCGATCCTAGAGACGCCGTCAAGAGATGGTCTGAAAAGTGGATCGAAACAGCGGATGGCGTGTATGAAGGAGATTTAATTATCGCAGCCACCACTGTCCGGAAATTACATCTCCAAATAGCAACGGGAAAAATTCCCGCTATTGTTTCCATTATGAATCAAAAGGATGGCAATTAATTTACTTGATAGGATTAGGCCGCTCGGATTCACATCCAAGATCGAGAACCACCACCATCCCACTCGATAATCAGATAAACCACCCGCCAGCTCAATCCATTCTGCCGCGTCCTATCCGCGGCAGTAGACCGGTAGGTGTCTTCAACATCGGACATTAAATACACGACATTGAACATCGAAGTGAAAGAATGAATGGCCATGGTCATCTACTTTTTTAGCTCGGTGTTCAATGTCCTTCCTCTTCATAAAAAGCAAACTTACATTCGCCCTTGTTGCTTCCTTGATAAGCACCGCCTTTGCGGAATTCAAAGCTCCGCTCCCGGAGTTCACGTATAACAATATGATGTATAAATATTTTAATTTCTTTTTAATCGGGCTGGTTTGGTCGGTATTTTCTATTCCTATTCTAGCTGCTGAACTGGAATCCGAGCTCCGGTTCGAAACCATCATTATGCCAACTGCTACGAAGCTGCCCGCAGAGGGCGAAGTTATTTCCATCTTGTTGGCACTACAAATCACAAATATTTCAATTCATACTATAAAAATCGAAAAGTATAACACTCCTATTACGGTTTTAGAATCGCCTTCCGGCAAGATCTCTGAAACATTGGTAGCACATGACGCTTACCGTGCTCCCGAAAAAGGTGACTTATTTTTCCTGCAACCTCGTCATTCGACCTATATTCTTGTCGATTGTTCGATCAAGTGCTCTGGTGGAATTCGAAGCATTTATGGAACTCTAAGGGACGGTGGTTACTGGAATGTCGACAACATAATGGACGGTAATTACAAAATTTCGCTTCATTATCTACCTGGTCAGACGCGTATGCCAAGCAGCACCTTAATAGAGGCATGGAGAGGCGACGTGAAGAGCCCTGTGGCATCTTTATTATTTACTCGGTAATCACTTAAATGGGGTTAGGCCGCTCGGATTCACATCCAAGTTCTAGAACCACAACGAGTCAACTCGATGATCAAACTAACCTCCCGCTTGCTCAATCAACTCTGCTGCGTCCGATTCGCAGCGGTGGAGCGGTGGGCGCCTTGAACATCAGACATTAAACACACAACATTGAAGATCGAAGTGGAAGAACGAATGGCCATGCTCATTTACTTTTTCTACTCGGTGTTCAATGTCCCTTTTCTTCATTTTAAAAACCCCCAACCCTCTCAATCCATCCATCCAATATTCCTCTAATACCATTCTCAACTCTTCCTCCGCGCCCACTCAGCGACCTTTGCGCCTTTGCGGTTCACTCTTTTTCCACTCTCCGGTGGAGAATCCAAACATATAACACAAAAATGAAATACAAACTGACATTCGCCCTCGCGGCGTCCCTAACAAGCACCGCCTTCGCGGCGTTCCAAGCTCCGCTCCCGGAGTTCAAAAATGAAAAGCAACTCGCCGAATGGCGGGCTGAAAAAGCGGCGGAAACCAAACCAATATCCGTCACTCAGGAAACCGCCTTCTACACCGGCAAGCCCTACCTTGCATCATCCGGTGACTACGCATTCAAATACCGTAAGTACAACCCGGGCCTGGCGAGGTGGACATCAGAGGATCCAAGCGGGTTTCCAGATGGTGCTAACACACACATGTACGTCAATAACAGTGCTTCATATTGCTTTGATTTTCTTGGCTTGATGAAGGTCAACGGAGGAGAACATGATACAGGTGAGGAATATAGAAATAGATTTATTGGGCAAAATTATGCATTCTATTTTGGAAATTCATATGCAACTGCGGATGGCGGAACTGGAAACAGTAACGGCACAGGGACAATTAACTTATCAGCATTTATGGATGGGCGATTTGGGAGCGAGTCAGTCACCCCCTCAATCACTGTTAAGGTTGTAAATGGAGGGCTACAATATGAAGAACATTCAACGTTCGGAAAGAGTGGACCCTACGCCGTTGGGATAAGTTATTCAGTTACAGGAAATCAAGGTGACAAAACGTTGACATTCATGGTCCGCGCTTCATTTTCGCGCGAAGCCATTTCTATAACAGGCGCTGGATTATCCACTTCTGGCGTTAGTTTCGGAACATCATCGCCAGTAGATGGTCCCGTTGGTTTAGGGACATTTACATTTACCGAATAATTTAAAATAACAATTAAATCTTTTAGCTTTGAAAAACATTTATCTATTTATTTCTAGTATTATTTGTTCTGCATCGTATTTAGGCATAATTTCGTTAGAGAAGGGAGTGATCTGTTCGGTAGCGTTTGCTATTCCTTCAATAATTGTTATGTATTTTAGCCGAAATGAGACAGAAAAAGTTCAGCTAGTAGCAGATTTTATCATAATATTATTTATACTTATATTTTGTATTATGACAGTCATGACTCGAAATTTAGGTTCGTAATCTCTAGTCGGCTCAAATAGGGGCAATCCGCTCGGATTCACATCCAATGTCGAGAACCACAACTAGCCAACTCGATGATCAAACAAACCGCCTGCTTTCTCACCCTCTTCTGCTGCGTCCTATCCGCAGCGGAGGAGCAGTGGACGGTTGCCAGCCATGGCATGAACGTCCCGTTCAGTTCATGGCAAGCCGATGGAGCCAAGGCCCGCACGGGAGTGCTGGTCTTGGTGCCTGGCTACAACGGCAAAGGCGAGCAGATGCTGGACGGACGATGGAAGAAATTCGCGGAAAAGAATGGTCTGATTCTGCTAGCGCCGTCCTTCCACGCGGAGGGCAAGGAGAACAACGAGGGCAAAGGGTATTACTATCCGGAACAGGGCAGCGGGGAGGTGATGGAGAAGGCGCTGGAGGAGGTGAAGAAACGAACTGGAGTGGCAACGGACAAGGTGTTGATCTTCGGGTTTTCCGCTGGGGCGCATTATGTCCACCGCTTCGCGCTGTGGAAGCCGCAGCGGGTGAAGGCGTTCGTGGCGTATTCTGCCGGCTGGTGGAGCGAACCGACGGCGCTGGTGAGGAAGGTGCCCGCGCTGGTGATGTGCGGTGAGGCGGATGAGCGCTATGCCGCGACGTTTGACTTTTTCAAGAAGGGCCAGCGGCTGGGGTGCCCGTGGGTGTGGCGGTCTTACAAGAGCACTGGGCATGCGCTGACCCCGGCGGTGAGGGACATGGCGGAGGTGTTCCTTGCTCATTATGCGGGGAGCGAGAAACAGAAAGAACAGGCAGGAATGCCTATATCACGGTATGGGGATGTGCAGACATTCCGGAGCGCGGCACAGGCGGAGCGGGAGACGATTGCCGGGAATCTTTACTTGGACTGAAACCATTTCCATCGAATGAAAAAGCATGAATTTGGGATTTTAATTCTATCAGCATTTTTGTGTGGATTAGGGTGTAGAGGCGGTCAAGGATTTGACTATTCAAAGGTGTCTTTTGAAGGTAAATATAAAGTACATAAAATTTCTATTTCTTCAAAAGATCTTTCAGGACCTGTTGCTACCACAACCATGTTGCTAGAGTCCGGTGGAAAGTGTTCACTTATCGACTGGCCATTGAGTTCACTTGCAATTGTTTCTCCAGGAGGTGGCCGACCCAAGGGGGTAGATCAGTTTCAAGGGACATGGACTATCAAGAAAAACAGTGAAGAGAATCAAATCGAACTTCAAGTTCGACAATCTACTTCACAAGGTTACAACATACTGTCGTTGACAATCCAAGAGTTAAAGCCACTTCAATTGAGGGTTAATTTGGACGTAGGATCTGAGGACGATTTCATGCTACTCGAAAGGATAATATCTGAATCAGACAGCACGAATCAGAAGAAGTAGTAAATCC
Organism: Akkermansiaceae bacterium; assembly: GCA_043758615.1. Lineage (GTDB taxonomy): Bacteria > Verrucomicrobiota > Verrucomicrobiia > Verrucomicrobiales > Akkermansiaceae > Luteolibacter. Next base: position 5,564 of record JAYVNE010000054.1, read on the forward strand.
AGCCAGATTGCACGGAATCATATCAAAGACGTAGTATCACAAGCCAACTCGATGATCAAACAATCCGCCTGCCTGCTCGTTCATTTCAGTTGCGTCCAATCCGCAATTGAAGAGCGGTGAGCGACTTTAACATTGAACTCCCAACATTGAACATCGAAGTAGAAGAATAAATGGCCATGCTCATTTACTTTTTCTACTAGGTGTTCAATGTCTTTTTTCTACTCGATGTTCAATGCCGGGCGGATTTTTATAGTTACCCAAAATTGCATTCATCATGCGACCAAGGAGCGGCAGCATCCCCGATCTCCAATCTCCAATCTCCGATTCTCCTCCGAGCCCCCACCAACTTCCCCCAACAAAACGATGAATTCAATAAAGGCGGTTTGTAACACCCAAGTTTCCATTCTCGCGCAGTTTCACCTCTTCGGCTTTTGAATCAAGGCAAGGTGTGGCGTGACTAACAATCAAAAAGCGGGTAGCGTACTAGCAGAGAAGCACAACTTCAAGAATCTGGTAGCCTGGAAACGACCGGTCTGTATGGAGCGGGTGCGTTTGATCGTTCCAGATATTTCCAACAGAGATAGGCCAGTCCCCAGGAGGTGAGGGCGAATACTAACAAGCGAAGGATGAGCCACGGACCGGTAAAAAACGGATGCCATAGCCACGGCAGGACCCATCCGAGGAAGAGTGGCACTGGGGTGTGAAACAGATAGAGCCCATAGCTCAAACGACCGATATGTTGGATTACCGGGTTTTCCAGAACCCGCCCCAGCCATCCTTTCAGACCCAACAAGGTCGATGAAATTAAACCTGCAAAAGCGATCGACAACAAGGTCTGTTGGATGAGACAGAGCCCGGCGATAGGTCTGCTAATTTCATGAGATATGTATAAGATCAGATAGCCACCGAGCGCGATTAGGCTTCCCCATTTCAGGCGCGTATCATCCGCCGCCATTCCACGCTCCATCGCCAGAGCGAGCAAGGCACCGATGGCGAAGTAATCCAGCGATGAGGTGGAAATCGCTTCGCTGTGATGGATTTCTGGGAAATACCGTGCCAGCACCATCCTGCTGATAGGTGCGATGGCGGTGAAAAGAAGGAACACGGAAAGCATGGCCTTCTTCGGTGTGAAAAACACCACTAGCGGCCAGACGAGATAGAACTGCATTTGGATTGCCAGCGTCCAGTAGTGTGCCGTGCCAGGCGGCCAGCCTTCCATGTATGCCATGTGAAAGTTAGATAAATGAATTAAATAGAGCCAAGAATAACGTTGGATATCTGCCGCTCCCACCACGATGGAAAAAATCATCGCCACGTAGCATGGCACTAAGATCCGCACCAATCGCCGCTTGAGGAAATGGGAGTAAGTTTTTCTTCTCCAGGGTAGCGATTGTAAATCGCCCAACATGCGCTCGCGGAGGAGGATGCGGGTAATTAGAAACCCAGTGAGCGTGAGGAAAAAGAACAGTCCGATTTCAAAAGGGAAAGGCCCACGCCAAGCTTTGGGAGCCCAGTGATGCCACATCACACCCAGCACTGCGAAAGCTCTCCATCCGTCTAGCTGGGTGTTCCGAATCGTTGACAAAGTTAGAATTTAAAATGCCTCCGGGAATTAGAGGTGTGAGTTCCAGTCCGGAGGGGATAAGTCCATGCTGATACTTCGATACTTGTTATTTTAATTCGTGATAATGGGGAGGTGTCTTTTCAGACCCCGGACGATCATTTTTTCGTCCAGACGCGTGTCCTTAACGTAGTCTGCCATCGTGCTTGTCAGAGCTGGTTTTGCAATGATGGCCTTACGGATGTCAGCGTCGGTTGTTTGATTGAAGACCACTTCATTTTTCTCGTTTACGAATACGAGGAGGTAGCCTGTGTATTGAAAGCCTCCGACGTTTCCTTGGCCCTTGTTGTCACTATCATAGGTGGTGACAAAGGGCTCCAAGGTGTTCGCGGAATCGCCGTTTGGTTTTAACTCCACTGGAAAGTCTTGAGCGGATAGAACAATATACTCATCGGGTTGTCTTTGATTGCGACCAATAAATATGACCTTAGCGGTGAACTTCGGGAGTGGGATGGCATTGCTATTATTATGCATTTTTACAATACAGGTAATTTCCTGTGTGACCATATAGTAGCTATTGTCTTTTTTACGACGTTTGCCAATCACCACGTCCACGGCGAGAGGAGGAAGCGGCGCGGGAAGGGTGGCTGCTTCTTGGGTGATTTTCGCTTGAGAATCTGCATCGAACTGATCGAGTGCCACCGTAAATTCCTTTGCGGTATCCGCACGGCGAAACCGGACGGTCTTTCCATTCACCGAGACCAATTCGATGTCTAAGGCGCGTCCACTTTTATCATGCACGGACATTGCTGGGCGGGCTTGTACTAGAGCGGACATGCCGATCATTGCAACTAGCAGAAATTGGAATATTTCAGGTCGGTTAAAATTCATACAAGAGATGCAAGCAAATGCTCTGCTAGGGTGTCAATCTTTTGTCATGTTTGGAGCACTGCGAAAATGGCATTCCTTGCAGTCCTGTGGAACGGAAGGTAGGACTTGTGAATGCCGCTATTGACGAAGGATTTTGATTACACCCTGCCTGAGGAATTGATCGCCGCCCGGCCGCTTGCCGAGCGCGCTGCATCCCGAATGTTGGTCGTGCATCGTGACAGCGGTAAGCTCGAGCATCGGATGTTCCGGGATTTTCCGGAGTATTTGAAGACGGATGACCTATTAGTGTTGAACGATACGAAAGTGATTCCCGCTCGGGTGTTTTCGGATGATGGGAAGAAGGAGCTGCTTTGCCTCGATCGACTGTCTCCTCTTGAGTGGCGCTGTCTCGTGAGACCCGGAAAAATGATGAAGCTTGGGCGGACCGTTACCGTGGGTGGAATCAAAGGAACTGTGATCGAAGTTTTTGAAAACGGCGATCGGCGGGTATTGTGGGAAGCCCCGGTGGATTTGGACAAACACGGCCATTTAGCGCTGCCGCATTACATGGGGCGCGAGGATGAGGCATCGGACAGGGAGAGATATCAGACCGTATTCGCGCGGGAGGAAGGGGCGATCGCTGCGCCAACAGCGGGTCTGCATTTTACGCCAGAAATGTTAGCTGAGATTCGTCATGCTTTTCTCACGTTGCATGTAGGTGTGGGGACCTTTCGCCCGGTGAGCGTGGAAGTCATTGCGGACCATGTCATGCATTCCGAACGCTACGTGGTGACGGCGGAAACGGCGGAAAAAGTGAATACTGCGGGCAGGGTAGTGGCAGTCGGAACGACGGTTACGCGGGTTCTGGAGTCATTGCGAATCGGGAAGCTTGGAGAAGGGATTGGATATGGAGAGAGGAGAGGGGAGACGGACATTTTTATTCATCCGCCTTATGAATTCGGGGTGGTGGGTGCTTTATTGACAAATTTCCATTTGCCGCAGAGCACGTTGATTATGTTGGTGAGCGCGTTTGCCGGGCAGGAACTCGTAATGGAGGCCTATCGCAAGGCCGTCGAGCAGCGGTATCGTTTTTTCAGCTATGGCGATTGCATGTTGCTGGTTTGAAGTGAAAAATCCCCGTCGATGAAAATGATTTCTTGGAATGTGAATGGCATCCGCGCCGTGATTGCGAAGAATTTTGGCGAATTTGTTAGCACCGAGCAGCCGGATATTCTGTGTCTTCAGGAGACTAAAGCGCGCCCGGAACAAGTGCAGTTACCGTTAGAGCTCGGAGGCTATCATGCCTATTGGAATTCTGCCGAAAAACCCGGTTATTCCGGCGTCGCGGTTTTCACTAAGCAAAAACCGCTCGATGTCCAACTCGGTATGGGAGTGGATGAACATGATACCGAAGGCCGCGTGCTCACCTTGGAATATCCGGATTTTATTCTCGTGAATGTTTATACGCCCAACGCGCAGGACGAATTGCGGCGCTTGTCATACCGGCTCAAATGGGATGAGGTATTTCGGCAGCACCTGCTAGAAAACGCCAAGCGTAAGCCGGTGATCTTCTGTGGTGATCTCAATGTGGCGCATCAGGAAATTGATTTGGCACGACCACGCGAAAACCGCAGGAACCCAGGATTTTCTGATGATGAGCGTGAAAGTTTTGGAAAACTCTTGGAATGTGGTTTTACAGATACCTTCCGCCATCACTACCCAGATCTAACTGATTCTTACTCGTGGTGGTCTTACCGCGCCGGTGCCCGCCCGAGGAACATCGGTTGGAGAATTGATTATTTCGGCGTATCCACTCATTTCATTGATCGGGTGGTTTCTGCAGAAATCCTCCCGCAAGTGACCGGGTCCGATCATTGCCCCGTGGGGATCACCCTAGCTTGATTTCGGTGACGTTGGGACATAAAAAGAGTGGGTGTCCACTGGAAACACCCATTCTAGTTTCCAAGAGGATCACTTCACGGGATCAGGCTTTTTCGCATAAACGGAGCACCAGCCTCCTGCGAGCACGATCTTCATGCCCACGGCGGCGCAAGGTCCTGATGCATCGCCGGGCTTGCCTTGATAGAGCGCGCAGCCGGAGCAGATCATTTCAGATTTGTGTTGGGGAAATTTTGTAGCATCCGCCTTGGAGCTATCCTCTTTATAGCCGAGCGCCATTGCGATTGGGTCGGTTTCTTCCAGTTTGACAGGTGGTGGTGGAGCCTGACCGCAGAGGCTGCTGGTGAGGGCGAGAGGCGCACCTGCGGACAGGGCGAGTTTGAAGAGAAAGTTTCGTCGGGTGTTCATGTTAGTTAGAATCGTGTGGTTTGGATCTGAGTGTAATGATGATGGCAATTTTCTCCTCATCGTAAATCGGACATGATTGAGACTAAGTGTTTAATTTTGGGCGCACACGGATTATTTCTGAAAATTTCAGCACTAAATGAGATCCGTTTTCAATAGTTTGAAGGGGCGGCAACGGCGTGAGATTTGGACGTAGCAATGATCCCTATTTGCTAAGAAAGCGGTGTTTGACTGCGTGCTGCTTGCCGAGCTCTAGCAGAGTGTCCGCGTCGTCTCCCAATTCATGACCCACAATTTCATATTCCTGCTTGAGGTTGGTATGAATGAGATAGGGGTTATCGGTGTTGATGCAGTAGGGGATCTCATTGCGCGCGAGTTCCCTAACAAATTTTGCGATGGCCTGATAGTCAGGAATGACTCGGGTAACGAGGTTGACCGTTGGGCAAAGCTCCAGGCAGGTGCCTTCCTCACGCAGCAGGGTGATCAAGCGCTCTTTAGTTTTGCCGGTAGCATTCCGCAATTCGATCCCGTGGCCGATGCGGTCCGGATGGATTGCCTCGATCACCTTCAGCATGCCCTCGGGTCCGGTGCCTTCACTCTCGCCGACATGATAGGTAATTTTCAACCCAGCATCGCGGGCTTTCCCCATCATCGCCGAGACTTCGCTCATCCAAGGTTTACTCATTTCAAGCGAGCGTGATTCCGGCCCCGCCATGTCAATGCCGACCACGCCGTTGGCTCCGTTAAGTGATCCACGGCTGCGCCATTTGATTGCAGTATCGATAATTTGCCAGTTAGATTCTAACGATAGATCGCGCCCGAGAGAGAGGATGATGCCGGTGGCGACGCCGTAATGAAGTGAGGCCCGTTCAAGCCCCTGCATGACTGCGAGAATGATGGCATCCATCGTATGGAGGCCGTGGCGCACGCGTTTATGCGGGTTGAAGCGGAGTTCCACGGCGCTCACTTGTGCCCGGCGATGGGCCTTGGCGATCACCTGATAGGCAGAAACGCTCACGGCGGAGGGTGAGGATTGTATTTCCTCGGTCACTTGGAAATAACGGCCAAGGAAGTCATCGAGTGATTTCACTTCATTGGGTCGAGCGGTGAGTGAATCGTGAAAACTGATGAAATCGACATATTCGGTTCGTAAGCCGTTGTCGCAAAGAATTTCCCACAGAACGGACGATGGCACCGCTCCGCCGAGGTGAATGTGAAGATCGTGCATACGAAATGAGACGCGTTTTGAGGCGATTTGGCAATACGAACTTGGTCACAAGATCCTCCGGAAGATCGGCATTCTTCGTGCTGATTTTTGTGACGCGCAGGAAAGGTGTCTTGCCCAGATTTTCACTTTCGGATAAATCGATTCATGAGCAAATGCCTTAATCCCCTGCGGACCATTGATGAACTTAAGCAATTGCGCTCTCTCACAGGCGATGAAAATGGGGCGCAACGGGTTGCTTTCACCGACGTCTGGGCAAAGGCAAGGACATGGTATAAGAATCTTTACTCCGGTCTAGCAGTTGACATTCACACGGACGAAGCAGGCAATCTTTGGGTCACCTTGCAAGGAGAGTCGGAACGTGCTCTAATCATCGGCGGGCACATTGACTCTGTTCCTAACGGTGGTTGGCTCGACGGCTGCCTGAACGTGCTCGCCGGAGTGGAGATCTTACGTCGCATCCACTCGGAGTATGACGGAAAGCCGCCCGTCACCTTGCGCATTGTCGATTGGGCGGATGAGGAGGGTGCGCGATTTGGGAAAAGTCTTTTCGGGTCCTCCGCATGTTCGGGAAACCTCGACATGGATGAAGCGCGCGGCCTCAAGGATAAGGAGGGTGTCTCCCTACCTGATGCCATCGCTGCCCATGGAATCGATTTTGAAAACGTGACGGCCAGTCACAAGGAGTTGAAAAACGCAGCCGCATACATTGAGCTTCACATTGAGCAAGGCCCGGTGTTGCTAGATCTCGATTTACCGCTGGGAGCGGTGCTCGGGACTTTCGGCGTAGAGCGCCATGCAATCACTTTCCACGGTCAAGCGGCGCATTCCGGGAGCACCCCCATGAACCGCCGCCGGGATGCTTTTCTTGCGGCGGCTAAGATGAGTTCCGAGATCTATCAAATCGCCGCACGCAGCGGGCAAGGCGTCTGCACCATTGGCTCCTGCACGACGAAGCCGGGTATCGTTACCAGCGTCGTCGAGGAATGTCGGATCACGCTTGACCAGCGCCATCTGGATGCGGATGCGCTTGGAAAAATGTTAGCTGAGGCCCGCGATGCCAGCGAGCGTTTCGCGAAAGAGGGCAATGTCAGTGTGAGCTGGGAGCGACTCTGGCAGATTGCTCCGCGCCCATTTAATAACGGACTTATTAAACTTTGTGACGAGTCCATCCGTGAAACCTGCGGTATTTCGCACCTCCTCCCGTCTGGCCCTCTACACGATGCGGCGGAAGCTGCGGCTGCGGGGATTCCCACGGTGATGATGTTCGTGCAAAGCCTTCACGGGATCAGCCATAACAAGATTGAGGATACGAAGGAAGAGCATCTCGCCCAATCCGTGATTGCTTTCGACAAGCTTGCTTCCAAAACGATGGCATGGATTTTGGAGCAATGACCTCAATCGCATCTGCGCGGTGAGGGTTCCGCATTGATGTTAGTTTGTTAGTCGAGGAGCGAGCTGCGGGTAAACAGCGAAACGACATGCACCCCGCGTGCTTCGATGGCTTGGCGGCCGCCTTCTTCCCGATCCACGAGGACGAGGGCAAAAGCGACTTTTCCGCCTTCGCGCTCGATCGCTTCAATTGCTTTGATGGTGGAGCCACCGGTGGTGATCACATCATCAACAACAATCACGGTATCGCCGGATTTGAAGTTTCCTTCGATTTGTTTCCCGGCTCCGTGGCCTTTGGGTTCCTTGCGAACCGTGAAGACTTGGAGCGCTTCATCAGGGTTCTTCGCGGCGGATGCCATGCCGACGGCGAGTGAAATAGGATCGGCGCCGAGAGTCATGCCACCGATGCAGTGGATCTTAAGGTGCTCGGAATGGATTTTGGAGCGGACGGCATGCCAGCCGAGATCGCCGATGAGGTGGGCGCCAAAGGGATCGAGGGCGGTGACGCGGCAGTCGATGTAAAGGTCGCTTTGTTTTCCCGATGCGAGGGTGAAGGTGCCGGTGCGGACGGATTTTTCGAGCAAGATTTTTTTAAGGGCGGAGGCGGTTTGGAGCATGGCGGGATGGTGGGTAGAAGCGGAAATGGAGGAAAGCGGAAAAGCTGAAAGAGGGGATGAAACAGGCGAAATGAATTTAGCGGTGCGTGACGGGCGAATTTCCCATCAACTCTCAACTTCTTGCCTAGCTTTTGTTGCTCGCCAGCGCGTTAGCCCGGAGTTTAGATTTTCCGCACATGATTTTAGGATTGATGGAACCTTCCGGGATGATCGAGCAGGGTGGCCCGCTGGTGTGGGTGCTTTTGGGTCTCGCGTTTATTGGCTCGGTGTGCGTGGTGGAGCGCTTGTTTTTCTTTCACCGGGCGCGGATCAATGTGGGGGATTTGCTGGTAGGCCTTTCGCATCACATTCGGCGCCGGGCATTTGCGGAGGCGCTGCACGAGGCTGCACGGGCTCCGGGGCCGGTGGCGCGGGTCGCGCATGCGGCGCTTTTAAGGTATTATTTGGAGCGGCGGGATCTGCGAGATGTGGTGCAGGAGGCGGGTCAGTTAGAGGTGCCGAGGATTGAGAAAAACATCCGGGCGATTTTGGGAGCGGCGTTGCTGGCACCGCTGGTCGGCTTGTTAGGGACGATGGTGGCGATGTTGGATACGTTTCAAAAAATCAACGAGAAAGGTGGTTTTTCTGGGCCGTCAGACTTGTCAGGAGGGGTGCAGTCCGCGTTGATTGTTTCGGTGTTAGGTCTCACGGTTGCCGTGCCTCTGTATTTGTTTTACCTTTATTTTTTGGGGCGGGCGCTGCGGTTAGTGCATCGGATCGAGCGCGCGGGGATCGAGATGGTGCATTTGATTGCGGATGCGCGCGAGGAGGAGGAATTCGCGCCATTCCGGGGTGAGGTCACGGCGGGCAAGAAGCATTTGAAACCTCAAAAGGAGCCTGCAAAATGAAGTTGGAAATCACCTTACCGGAGCGCCCTGGGCTGTTGCATGCGGTGCCGATTTTGAATTTGTTTACGTTGCTGTTATTTTTCCTGCTGCTGGGACCATCGCTGGTAATGCAGTCCGGCGTGGCGGTGGAAATGGCACCCTCGCGATTTCAGATGCAGCGCTATGAGGACACGCTGGTAGTCACGCTGGGCCCAGGAGAACCGCTGCCGCGCATTCACTTCGGGCGCGATCCGGTGACGATGGGTGAGCTTGCGGCGAGGTTGGACGAGCTTCATTCGAGAGGCGCCTCAGCAAAGGCAATCGTGCTTTTGCAGTCAGACATGGGCACGCCGGTGGGCGTCGAGCGTGAGGCAACTGAGCTGATTTTGGGGAAGGGCTTCCGGCTAGCGATTGTTGGGAAAAGTGCAGCGCAAACAAAGGTCACCGTGCCGAAAACCGAGCCATAATCCATGGTCAGCACTGCCATACGTCGCCCGAGGCTGATGAATACTCCTGAGCGGGTGTTTTCTTGGCGCGGGCGGAAAAGGTCATATTTCCCAACTCTGTTAGCAATCTTGGTGGTGGCTGCGGGTTTCATGATTTTACTGGGCACCGTGCGGGTGAAAGTGATTTCTCCGGCAATGAGGGCTCCACGAAAAGCCTCTCTGATTTACCTAACTGATGATTTACAAGGTCATGCTCTGGCTCTTCAAGCACAGGAAGGTGGGCCTTTTCCTTCGCGTTTCGAGCCGGCGCAATGGGAGGGAATGGCCGCGCTGGAATCCGAGGTGGCTGCGGCATCGCGTCCACCGCACCATCCTTACATCCCGGCTCTGCGGGATATGCCTGAGGAAACGCTGACGCCGCCGACGGAGCTTGGATCGAAAGGCGAGACCGTTTTCCCGAAACACCTGTTGGCTCCCCGTGCGGTGCCGGACTCGACGAATTTAAAACCTGTCCCCACGCTGTATCCGCTCTCGGGGATCACGCCCGAGGCAATTCCGTCTCCGCTCCCGCCATTTTCGGCAGCCGTGGACGGAGCGATGAGCTCGGCGACGTGGCGTTTCCTGATCCGACTCAATTCCGCTGGCGGTGTGGTCGATTGTGTTTCGCTGGAAAAAGGCGGCGAGGCGGGTGGACTGGAATTGGAAACCTGGCTGCGCAGCATTCAATTTCTGACTCTATCTGAAAAGCCATTCCGTTGGATCGCCCTAGGAATCGGATTCAGCAACAAACCTACCGATGGACCTGACAATCACTAATTTTGTGCTTTGCGCTTTGCTGGGTGCGGCTTGGCTAGTGCTGGTATGCACGGTTGTTTCGCGCACCTTGCACGCCCGGGCCGAGCGACGCTCGCTGGCGAACCGAGTGGTTTGTAGGCTGTGCCTGTATGCGTTCGAGGACACCAGCCACGTCGGCACCGTAAATTGCCCGATGTGCAGTGCGGCGAATGAAAAGGGCAGAAGCCGGGGGCTGGGGTGATGGCGAAGTCGAGAGTTTGGAGTTGAGTGTTAAAGGTTAGAAAACCTCTGCATTCTTTCTCTCAACACTCAAGCCTCCACTCTCAAGCCCTCTTCTCCTGTAATTTAGCGTGCCTTGTTGTAGATTTCCTGCTTTCCCTCGCCCCGCCCACGTTTTCTTCCACTGCCCATGTCCACCGAGCTGACCCGTAATTTCTCCATCATCGCCCACATTGACCACGGGAAAACCACGCTTTCCGATCGCTTGATGGAGGCGACCAGCACCGTCTCGATGCGTGAGAGCACCGCCCAACAGCTCGATTCAATGGATCTGGAGCGCGAGAAAGGCATCACCATCAAGTCCCATCCTGTCGCGATGGAATACAAGGCAAAAGACGGCAAAACCTATAAACTCAACCTGCTGGACACGCCCGGCCACGTCGATTTTTCGTACGAAGTTTCCCGCGCCCTTGCCGCGTGCGAAGGTGCGATTCTAATGGTCGATGCCGCACAAGGCGTGGAAGCCCAGACAGTAGCAAACCTCCACCTGGCCACCGAACAAAATCTGCTCATCATTCCCGTCCTCAACAAGATCGACCTACCCGCTGCCGATGTAACGAAGTGCAAAAAACAGTTAGAGGAAATTCTCTGCATTCCGGCGGAAGACTGCATCCCTGCCTCTGCGAAGGCCGGCATCGGCATTGAGGAGATTCTGGAAGCGATCGTTGCCCGCGTCCCAGCCCCCGTGGAGAATCCGGACAAACTGCTACGGTGCTCGGTTTTTGATTCCCTTTATGACACCTATCGCGGCGTCGTTTCCTATGTCCGCGTTTTTTCCGGCACGGTAAAAAAGGGCCAGCGGGTGAAACTCATGGCCACCGGGAAAACTTACGAGGTCAAAGAAGTCGGGATTTTCACCCCGAAAATGAGCGCCCGCGAGGTTCTATCAGCGGGCGATGTCGGTTATGTCATCGCTAACATGAAATCTGCCAGTGAGGTAAAGGTCGGCGACACCATGACCGACAATACCCACCCGTGCCCCGAGGCGCTTCCCGGCTACAAGGAAATCCAGCCAATGGTTTTCTCCGGTATCTATCCGGTCGATTCGTCCGACTACGAGGCGCTCAAGCTCGCGATGGGCAAGCTCCAGATCAACGATCCGGCATTCACCTTTTCATCAGAGAGTTCCACAGCACTCGGCTTCGGTTTCCGCTGCGGATTTCTTGGATTACTCCACATGGAAATCATTCAAGAACGGCTCCGCCGCGAGTTCGACATGGATGTGATCTCTACCTATCCGTCCGTAATCTATCATGTCACGATGACCGACGGCACCGAGCGCATCATCGACAATCCAACCCTCTTCCCTGATCCTCAAGGCATCCAAGAAATCAATGAGCCCGTCGTGAATGTCTATATCATGGTTCCAGGAGAATACATCGGCGACATGATGCAGCTCGTGTTAGAAAAGCGCGGCGATGTCACGAACACCGAAACCATCGACGACACCCGCGTGATGCTTTCCTGTGTGCTGCCTCTGTCAGAAATTCTCGTCGATTTCAACGACAAGCTCAAATCCATGACCCGCGGCTATGGCTCCATGGACTATGAGCACTCCGGCTATCGCGCCGCGAAAATGGTCAAGATGGACATGCTCATCGCCGGTGATCCTGTAGAGGCATTTTCCACGATCGTCCACCGCGACAAGGCGGAATCCTACGGCCGTGTGCTCGCCGCAAAATTGAAGGAAGTCATTCCCTCACACCTCTTCGTCGTCGCCATCCAGGCTGCGGTTGGCGGAAAAATCGTCGCCCGCGAATCCATCTCCGCCATGCGGAAAAATGTCACCGCAAAGTGCTACGGCGGCGACATCACGCGGAAGCGGAAACTGCTAGAAAAGCAGAAAGAAGGTAAGAAAAAGATGAAGATGTTCGGCAAAGTAAACATCCCGCAAGACGCCTTCATCAAGGTGCTGAAAAGTGGGGACTAACGGAGCGCGGAATTCAGAGGCTGCGATAGCAGGCTTTCATCCAATTGGCGAAGCCCTGATCGGTTGGCCCTTGGGCAATTCATTCCGGCCTTCATTCATCCATCCCCATCGCACAGAGACATCCCCCCGCCACCCACTGCAAGGAGAGTGCCGCTCCCCTGTAAGCCGGATTCTGTCCCCCTCTCGCGAGGATGGACGGCCATTTCTCTCACCCCGCCGAAGCGGAGCGCCCTGCTTGCGCAGAGTGCGACTAATACCCGGAGATGAACGGGCGGGCAGCCCTTCCCCTGTTCTGTCTTGCACCACGTGAGGTTTGCCATGCCGTCCGGTTACCCGGATTCGCGGTGGGCTCTTACTCCACCATTTCACCCTTGCCTGTGTCCTTGCGGGCCATCGGCGGTATCTTTCTGCTGCACTTTCTGTCCGGGTTTCTCGCGTTACCCGTCCCTCGCTTTCGTGAGGCACGTTGCCCTATGGTGTCCGGACTTTCCTCAACCCCTCCTTGCGGAAAAATTGCGACCGTCCGGGGAGCGGCCCGCGCAGAGTGGCTGAAGACAAATTATTTTCCAATCAAAAACACATCGAGAAAAAACCACAGGATCATTGCCGCGCCGATCACCATCTTGAATCCCATCCCCGCCACTGTCCCCACGACGGAGCCGACCCCGGAAATGGCCGCTTGGTGGGTTTGTTTCCGCGCAAAGCCGATTTCACACACGAACGCGCCGATCAGCGGTCCCAGCAACAAGCCGAATGGCAGGAAAAACATTCCCACGATACTCCCGACCAACGCCCCCACTGCGCCCCAGCGCGTCCCTCCGAACCACTTCGAGCCGGCCGCGCCGCTGAGAATTTCAAATGTTTGGGAAATCGCCATCAGCAGAGCGAGCACGATGAACGACCACCATTGCAGACCGGAGTTTTTCCCCAGCATCAGCCAATGGGTCACTGCGGCGATCAATAGAATCAAATGTCCCGGCAACACGGGTAGGATGCACCCAATCGCCCCTGCAATCAGCAAGGAGATCGTGACGAACCACGCAGCTCCCGTTCCGACTTCACCCCAAATTGCGCTC
>JAYVNE010000055.1:0-6476 GCA_043758615.1 Akkermansiaceae bacterium
ACCAGCCCATTGCGGCAAAATGTTTGAAGCTCATCAAAGGTAGCCGTATTTTTGGGGTCAGGAGCCGGGGATGTAGGCTCAAAAGACGGATCAAGCCGAAAAATGAATTCTGGCTTTGGAAAATAAGAGGTAATTTTTCGCAAAATTGTCAACGGAATTGCCGGCTTACATTGACGAAGTGGGGTCAGACTCGAAACATGGGATTTGAACATGGGGCGTTGCCCCCACGCGCCGAAAATTCTATCCACATAACTATAAACGCCGGCAACATTGACGGAGCCAGTAAGATCAGCAGCGCCCCCTTTCAAGGCTTCGCACATCAATCCAGTGAATAATCCGCCGGAATTTGTCTCGACAGCTTCTTGAAACTCACGGGTGGCAGCAAGCATGGAAACCCCTTCCCGCAATTTGATCACGCTTTTTTGTCCGTGGCGGGATGATCCGGTAGCTGCACTGTGGCAACAATCAAGTATGATGACTGCCTGTTCGCATTGGGATTCATTGGCCATTTCAACAATTGATTCCATGCTAATGCCCGGATCATTTCTGGTGGAGTCCTGGACGGCAATCGCCCCGCCGGTGAAACTGATTGAGCCATGGCCGGAAAAATAGAAAAGCGCCACTTGTGCTGGCTGTTGGAATAACTTTTCAAGTTGGGGCCTTAATGTTGAAACTGTAATGCGGCTCGTCTCTGAACTGATTGGGAGACATTCAAAGTTTTGAGAATCGTCTTCGTTGACGCTCAACAACTTTTTGACATTGCGCACGTCCGCGACTGCCCCCGGGAGCCGGTCTTGCGCATCGTATTCAGTTATTCCAACAATGAGCGCCCTTTTCATAAGCGGATTAAAGGATTTTCACCTTCCATTGAATTTCAGAGGCCATTGATGAATGCAGCGATGTTTTCCCATGTCCATTCCATCACCCTAACTCCAGTCAATTCATTCGGCAGGACTGCGGGCTTGTTATTTTTATCAACATAGATTCCTCGGACAGGAATTTTCTCCTCTTTTGCACATGAGATTTCCCACAAGGCACCGTCTGCGTTTGCCGTATTTTTGCTCACAAGGGCAATTACACCGTCACAACCTTTAATCTTTGTTCGACAATTTGTCTTCCATTTCTCATCCCAAGCCTCTTTTGCCGACATATCCACAAAGGAAAATGGGCTTTTCTCATTACGGGCTTGTCCGACCAGAAATGTGCGAAAAGTTTCATCTTCTATTGCAAAGCTAATAAATATCCGATTGTTTTTTGCCATATTTTTGGTTTGTATAGATGTTTGAGGTTGGTTTTGTTCAGATTGTTGAAGTTAATTTTCCTTTTTTGCTATGAATCCGATCACTAGCTTGGATTGCAAATAATTTTTCTGGACTTCTGGAGGGAGATATTTGAAATCTTCCACTCTTTGCCGACAAAATTTAGAACCACAACGACAAGGCATCGTGAAGAAGTCCTCATCCATGGTCGTAGAATAATCATAGCGAATTTCTTCATCCGGAGAAATATCTCGCAGGGCGATTAACTTAATGTGGGTTAAATCTTCTTCATCTTGAATGCCAGCGTTTGGTTCGCAGGAATGATTTGCCAGACACCCTGGCGCTTCCAAATCAATATATTTCCCGTAGTCGATTTGTAATGGCCAGCATTCTCGATCTCCTTTGGCAACAGCTTCGCCAAAACCGATGATTGGGCCTGTAAATACAAGTATCGTATTGCCCTTTTCAATCGGTCTTCCGGCAAAAAGTCCAAGCCCCAAATAGCCCGTTGCACAATACAACTTTCCGTTCTCAAACTCTGCTTCCTTGATTGGAATCTCTAATAACTGTGTTGACATGGTAAAAAATTAAACTGCTAAATTCGACTCACCGGATTTTTTTAATAAATTTCTCAAATTGCGAAACCACCTTTCTGGCCCGGTCAATTTTGACCTTTTGAGTGGTTGCGCGTTCAATCTGGCGATGCACATGCAGGGCATCCTCATAGATTTTCTCATGTCGCGCTGATTGGGAATCATCGTGTCGTTTTTTTGCCTCGTCGCGTTTGGAATCCGCGACCACAATCCAAGCATGTGCCGCATAATTCAGCGAAGCCTCATAAGCTTTCTCGCAGATTAAAGTCAAATCCTTCCCCTTTTTCCCCCTGCGAATCAGGGCCTTAAAAACCTTGTGATATTCAATGAAAAAGTTGTCCAAGTGAATTGTCAGCTTACTCACAGCGTCGGCATCGGAACTGTGTATTTTGTTCCAGCCAACGGTAAACTCCTTTTCCCAAAGTGCATCCATTTTTTTCATGAATGGAATGATGATGGCCGCCGTGCTGGATTCCACATCAGCCTTTTTGACAGCAATTTTCAACAGCCCTCGATGGGCAATTTCCATCAACAATTTGGGGATAGCCAATGCAAACTTGGAACGCTTGAACAGAACTATCACTTTTAATCTCTTGATGATGTTCGACGCCAACGGAACCGGATTGCCTTTTTTTGTTTCCCGAAGCACTATCAAATGGTCATTGCTGGATTTTATCACGCTTCTGGTGATTTCGTCATGGACATTGGGCCTCGCATTCTTTCCCCCCTTATCTTGCTCGTCATAAGAAGCTATCATGACTCGCAGCCGGGACGACTTGATATAAACATCAGCGCGATCGTCTAAATCTAGATCAAGCGATGGTAAATCCATCACTTTGGCGGCGGTGAGTCCAATGCTTGCGAGAATTGCCTGCACGTTATCTACGAGTGACAAATCCCGACCATGAAGCAGCAGCACGTCCACATTTGGCACTTGAGTTTTGTTGTTTTTCATTCGTTTGACGCCTATTTTGGAGCTAGCACGAATTCCCCAACCGGAGCGAATTGTTCAAGTTCATAATTCGTCTCGGTGTTGTCAAGCAGCTAAATAATAGTTGGAAATGCGACACGTTTTAAGGCTTGAGTTTGTCGCAGATCAACCTCCAGTGAATTATTTTAACACAAATGACGAAAAAACTCAACGTGTTTGAATCCAGTAAAAAAATTGTTTGCGCTACCAACGACAAGGCGTAAAATTTCGCTGTCCCTCACGTTTCACCGACCTGCCTCAATTCTCACTTTGGTCACAGGGATGATTCACCACGGTTAACCATCGACCACAGGAAATCTATATGCCCGACGAGATCAACGTCCGACCAAAATCGGAACCCGAAGCCGCCACTCCAACGACCGCCAATCAAACCGTCAACCTCACCCGAACGCAACTGACGAATCTCTGTGCCGCCGGGCTTGGCGTCAGTTTCTTCCTGCCGTGGGCGAACGTCTTCTTGGGAACGCTCTCCGGCTTCGACTTGCAAAAAATGGGTGAGGAGCAACGATTGCTTTGGGCAATCCCCATCTTCTGCGCCATCACCATCTTTGCCGGCGTTACCAACCGCAGCCAGAAGATCATCGGCCAACTGACCGGCGCACTTCCCTACATCGTCGGCATCTACTGGTATTCCAAGCTCAAAGATGATTTGTTCCACATTCTGACGTATGGCGCTTTCCTCTCGCTCCTCTTCGGGGCGGCGCTGACCATTCTGCCGCGCAAGGGCAAATAGCCAAAAACCATAGGGGGAAATATGTTTGGGATATTTCAGAACCAGAAGGCCGGTGCGGAGGTGATGGAACACTGGTATGCGCTCGTTCCCGGCTTCAATATCTCCGGCAAAGAGTTTTATTCAGCAATCGAAGCCGAACTAAAAGCCCGCGAAGTCCCCGGCCTCGACATCGCCTACGTTGATTTCGCCGAGGGCGGGATGCTATCACAGAAGCGGGAGTATCTGCGGATGACCCGCGAACGACTAGTGTTCGACATCTGCGCCGCGCCGTTCGGCACGGCGTTTTTCTTTTCCTGCCGCTTCGCGCAAATTCCCGCTGTCATTAGGCTTTGGCAACTGCTCATCGTCATCATTGGCATCTTCATGGTGACGATGCTTGTCCTTAACTACGCTGGCCTCATCTTCGGGGCGATGGCGTTGCTCGCGGGTGGGGTGTTCCTCCTCTACCTGCTGCGCAACGCCGTTGCCTTGGGCTTACGCGACCTTGATGCCACGCTCATCAAATCCCCGGTGTTCGGCCCGATCTACGAGAACTGGTTCCGCAAGGAAACATATTACCGCCACGACACCCGGCTCATGTATCTCGACACGGTGAACGCGGTCGTGAAGGCCAAGGTGGAGGACGTGACGGGAGCCAAGGGCATCAAATTGGTTAGGTTCATGGAACATAGTCCCATTCTCGCCGAGCTATACAAGCCCACCAACGTATCGCTTCTCAAATCCTGAACCATGTCACGGCTCGACGAACAATTAAGCGAGCGGTTTCACCAGTGGGAAAAGCGCGGACGCGGCTGGCAGGTGTTCCCCGAACCCGTCGCGCCCGAACCGCCATTTCGCCCGTTCCACGGCCACTATCTCCCCAATGCCCCCGCCATGGACGACGGGCGCAAGCCGACATTTTTGAGTTCGCTTGTG
This sequence comes from Akkermansiaceae bacterium, assembly GCA_043758615.1. GTDB lineage: Bacteria > Verrucomicrobiota > Verrucomicrobiia > Verrucomicrobiales > Akkermansiaceae > Luteolibacter. Next base: position 4,492 of record JAYVNE010000055.1, read on the forward strand.
GAACGGCTGGCAAACAAATTAAGCACAACACCACCGCCCGTTCAGACAGAGCCGGAGGTTGAGGAAGAACCGGAACCGACATCACTGGTTCGGGAGAAGATGATTGAGCTACACGCATCGCTTCCCGACAAGCTCGACATTTCACGCGAGGCATTCGAGCAGTTTCTTTCCAGCCTGTCATTGTGCCGCGAACCCATCGCGTTTGAGCTCGTCGGCACGCACAAGAAAATCACGACGCAATTCGCCGCCTGCAAGGCCGATGCTCCGCTGCTTCGTCGCCAGCTGTCGGCATACTTTCCCGAAGCCGTGTTCGTCCCACGCTAGAACGTGCTGGAATCAGCGTGGGAAAAATCTACCGGCAATGAAGTGCTGGCGGTGGAGTTCGGTTTGGCGCACGAGTTCATGCTGCCGCTTGCGAGCGGCAAACTCGATCCCTTCATCGGCATCGTGGGCGCACTGTCTGAATTACAACCCGGTGAACTAGGGTTGTTTCAAGTATTGTTCCAGCCCGCGCACGAGCCGTGGTCGGAAAGCATTATGCGCTCCGTCACCCACGCAGACGGCAAGCCGTATTTTGTGGACGCACCAGAGTTGGCGGGGGCAGCCGAGAAGAAAGTGGCGAAGCCACTCTTTGCCGCCGTCGTCCGCATCATGGTCTGTGCCGATGACTTTGACCGCGTGTTGCAACTGGCAAGTGACTTGGCGGCTTCCCTGCGGGTGTTTGCCAATCCCGGCGGCAACGCCCTCATCCCGCTCCGCAACGATGAATACGGTTTCGAGGAACATATTGAGGACGTGTTGCGGCGACAGACACGGCGCACGGGGATGTTGTTGAACAGCGACGAGCTGACTGGCTTCGTGCATCTGCCGTCGAGTGCTGTCCGCTCGCCCGCATTTCAGCGGCAGACCGCCAAGACCAAGGCCGCACCTAAAAGCGTTTGCAGTCAAACCGGCTTACTACTCGGCGAGAACGAACACGCGGGCGAAACTGTTTCCGTCCGGTTATCACCCGAACAGCGAGTGCATCATTGCCATGTCATCGGCGCGAGTGGCACGGGCAAGTCCACCCTACTTTTCAATCTTATTGTTCAAGCGATTCAGAACGGCGAGGGCATCGCCGTTCTTGATCCCCACGGCGATTTGATTGACCGCATCCTTGGCGTCATCCCGCCGGAGCGCATTGACGATGTAATTCTGTTTGACCCTTCGGATGCCGAGTATTCGGTTGGCTTCAACATCCTCTCCGCCCACAGCGATCTTGAGAAAAATCTTTTGGCCTCTGACTTGGTGGCCGTGTTCCAACGCCTCTCGACTTCCTGGGGCGACCAGATGAACAGCGTCCTCCAAAATGCGATTCTCGCATTTTTGGAAAGCGACCGGCGCGGCACGATTGCCGACTTGCGCCGCTTCCTAATCGAGCCGTCATTCCGAAACGAATTTCTGAAATCAGTCAAAGATTCCGAAGTCGTGTATTACTGGCAGAAAAGTTTTCCCCACCTGTCCGGCAACAAATCCATCGGGTCAATTCTCACGCGATTGGATGGCTTTCTCGCGCAGAAGCCGATCCGCCACATGGTATCGCAGCCGGAGAACCGGCTGGACTTCGCGCACATCATGGACAGCGGCAAAATCTTTCTGGCGAAACTGCCGGAAGGATTGTTGGGCCGAGAGAACTCGCATTTGCTTGGCACATTGCTTGTGTCCAAGTTTCAACAGATCGCCATGAGCCGGCAAAGCCAGCAGGTTGAATCGCGGCGGTTGTTCAACATCGTCGTTGATGAGTTCGCCAACTTCATCACGCCGAGCATGGCGGAGATTTTAAGCGGAGCGCGCAAGTATCGCATCGGCCTCACACTCGCCCATCACGAGTTGCACCAGTTGCGGGCAAGTCCCGAAGTGGCGAGCGCAGTGATGACGCATCCATACACCCGCATCGTGTTCCGTGTCGGGGACGATGATGCCAAAAAATTGGCCGAGGGCTTTTC
>JAYVNE010000056.1:0-6443 GCA_043758615.1 Akkermansiaceae bacterium
GAAAAATGCCCTGCCGGTGAAAGGGGTTTCAAACCCCTTCTCCACAGCCGCATCCGCCTCGCAGGGATTCCACAAAACTTCATGCGCGGCAGTATAACACTCCCACTGTCTCGCAAAAAACCATGGGGTGAAGCCCGTTCTATCAAAAACGCCCGGCTCCCTTGCAGGAGACGGGCGTTTGAATTTGCTTCCAGAAGAATTACTTCGAGGAAGAAGTGAAGCTTGCTTGGCTTGCTCCCTTTTTGATTTTGCTTTGCTTGATCCAGCTCATGGTGGAGCGGAGCTTTTCGCCGACTTTCTCGATCGGGTGCTGCGCTTCTGCCTTGCGGATCGCGTTGAAATTCTTGTTTCCGCCAGCGTATTCAGCGGTCCACTCTTTTGCGAACTTACCGTTTTCGATGGTCTTGAGCTGGGCAACCATGCGCTTCTTGACGGACGCATCGATGATTTTCGGGCCAACGGTGACGTCGCCGTATTCAGCAGTTTCGGAGATCGAGAAACGCATGCCGGCGATGCCTTGTTCGTTCATGAGATCCACGATGAGCTTGAGCTCGTGAAGGCACTCGAAGTAAGCCATCTCAGGCTGATAGCCAGCTTCGACCAGCACTTCGAATCCGGCTTTCACCAGAGCCGTTGCACCGCCGCAAAGCACGACTTGTTCGCCGAAGAGATCGGTGACGGTTTCTTCGCGGAAGTTGGTTTCAAACACACCGGCACGCGCACAGCCGACGCCACCTGCCCATGCAAGAGCGGTTTGTTTTGCCTTGCCCGACACGTCCTGATGGACGGCGATCAAGCCTGGAACACCTTTGCCCGCCACGAATTGGGAACGCACCGTGTGGCCAGGGCCTTTAGGTGCGACAAGGATCACATCCACATTTTTCGGTGGGGTGATGGTTTTGAAGTGAACGGCGAAACCATGTGAGAAGAGCAGTGTCTTATCCTTAGTGAGATAAGGCGCGATGTCCTTTTCATAGACCGAAGGAATCACGGTGTCCGGGGTGGCTACGAAAATCACGTCGGCGGCCTTGACTGCTTCTGCGGTATCCATGACCTCGAAGCCAAGTTTCTTGGCGACTTCACGGGACTTCGACTTCGGGTAGAGGCCGATGATGACCTTGAGGCCACTGTCCTTGAGGTTAAGCGCGTGGGCGTGGCCTTGTGAGCCGAAGCCAATCACGGCGAGGGTTTTCTTTTTCAGAGGAGCAATCGGGGCGTCCTTGGTGGTATAGATCTTCGCGGCCATGGCGGGTCGGTAGGTTAGTTCAGTTAGGGCACGCCGCAGGCCATCGGGGCACGCGGCGAGGCGGCACACTGGAGGGCTGGCGGGACGGGGTCAAGCAACAACAAGGGAAATAGCGCGGCAGCTAGGATAATGAGTAAATTACCCAAAATGGCACCCGAGAATCGGATAACGGCCCCTCGCTTGCCTCGATGGCGGGGCGGGTGGCGCAATCACCGTCGAGCACAAGGAGACCGGAGAATTCTATCAGGTGAGTTTCGCGATGAGCGCACGGATTTTCTCGCGGGCGTTGAGTTCGCTGAGCCACGCGGAGGGTAGGGTGGACACGGGGAAGGCGGCACCGTAAACCATACCAAGCATCATCCCTCGCGCGGCGGAGTCGCCACCCGCATTGATGTTCTCGATGAGAGCGGTGGTAGGCGCTTCCGGGTGGCGCAACAAGAGATGGCAGACCCCGGTGAAAGCGTCCGGGATGTGACACGTTAAGCCGTGGTCATTGAGTGCTTCCGCATCGCTGCTGGGTGACCCGCTCGAGAGCTGGGCTGCGGTGATCCACTCCATGGGAATCGCCTTCCAATGGGGGAGTCTAGCAGTTTTTCCAAGCGCTTGAGGAATGTTAGCTCCCCTTTGGACATCGAGCACCAGGCGGGCGAAAAATTCAGCAGTCTCGATCACAGCGGGATCGCCGTGGGTGAAGGCAGTGAGAGCACGGGCCGCAGAAAAGAGGCAAGCGTCATTTTCCCATTCGAGAAGGAAAAGTGGAGCGATCCGCGAGGCTCCTGCTAGATCTGCAGATGCAGAGGCCGCATCTTCCAAGGGCATGCCGGACTGCAAGTGAGCGAGCGTTTTTTTGGTCGCGCTATCCCGATAAGAAATCGTTTCAGGATCTTCCCAGAATGCCCGCCATACCTCAGAAAAATAAGTTAGATCAAAGTGTCCCAGCTCGGCGATGGATTGTAGGACCAGCAGAGTTTGATCTCCGTAATGAGTGAAATCTCCCGCTTTCCGTCCTGCATGGTAGGCGGTGGCAGGCGGCAAATACCCCATGATATGTCCGAACCTTTGCCTGAGCTCCTTCTGTTGATAAATCCAGTGCGGTCCAAGGGCGAGTGCGTCTCCGATGAATGAGGTGAAAACGATGTCAGAGGGTGTCGCCATAAGTGAAACAAATGATAGTCCCGGAATGCAAATGCTTCAAGCGGTTCTACCACTCTAATTCGTGGGGCTGATCAAAATCACACAAGCGATTCAAGCGCCGCCGCGATGGGGACGGTCTGGCGCTGGCGGTCGATGAAATAGCTCACTTCATTGTAGCCCGCAGTTTCTAGCAGCCGCAGGGCGGTGACGTAGCCATCACCCACCCGCCGCGCAACATGGGCGTCCGCGCCGATGACCACGGGGATGCCGCGCTCCTGCATGAGTGCGAGTTGCGAGGGCGAAGGGTTCATTTCTGGTAGAGCCTTTTGGACGCCGCTGGTATTGAGTTCCATGGCCACGCCAGTGGCGGCGATGCGGTCGAGCGCGTGTTCGATGGTCGGACGTAAGCGGTTAAAATCCCAATCCGCAGGCGATTCGTTTTTAATGAGGTCCGGATGCGCCAAGGTGTCGAACAGCCCGCTCTCCGCAGAGAGGGCGAGATGGTCGTAGTAAAGCTTCTGATAGCTATGAATCTCCCCCGTGTAAAACAGCTTCCGATAGTCGGAAACCTGATAGTGAATGGAGCCGAGCACGTGGCTCAGGGGAACGCTGGCATGAAGTTTTTCTAACCAAGTCTCCACGCCCGGATAGTAATCACTTTCCAATCCCAGTCTCACATCCAGCCGCCCTGCAAAAGCGTCACGGGTGGAGGCGACCATGGCAACGTATTCATCGAGCTGATTCGGACCCATGCGGACGTTAGAAGAAAACCCATCGGGGAGAGGGCAATGGCAGGTGAAGGTGATGCCCTTGAAATTCCGGGCCAAGGCGACCTCCGCGTATTCGTCAGTCGTCCCGAGCGCATGCTTGCACAGCGTCGTATGGCAGTGGGACTCGTATAAGAGGGGTACGGGCATTTTTCCTACTAATCCAACATCGCCCGGAAGCGAGGGAGAATTTTTTGATAGAGTGAGTTCTTTCCGCCGCGTGCGAGCTGAAGTCCCACGAGCTCTGCAGGTGATGTAGGATCGGCGGGTGATAGGGAAGTGGCCTTGTAAGATCCGGCTTCAACTTGTTTTTGAAGATGGGACGCGCCATTTTCATAAGTCACCTGCACGGTGGCGGCATCCGCACGGAGGACGAGTGAGGAGAGCGGTGCGGAGGCGGGGTCGGCACGGAGAATGGTTGAAATGGCGACGCCTGAATTTGAGCGATAAGCGAAGCCATCCGCACACTCGCAGTCATTCCATTTCGCCTGGGTGGCAAGCCATGCTAGAATTTGGAGAGCGCTGTTTCGGTGGTCAGGGTGATAGGTGATTTCCACCGTGTGAATCCCGGGAAGTGCCGTCTTTGCAGCAGGATCATCAAAGAGGCTGGCAATCCCGATGCGAAACTGAAATGACCGGGTCCAAGCATGATCCTGGATGATCAAATCCTCGTTGAATTGGGAATTTTCCTCGATCATGCCGAAGGACGCCGCCGGGTTTGCCCATGATGAACTGTCGATGATGAGGCGGTCGATCACACTCACAAGTCGCTCAGTTAGAATCTCGGAAAGTTCTCCCTGCCACCAGAAAACAAGGGGTAGATCGGAATTGAGGTGGGCGAAAACGGTATTGCGGAAACGTCCCGTCACCCGTCCAGTTAGGTAAAACGAGATTTGCTCGCAGCATACGGACTTCTTTCCCTCCGCGAGGTGACAGTGAGCGGTGATCCAGGCGCGGATGCGCGGATCGGCGGCACTATCGATTTCGACTAGAATCGCCCGGCATGCATGCTCGCGCGTGAGTTCGCGGATGATGCCCGAGTTCTCAATTAGAGAGTTGGGTTTTTCCGAAAACACGACGAGATTCATCAACGAGGCATTCGTGCGTGCTTCGTCCTGTTCCCAAAGTTTGCGCAGCTCTTTGTCGATGTCGGAAACCGGGATCTCAATGCCGAGTTCCGGGCAGAAGTCGGGGATGGGTGAGGTGAGTGTGCTCATGTTAGCGGTAAGGTGGTGTAAATGAAGCCATGGATTTAACGGTCAGGCAAGCATGGCGAGCAGATCACGGCACATCGCGTTCACAAGAAGGTGCATCATCTTCCCGGCATCGCGGTGGCGCGTCAGGCATCGGACCCACGTTTGGCGGCCTGATAGCACACATCGAGAATCTTGCGGATGTCCGGATTGTCCAAGGCCAGTTGGCCGAAGAACAATAGTCGCTCCCGCAGATCCGCGCTCATCCCGGGAGGGAAATACTGCTGCTGGGCCCTGTAGAGTGCGCCGTCTTCGCGAAGGGTGGTATTATTCGGCGCTAATGGGGGGACCGCCTCCATTCGCACCAAGCTATCCGAGCCTGCTGGTATGCAATCCTTCAGCCAAGCGACGAGCAGCTCTGCAGCCTCGGCTCCTTGCAGATTGGTGACTAGCCGCGAGATCGCTTCGCGGTCCGGTCTGGACTGTCCGTTCAGCCAGCGCGAGATATTATCCGGGCCGATGCCGCAGAGACGTGCGAGCGAAGCCTGGGACTTTTTGTTCTTATTGAGCCAGTCGCGAATCCATTCGGCACACCATGACATGGCAGGACCATGGTGGATTCCGCTGCATCCGCAAAGCCGGATTTTTCCGGATTTTTCCGCTTGACCAAAATTGGATAGAATCCAATCGTGGTTTAGATCCAATGAAACGGAAGCGTGTGCGGTTTACTAAGGAAGAACAAGTTTCCCTAAGGGATGCGATCGAGGGGGTGTCGAAAAGCGGCCTGCTCATTCCACCTGCTTCGGCGGTTCCCTGGACGGGAAAGCCATCAGTAGAATGCGGTCCTCCCGTGCGGAACCGGGGAAAATTGAAAACGCCTTTCCTCCCATGACTATTTCCACCGCTCGCAAGCGGGTTCGTAAAAATTCACTCTTTCATCCAACCACACTCCCCATGAAAACAAGAATCCTGATTCACGCCATTGCCATGACCACCCTGCTTGCCGGATGTGCCGGTCAACCTTCCTCCGCAAGTTCCGGACACTCTAACACCGTCGCAGCCACTCCGCAGGTTAGGAAAGGAATGACAAGAGCTCAGGTCGTTCGGGCTTGGGGCGAGCCTAGCGGACGCCAGGTTTCGGGTTCAGGTGAAATCTGGACGTGGGGAGGCCAAGGTTGGAAGAGGATGATTCCCTACGCCGGCCCCTTCGTAAATGTTCAGACTTCGAAGGTGATGTTCGGCTCAAACGGTCGGGTTAAGGACTTCCGCATCACCGACCATGGCGATGCCATGACAGATATCGAAGGTTACAGCGGCGGGCATAATGCCTGGTGATCCCATAGAAACGTTTCCTCGGAAATCGAAATAAACACAAAAAAAAGACTAATACCGAACCCAAACAGCAAGGACTAACACAATGATATATCTGGTCGCACTCTTCATTTCACCACTCTATTTTGCAATCAAAGGCAAATGGGGCGGATTCATTCTCAACTCCATCTTTTACGGAATAGCCCTTCTGTTGCTTGTTACTGTAATCGGTGCATTTCTCGCACCGATCCCATGGTTTATTGCGGTGGTCCATGCAATGTGGGCTCTACGCAAGCAACTCATGGAAGAGCAGGCCACAGCCATTGCTACAAAGATGGCCGCAGTCATGCGGGAACAACCTCCAGCAGCGAGGTAATACATTGTGGCGAACGACCATAACAGAAGCTTCTTTTCTCAATTTTACAAGGGATGGCAGGAGACTTGGCTGTCCTTTGGCAAGTGGCTTGGCGGGTGTGCGCCCGTCCTTGTCCTCGTCATCGTTATTGCAATTATCGTTCTGATAATTCTCATAGGCATAACTTCTTCGTTCTCCGCCCGATGAGACCGTATTTCGTAATCGTCGTTCACTCTAAAAAATATGATTAGTTCTGACACGGGACATAGTCGCCATACAGGATATAAATTTCGCATATTCGCTATGAAACTATTAATCTGTATTCCGATGTGTTTAGTACACGGCTTTTTCATTTGAAGGTATTGTTGCAGACCATGTTGTAGGGGATGGTGATTTTCATGGAGGAGAGTTCGAAGATCGCAGGCCATGAGAGGTGG
>JAYVNE010000057.1:0-6439 GCA_043758615.1 Akkermansiaceae bacterium
TGGTATTTGTTACTCACAGTTAGTTTGTTGTAAAACCAGACTGGATGAATCCCCGCCTCTGACTATCTAACATTTATTCGCTAACAATCTGAAACCGCCGTCACTCGAATGATGTGTTCACCAAAGACTGACGCAATGATTGCGCTCAAAATGAAGGCGATAATCGTTGTCGTAATCGCAAGCAGATTTCCTGGATGCCACTTCGTCCAGATCAGAAAAACGAAGAGTCCAAAAAGCACTACTCCAGTAGCCAACGCCAATATTCGAGCTAAAACTATCATTTGAAAAATTGAGAACCAACGTCTTGCAAAATTCTATATGCTCCGGGAATCAGCGTTGGTGCTTTCTTTAACCCTTCAGCGGCGATCCTAATACACTTTTCCGTGGATCCAGTTCCCATTAACCGAGCGATGAATGGAATGCTCACAGCAGAAGCATATTTTAAATTCAAAATAGGTTGGCATGGTCAGCGCTATTGGTTGGCGCGTGGGTTCATATTTTATTGCCAAGATCTAATATCTCCAGCATTCCAGCATGATGAATTGTAACTATCCATCTTAATTTTGAATCTATAATATTTAAGTCATCTGAACCTGGATACCAGACGTCGTCAAAATATTTTAAAAAATCCCCCAGAAGCATTTCATCTATAACATCGAAATTATCCCAATTTAAATATATTTTATCGAGATTATTTATCGTTAAAGACCCAAAAGCCAATCGAAATGTATTGGGTGATTCTTCAACATTTGCGTTCTCCACGAGTGATCCTTTCTTGCTTATTATTGCAATAATGTCCCTGTTGGGAAAATCCTCAGGTAATGCGAGTTTATTCTTTAAGTTTTGAACCAAGGTATCGACTTCGTGAGGATCTATTTGACGATACACAGGGAAAAACCCTGCTCCATTTTCACGTTCAAAGTTTTTAATTTTTATATAGTCCATTCTACGGTGCCACTTTTGGAATTATTGGTATTGCTCCTGATTCTCCCCCTTTTCCTCTTTTCCCTTTGGTGTAGTCCCACCAGTTAATGTGCGGGCCTTCTTCAGGAGAACCTTTAGGTGCCTTTGGGTGACCGGGGTCAAGCCTATAACCTTTTTCTGGGCAACCTGCCTGCGGACTTCCAAACTTACCAGGTTGCCCCTTAGCAAGCTTTCCGACTATATCTTGGACCTTTTTCAGCGCCTCCTTATGTTGTGATAATGATCCATTTCCTTCACTCGGGCCAATGTATTCTATCGGCCAAAATACCATATCGATTCTTTTGCCGTTTTGTAATGCCTCTTGCTTTTGTTTGAAGGGCCTAAGCCAACGCGAAATACTGTCCCACCCGGAAACACTTGATCTGTTGTCAGCAGTGTATCGATCTGGATTTTCGCAGGAATCTGTTCCGATAGGTTCCAACCCATACAAATCTACTAAGTTTACTGGGTCCCCCCCCACATACCTATACAAGTTCAATCCCCCCGCTTCCCCGATGGGATCCGCAGATAACCACCTTCCAAGATCCGCATCATATGCACGGAAGAGAGTTAGATGTAGGCTGGTCGCGGCATGATAGTAATGCCCAGTAAAAGCAAAATCACAATCCAAGTCCCCACTGAGCTTTGTGCGTTTCCCATACGGATCATAATCGTATCGCGCACGGACGGTGGCGGTGCTGTCGGTTATTTCTCGGATGCTGCCGAGGTGATCGCGGGTGTAAAAGTAGCTTCCGGCGTCAGCTCCGCCGAGACGTTGTTCTCCTTGTGAGTAATAGCGTTTTTTGATCGTGGTCCCGGCTGCATCGCGTTCTTCCGCGATCTGGGTGCCGTTCCATAGCCAGCGCCGGGTGAGTGTGCTGTTGACCTTTTCCGTCACTCGGCGGGATAGACCGTCGAAGGTGAATTCATAAACATTGGCGCCTTGGGTGATTTTTACGAGGCGGTTTTCGGCGTCCCATTGATAGGTGCGGAGCCCGTCACTGAGCGTGTTCCCGTTTGTATCATAAGTGAAGCTTCGGGCTGATGGACTTGTCACGTTGATGCTCCAGCTCTTGGTTCTTACGTTAGGTGTGGGAGCGGCGTAGTCGGTGGCTACAATGGTGAGCGTGTTCGGGCCGGGGGTAACCTGAATCCATGCTTGATAGAGATTTTCGGGAGGTGCGGTGACGCTGGCAGACTGGCCGTTGACTTTGACTTTCGCTGGCTCATTCGTATTTCCGGCGACGAGCATTTTTCCGCCTGTATTTAGATTCGTCAGCCGGTTGGCGGTGTTGTGGGTGGCGCTGGAAACCGCGTTTCCATTTTGCTCGCTGCTGCGGTTACCTGCTTTGTCATATTGATAACTGTAACGGTTCGTGATGGAATTTAGGTTGGATACGGGAGAGACCGTTGCAGAAGTGAGTTGGTCCACGGGGTCATAGCCGAGCGTCATCTGGTTAGCTGTGGCAACGCCCAATTGCTTCTGCCAAGTGGCGATGTTTCCGTCTTTCTGATAGGTGTAGTCAAACTTGCTCAACGTGCTGGATGGATTGGTGGCATTTGCTAGATGGGTAATCGATTGGAGGCGATTGTCTCCAATGGCAGGAAAATAACTGAAGCTGGTTCTCTGACCGTTCGGGTAATCCATATGATCCGTGCGGTGGGTGTCACCGACGTAGGAGTGGCTGAACGTGCCGAGTGGGTTGATGATAGACTGGAGGCGACTCAGGCTATCGAAGTTCAAGGTTACTAGATTCCCTGTGCCGATTGTGTTCGTTTGAAGCCGTCCAAGTGCATCGTAAGTAAAAGTGATTAGGTCGGTGCTGCCGGTGAGTGGGCCGTCCACGGTTTTAGGCATGAGTGCTCCCAATACTCCTGCCGGATAGTAATCGTATGCGGTCACCCCGGTGCCGTCGGTCATGGTGGCAAGGCGGTTAAACGCAGAATCATAGGTATAACTCACCGCAGCGGTGGCGGCGGTGGCTGGGGCGAGGTTGCTGTAGGATTGAGTTTTCAAATTCCCGTCAGTAAAATACTTGAAAGTTTTGATTTGGCCAGCGGCATCGGTGGTGGTGGCGATGCGCCCGCTGAATGGCTCGTAGGTAATGGATTCCGTGCGGTTGTCCGGCTAGGTTTTCCCGGTGAGGCGGGCTTGGGCATCATGACTCCACGAGGTCGCTTGGCCTTTGGCATCGGTAAGTTTGCTCATGGCACCGCATTTGCACCATTGATACTGGGTAGTCTGCCCCAGCGCATCGGCGCTGAGCACCGGTTGGCGTAGGAAGTTATACCAAGTGCGGGACCAACGGCCTTGGCGGTCTTTCTGGGCCACGAGATCGAGACGCTGATAGGCGAACTGCTCAGTAGATCCATCCGGGTAAGTAATGAGAGTGACGCGATCAAAGGCATCGTAATCATAGGTCATAGTGTGACCTGATGAATCAGTCACCGTGCGCGGACGCTGGAAGCCATCGTAGGAGATGGTGGTGGTCGCACCGGGCAGATTTCCGGTGATTTGATAGACGCGGCCTAGTGGATGGAGGGAGTTTGAATTGTCCGTGGCGTAACTAAAGGTAGTCGTTTCGCTGAGAGCGTTTGTGAGAGTGAGGACTTGCCCTTGAGGATTATAAGTCAGTGCAGAGGCTTGGCCAGCGGCATCCGTCACCGTTTTTGGCCGATGGGCGGGGTAGGTAGCATCGTAGCCTAACGCTTGGAGAGTTTGATCAATCCCGCTCACTTTTTGTTTCACAGAGATCGGGTCGATTCCGTTTGCCGCGTATTCCATTTTCGTTTCCCGGCTTACGGAATCGGTGGAAACGAGTGGATTACCCGAGAAATTATAGGTGCCCGTGCTAACTTGGGTAGCGGTGCCACCATTTCCATCTTCAATGATACGGGCGATGATAGATGCCTGCGCGGAACTGCCTTGCCAACTGGAGGCGCTGGGTTGATCGGGATAGCGATACCAGGTGCGGTTCTCAAACGCTGGCTTCTCAGAATGCGGCACACCCGATGCGATCGCATAGCCATCCGTCGTACACCAATGAGTCAGATAGGCTTTTGAGAAATCTCCCGGAGCTGTAGCCCATGCTTTTTTGTCCCAATAGAACGAGTTCACCTCATCCATGTGATAATTGCTAAATGCCACGCCAGCTACGCTTGGAACCGTTGGACTGGTGAGCCAAGCAGGGCTCCCGGTCACGGATGCTGAGTTATGATATTCCAAACGCTCCGTATCACCTTGCGCGTCCACTGCCTGCACCCAGCGGACGAGGCCAGTGGTGCCATTGTTATTGCCGAAGCTAAACTTCGTCCGGCCATAGGGGGTGACCAACGCATTCACTTGCCCGCTTGAGTTATATTCAAAACTCGACCGGATATTTAGAGTATCAGATATCGCCATCAGCCGCATGTCTCCTGCTGTGGTTTCATAGGTGAAATTCGCAGAGCGGCCAAAAGGATCAGTCACGCGCGTGATCAAATACGGCCAACCACCTTCCGTGTAACTGAGCGTAGTGACGAGTCCTGTCGCATCCGTGATCGTGCTAATGCGGGATGCATAAGCGGCTTGAGTATCATAAGTGAGAGTGACGGCATTGCCTTGTGGATCGATCACTTTAGTTAGGAAAATCTTCCGCGCAGGACCATAAGTTCCCACCGCTCTCGCATAGACATCCTTCGAGCCATCTGGGTAGCGGCGCTCGTAAGTGTAGGCATTGATCCGCACCAGAGTGGTATCCCAGCGCACATTTTTTCCAAAGGCACCTGTCGTGGAATTATAGCCCGTGTGGATTTCCGAGCCACCGCCGCGCATGATCACCTTTACATCAGCAGCCGGAGTGTAGGGATTATCCTCAATGTAGGAAACCCAATCACATACCCATTGTGGTGAGAAATTCGAAAATTGGAGAGAAGCAGGTTGGCCAGACTCTCGCATGTTATAGGAAACTTGGAAATCCACCGCAGGGCCACGGGCAGACGAATGACTCAGCGGAGTATCCGAAATGTGAAGGCTGGCGAGTAAGGTATGGAACGAGTAAACCGCCATGCCTTTATCACAGTCAGATTTACTCTTCCTGCTGCACTTGCTAGTCTCCTTACTATCAGAACTTGTCGAATTCCCCTTACCGTAGATCGTCGAGGCAACCGCATCTGTTACCGCAGTCCATCCGGCAGGTAAGGCCCCCACAGGAACGAGGAAATAACCACTGGCCTCGGAATCGATCGATGCCTGGCTCATCCATGTATCGTTACCAAAAGTCGGGTCCTGCAAGTAGATTGCGCCACCTTGCTGCCGGATCAATGCACCGTAGTGGCCGACTTTCCAGTGGACCACGGAAGGTAAAATGAGGGCTGCCCCGGCATCGCGCTTGGCCACTTGCATCGGAGTGTTCAGCCCATTCTGGGCGAAGGCTTTGAGCTCGGTAAGTGAAAACCCCTCAGGCGGCGAGGCAATGTTATCCATGAAGCCCACAGGCGGCATGCCTTGCTGATAGGTATGAATGAGGCTCAGTGCATAAGGCCCGCAGCGGAAGGATATCCCCGGGCGGTTGATCATATCTTTAAACCCATCTCGCGCCCGCTCAAGTAGCACCAGCGTGCTGTCTTGGAAAACCCGTGAAGCCGTCGCGGTGAGGATGAAGTTTAGTTCCTGCACCCTGCCGATGCGGGCCAGCATCACCGCATACTCGGCCACCGCCGCGTTTGCGATGGTGACGGCATTTTCATCCGTCATTTCTCGGGTTTGATTCCAAATCGTTTCCCAAATCCCCAAAGCCTTCGAGAAGCGGCCTGTCTGATAGTATAGCTTGCCCAAGTTCAAACTCACTGAAGGCACCCAAACGGAGCTAGGATATTCGGCAATAAAATTTTCTAAGGCACTGGTATCATCCGAGGAGCCACACGTTAGCCAGCCATTGATCGCGCTCGCTAGGGCAGTGCGCTCCTGATCGCTGGAGTTAGGTGCGATAGGGCGTAGCGGCTCAATGAAACATGTTAGCCCGCATAAATCCTGCTCCGAAGGCACCGCCGCTACCGCTAGACTCACCAGTCCAGAAGGAGCGGGTGGTGGGTCCGCGCGGTTCACGGTGACATTCGTGGGAGTGAGAACTGGCGCTGGAGGAACAAAAGGCTCCTCTGCTGGGGGCTGTGCGGCCACAAAACTTGTCACACCCCCTAGAAACAGACATCCACAGCCGAAGCCTCGGCTGGTTTTGACAATCGTTAGAAATCGACGAGAAAATGAGGGAATCATTGGGGTGAAAAATTAGAGTTCGGCGGCTCCCTCGGGGGTGGTGAGAGTGATGACAGGTGGGGTTATATCTCCGGCGGTAGCGAGTGGAGCCAGGGTGCGACCCGCGTCCAGCGGAAAGGCATCTGCAGAATCGATCACTCCGTCGCCATCTGTATCCGCAATAAGAGGATTGGTGCCCTGAGCGGCTTCCTGTGTATTAGTCAGACCATCGTTATCAGGGTC
>JAYVNE010000058.1:0-18694 GCA_043758615.1 Akkermansiaceae bacterium
CCATTCATGCTCCTTCCTGTTCTTGAAAGAAGGAACGCCCAATGCCAGCCGTTTGTAGAGCACGGCAGCATGCTTCATGCCCAAGCGCTTGGCCAACTCCGCGTCAGTCATCGTCCCGAGCAATACAATGTTCGCATCATCCCAATGTGCCTTTACAATTTTTTTGGAAATCTCTAACTTCATAAGAACGTATTATATCTATCCTATCGCCGGATAATCCATGACAATTTCATCTCCGGCGATGTTGCGGATCTTGATGCGGAACTTGTTAGTTAGGAGTTTGTAAATTCCGAATGGATGGCACGCAAGGCGGCATCGTGGGCTTCTACCAATTCCGCATGGGAAAAGCAGCCCCAGGCGGCCTTAACTAACTGATCGAGGAAGGCGGAGTAGGTGAAATGAAAATTTTGATTCTCTACGCCGCCGCGGGAGGTGATTTCATTGGCGAGTCCTTTTTTGCCGACGGTGGCGGTGCTGCGGGTGGCGGTGAATGGGTGGGCGGTCTTGGAGGCCGACGGAGCGAACACGACGAAATTTCTGGCAAAGCGAGGATCACCGAGATGGAGGCGTGCGAAATGCAGGTCAAGATAGATCACCGCCGCCATGAGGTAGGTTTTTCCGGCACCCATGGGGAGGCTGTGTAAGTAGAGCGGGTAGGAAAAATTGTGGAGGAGGTCGTCGAGGAAGCCGCTCCATTGGATCTCTTTGCCGTGCCAGTCTTTGAGCAGTTGACTGGCGAGCTCCTTCAATTCGTTGGATTCGGCGAAGTAGTGGAGAAAATTGCGGAGTGGGTTTCCGTCGAGGCGTGCATCGTCTGGAATCACATCCGAAAGCAGGCCGTTGCGAATATGATGACCAAGTGACATGTTACGACCCACGAATTTCAGCCATAGATAAACAGCGATGGCCTCCCGCTGCGGCTGGCGGAGTTTCCCAACCATTTCGATCCGCTGCATAACCTGGCCGGGCAGCGACTGCGCATTGGCTCGCTCTTGGGCGCTCCATGTGGCGGCGGCTTGTTGGATGAGGTCGTGAAGGTTCATTTGAAAATGCCCAGATGAAAAATCGCCTGAGTTCTTTTATGCCACTGCTGCATTCCACCAAGTGTTTTGTTTGAGAACGTGGAGCCAGAGCTGGCGGACGATTTCATCGGGTTACGCCATGATCTCCTTGCCCCGGACGAGGCATTTCAGTTAGAGCTTGCTGTTTTTGTCACTGAGGGTTTTCTCGACAGCCTTGATCGTGGCCTCGCTGAAGTAGGCGGTGGTGGAGAAAGGCTCGAAAAGATCGGGAAAAGGTTGGCGGTGGGCATAGTAAAGAGGCTAAAAGAATGAATTGGATTCAAAGTGCCTAACACTCTGAAAAGGCAACGGCGGATATTCGGAATTTTGATTTTTGGGAGAACGGATTCAACGTCAAACTTCGAGGGTTAGGGGAAACTGCCCCTAAAACGTCAGCCATGAAGATGATTTCACCGCCAAGACGCGAAGGAAGAGAAGTTTTGGAGGCTGGCATATCGCTAACTGGCAAGCTCTTTCCCGAACTTGGCGCTCTTTGCGTCTTGGCGGTTCAAAATACTTTCATTTGTGCGAACTTCGACCGGTGAAGGTCCCTAATGGAGGAGCCCTGAGATTCTGGCGTTGCGGCTCAAGCTCCGATGTTCCAAGTTCCGGCGTTGCATTGCTGCCTACTTTCCCCATGTTCGACCTCGAAACGCTGACTCTTGATTTCCCGATCCTCGATCAATCGATCCAAGGACGCCGACTCGTGTATCTCGACAATGCCGCCACCACTCAGAAGCCCATGGCGGTGCTTTACTCGTCGCGTCACTATTACGAGGCGATCAACGCGAACATCCACCGCGGCACCCACCACCTTGCCCGGCTGGCGACGGACGCATTTGAAAAAGCCCGCCAAACGATCGCGACCCACCTCAACGCTCCGAGTTCGGACGAAGTAATTTTCACCTCGGGCACCACCGATGGCATCAATCTTGCCGCAAACATTCTGGCGCTTTCGGGCAAAATTAAAGCGGACGATGAGGTGCTCATTTCCACCCTAGAACACCACTCTAACATTGTCCCATGGCAGATGCTCTGCGAAAGAACGGGCGCGGTTCTCAAAGTGATCCCATGTCATGAGGATGGCACACTGGATCAAGAGGCGTTCACTTCCCTCCTCAACGAGCGCACAAAAATTCTTTCGCTGACCTGGATTTCCAATGCCTTTGGAACGGTCAATCCGGTTTTCGAAATGACGGCTGCTGCGAAACAAGCGGGGGCGCTGGTGATGATCGATGCCGCGCAAGCTGCGGCACATCTGCCGATAGATGTGCAAGCGTTAGGCGCGGATTTCGTCGCGTTCTCGGGTCACAAGGTTTACGCCCCCACCGGCATAGGCGTTCTGTGGGGGCGGGCGGAAGTTTTGAACTCGCTGCCGCCGTGGCGCGGCGGCGGAGAGATGATCAAAGAGGTAACGTTTGCAAAAACGACCTATAACGATCTGCCATTTAAGTATGAGGCCGGCACGCCTAACATCGAAGGGGCGATCGCTCTGGCGGCTGCCTTGGATTATGTGAATGGAATCGGTCTCGATGAAATTCACCGCCACGAAAAAAACCTGATAAAAACCGCAGCAGAGGCTCTTTCCTCGATTCCGGGAATCCGTTTTTTCGGGCCTAGCAATCGTTCGGGAGCGCTTTCTTTCAATGTCGATGGCATCCATCACTATGACCTCGGCACGCTGATGGATCAGATGGGAGTGGCTGTGCGAACTGGGCATAACTGCTGCCAACCGCTGATGGCCCGCTTTGGTATCACTGGCACCGTTCGCGCTTCATTCGCACTTTATAATTCCGAAAAGGACGTCATCGCCCTTGCGGCAGCCGCCGAAAAGGCGGTGTCGATGCTTCGCTAACAAAACTACTATCCTCGCAAATGAACATCGTTCTCGGCATTTCAGGGTCCATCGCTGCTTACAAAGCCGCAGACCTCGCGTCACAAATGGTGAAACTTGGCCACGAGGTGCACGTAGTCATGACCCGCGCTGCGACGGAATTCATCACGCCACTCACGCTTCAGACACTGACACGTCAGCCAGTGCTCGTTTCGTTAGAGGATGAAAAACAGTCTTGGAAACCCGGCCATATTGCACTCGCAGATCAGGCAGATTTATTGGTCATCGCCCCGGCAAGTGCGAACATGTTAGGTTGTTTCGCAAATGGCCTTGCCCCTGATCCTCTCTCGTCGATTTACCTTGCCCTGCCACGCACCACGCCGGTCCTCATTGCCCCGGCGATGAATGGAAAAATGTGGCTGCATCCCTCGACCCAACGGAATTTCACCCAACTCACCGCAGACGGCTGTCATTTCGTAGGTCCGGCAGAAGGCGAGCTCGCGTGCGGTTACGAGGGGACCGGTCGCCTCGCCCCGGTGGAGGAAATTCTCGCGAAAATTGTTTCTCTGCGACGTTCGTAAGATTCATCTTCGTTGTCCTGATACCATCTCGCAGAAATAAAGTCACGTTGTTGCAGACATCTGATAGGCCATCGTGGTGTCAAAAAAATCTTCGACTGGGTAGGCCCGAAGTGGCTGCTGTCATCTGCGAAAAACGTGCCGCCGAAGAAGAAGGATGGCGCAAAACCCCAACTCCTCGCCATCAAGCTCGCCGCCCTGGGAGATTATATTTCCGCAGAGGTCCTTGTAGCAACTAACAACGCAAAGCGCTTCAGACCTCGTTTACCGTTAGATTCTCTCAATGCGCTTTATTACATCGCCGCTGCGGAAATCTTGGGGGGCGGAGGCATGGTGTGAGCCACGAACAAGATGCCGCCCGCCTTGCCGTGGGGTGTGGAAGTGGCCGGAGGATGCGAGTTATAGCGAGTCTAACATGCAGCTGGCGCGCAGCCTAACGGCCCACGTGACGGCCCGCAGTGAGATGCTTCGCGGTGCGGAGCGACGACCGAAGGAAGGCGATGAAGGCTACCTAACATGTTAATTAGTGTGCTTTGACCTGAATGGCACTAGCGTAAGGTAGAATCCCATTCGCGTCAGGCTAACGCATAAATGATTGATTAGCAGTAAGTTATACGAAAATAATTCGATTGAAAGATTGACAAGGTGAGCGAGCCGGCAAGCTCGGTATGTCAAAAGCCTTACCCGTCGGCCGCTCGTGGCCGAGCCTGCCCGACCTTGATTTGATCGCAAGCCAAACCCGCTTGATCATCCGCGATTCACGCAAATTCCCCGCCGCCGGTTTTCTCCAAACACTCCTCAGCTCCGTGGCCACCGGGCTGGCGTCGTTGAACCAGATCCGCCGTCCCCAAAAGAGATACTGGGCCAATTTGCGGAAAAGACTCCCATGCTAACCTATGAAGTTTTCAGTGGCGTGGGGCACCGCCTCGCAATCTTGAAACTCTTTCTTCCGCTACCGAACTATCCATTCCCGGAGTTACTTTTGTGAGTCAGTTTTCACTAACAAAAACTTGAAAATTTATTGACTTTTTCAGCATCTTTGGATTCTACTTGGCTTAGAAATGGTGATCAGCAAATTTAACGTTAGTATGAGTATTGTATCTTCGATGCTTGCTCTGCTAACGTCTGGATGTCGGGAAAATGACGATCAGGCGGTTTGGTGGCAAAGTGAACAAAACCGGGTCGAGTTGACCCATGATCTGGCATTGGAGGAGTATCGGCTCGAACATTCAAGCTACGTGAGACCTCTCGCCCAACCGGCAAAAGCAGTCGGTAGTGGAAATTACGGTCGCTATTTCGGTCACTCCACGAGGCCAACCTACTACTATGTCAACGATAGTAATCGCTATAACTTTGCTTCACCCACCACTACGCCACCCACCATCACGCCACCCACCATCACGCCACCCACTCCATGAGACTCGATTTCCACATTTATTTCCTCGCCGTCATTTCCATTCTAACTTTTTCCTCCTGTAGCGAAGACCCGAAACAGGTTGAAAAGCGTGAAAAACAAAAGATCGAAATTACTCGCTTGAAGGGCGAGATCGCTCTGATTGAGGAGAAATTGAAGGACCTCCCACCTGACGTGTCATCGGAGTTGGCTGAAGCCAAAAAAACCTCTGAACAACAAAACGCTGAAGTGGAAAAGTTGGAACGTGAGATCGCCGCCTTGGATGCTCGCAAACGTTCGTTACAGTCCGAGTTCGACGCTTACCGCATCAAGTATCAGACAAAATAATTCACAACAAAAATCATAATGTTTCTAATTGATTTAATGTCGAGCAGACGCTGGTCTTGGGTGATCAGCTCACTTTTCATGTTTGCATTTGGTGGAGAGATGTATGGGGGCACTCAATCCATCGAGAGCGTCATTAGAATTCAAGAGAGGGAGATTAATGACTATCAGAATAGGTTACTTAATGGTGACAAAATTCTATCCACATCATCTTCACTGCTTTTGGTGGCAAAAGATTTGTCGCGCCTCAAACATGAAAAGCCATTTTTGGAAGAAAAAATTTCCAGCCTCAATCAACGTATTGAAGCTGATAAAGCTGAACTCGCCGCAACAAATCAGGCATTTGAAACCTACAAGGACAAATACCGCGCTTATGTGCGAGGCAAGGCGGTGGGACAAAACATTTCTCAACTCGAAACTCAAAAGGGCGTCATTTATAAGAACGTCAACATTCGAGAGGTGAATGCAATGGGGATTCAAATCCGCCACGAGGATGGGATAAAGCTAATTCCATTTGAGGAACTCCCTTCGGCGATGATCGATTATTATCAATTCGATGCAGAGCAAAAGGCTGCTTCCTTGGTGGATCAAACAACGAACAGCAATGTGCTTGGAGATCCTGTAAAAACTACGGGCATGCAGGCGTTGCAAAACGCACCGATATCCAAATGGATGCCAAAATCCAACTCAGAGGTGGCAGACTGCTCACTGTTTGTGAAAGTTTCAAAAGGCCTTGATCCAACTGGGGCGATTGCCGCATGGAGTGGAACTGCATTTCTTTGCAACCATGGCACATCAACCTACATTTATAGCAATGCTCACAATTTTGATGGAGCAATGGCGTTTTCAATCGAGGGTAAGTATGGCAACAAATACGATGATTTCGAATCAATCGAGACCGCAGCAGACGGATGTGGCCTGTGGAAAGAAGCGGGAAATGGCGGTGATGTCGTGCGGATACGACTGAAGAATTTTCGAGAAAAAGCCCTTACCATCGATCCTGAGCCCGTCACAGAGATAAACGCCAAGAATCGAAAAATTCTTATTACCGGAAATACAGGCGGGCGTGGTGCTATAACCGAACTAGAAGGAATTATAACTGAAATAGCCGATGATCATATCATCAAGCACAATGCGGCAACGGAAGGAGGAAACAGTGGGAGCCCTATCGTGGATTTAACCACTTACAAGGTCGTCGGAATATTGACTTGGGGAGGAAGATTGCCCGAGGCCCTCCAGGCAATTTGGGTCAAGAAGCCTGCCGAAGTTAGGGAAGGGTGGAAAGCTGGAGCTGGCCTCGCAACCATTCGCTTCTCCCCCACAAGTTTCGAGCACCTTCAGACCCAACGGGCCGTAATGAATCAGATGAAAAAGAATATCCGTCTTCTGGGTCTGCTTGATACTCTCGTCCCGACTAAGGAAGGTCTATTTGTGAATAAAAACGTACGCGTCATGGGAGGAGAATTTACCGTAAACGACTTGTTGTTGGAGTCCCCTGATCATCCGGTGGTAGTCGAGCTTGTTCGATTAGATCGGTTGTTGTCATCAAAAGGAACAGGTAACATCACCATCAGCAACCAAGACATGCTGAAAATGTATATTGAATCCTATCAGAAGTGTCTTTCTAGTATTTCCAGTTTAAGAAAAGGAATCGAAAATTCACAATCTGCAACATTTTTTATGAAATGTAACTTGAAGAAAAGTCGAATACTTGAAATTTCCAGGGCATATGAAGCACTTACTACCCGCTACTTGCAATGGTGCGCCACCCAAAGAGGAACCGGTGGACAAGCTCTTCAACTTAATTTGTATAAGCTTCCAACACTTGAATCAGGATTGAAGGGACTTGGGATTAAGGAGGAATAGTAAGATTTTCCTCAGCATATAAGCAAATTTTTCCTCAAAGGCTGCATAACCTAATCGAGGGTTACCTCAATTCTCAGTTTCCAGATTCGTTAGACTGTTTGCCAAATCTCATTTGGCCGAAGTTGCCCCCAATGATGCTTATTGCGCACGGTCGTCCGTTATCAGGGCGAGTATTAGGGCTAATTTAAAACCTAGCATGCCTAGATGCGGCGTGAGGTGCGATGCATCACCAAATCGGGCGTCGTTTTTTCTGCCCATTGCGAAATAAATTTCGCGGTCCGTTAGGCGGAGACGGCAATCATTGGCGCCTCGTCGGAGTCGAGGCGGGCAAGCAGTTCTCTGATATCCCGGTGCTGTCCGGGCAGCACGAGCGCGGACCGGATATCAGTGAGTGGTTGCAGCACGAAACGCCGCTCAACGAGGCGTGGGTGAGGTAGAACGAGTGCTTCCGTATCGATTAACTCATCTCCGAAGTAGAGCAGATCTACATCAATAACACGGGGTGCATTCCTTTCTAACGAACCCTTGCGTCCGAGTTTATTCTCTATTCCTTGCGTCAATTCTAGCAGATCAAGGGCGCTTCCCTCGAATGAAATCTCAACGACGGTATTATAGAAATACGGAGAGCCCGGCGGACACAGCAGCGGTTCCGTTTGATAGACAGGTGCAGAGAGGAACGGCTCGCCAGGGGTAGCGATTTTCCGTAGGCATTCGCGGGCCGCCTGCAAGTGTTTGAGGCGATCTCCAAGATTCGAACCCAGGGCAATGCCGACGCGTGCCATGGATTAATCTTCGAGGTTTTCCAAGCGGTCGATGCCGTAGTTTTTCATCACCCGGTCATTTGCTTCCGCCACTTTGGCCGAAGGAATGATGACAGGGCGGTCCGCACCAAATAGATCGATGACGAAAAATTCCGGTGCATCTTTCGGATAGAGAAGTTCGTGCGCCTGCGCGAGATCACGCACTGGCACGCCGTTGATCTTATCGACTGCAAAGCCGGTGAAGTCGCCGAGCTGGCTGGTGACCGGATCGCTTTCCACGCGTGTTAGGACGACGATGTCCTTGTGCTCTTTAAACAAACCTTTTGGCACATAATCGCCATATAGGCGGCGCAGGGTGATATCGTTAAACTTGGCGGTAGCGAATAAGTTAGAGTCGAGCGGTTGGAAAACGAGGCCAGCGAATACCTGATAGCGTGGACTTTTTTCATATTGTATCGCATACATCCTCGACCAGAGCAGCGGCTTCAGAACCACATCCACATCGTTCACCGCGCCATCACGCAGAAACCGGATTGCCACCTTATCGTTGGCGAATTTGCGTTCGCAGATTTCATTGAGATTCACGTTCTCGCCTGCGATATTAATCATGCCTGCACTGTCCACGGCCTGTCCATCCAGTGATATAAGGATATCGCCGGGCTTGAGAATGCCATCGCAGGAACTGGTGGGCACGACGTTGGTGATGAGCACGCTCTTGCCATCGTCATGCAGTCCGAAAGCCTTGCGCATCGCAGGATTGTAGAGTGGAAACTCGCTGAGTCCGAGGTCCGCATATTGATCGTAGTGACCGTCCTCGACATCCTTGAGGAAGCGCCGGATGACCGGAGTGGGAATGATGTAGCCGGTATTGTCCGCTTGGCGCAGGCCTTGGAAGGCTACGCCCACGACCTTGCCATCCTGGACGACGGGTCCGCCAGAGTTCCCGGGGTTAATCGCAGCATCGATCTGAACCACCAAGTGAGAGTCCGCGCGTGAGTGCGAGTAGGGTTGGAAGTCGATCCGTGAAACGACACCGCGAGTCACAGATAGACGCTCGCCGCCGATGGGATAGCCGATGACGCGGACTTGCGATTCGAGACTGGGCACCTCGCCAAACTCAAATTTTGGAAAGTTATCTAAATCCGTGAAATCTTCGATTGAAAGCAGTGCTAGATCGCAATCGTGAGCAATGAAATCCACCTTCGCGGTGTATTTTTTTGGGCTGCCATAAACGGTGATGAGCGTCCGGCGGGAGTTCGAAACGACGTGGGCGTTGGTGAGGATTTTGTTTTTACCGATGATGAATCCAGTTCCGATCGCGCCGTTAAAGCGTCCGGCACTCCATGGGGTTTTGTAGTCGGGCGTCTGGGTGGCGACTTCGATGCGCAGCACGGATTTATAAATATCTGAGGGGAGTTCCGCAAAGGCAGAGTTGGCCAGCGCGAGTGAGAGGAGGGGAAAAAGCAGGCGGATCATCGGGATTGCGGCGGATCTTAGAGGCCAGATGGATCGCCGCAAACGAAATATCCACTCAGGGCGTGCCGATATTAGCGCACGACAATGAAGATGCGTTTTCCGGGCGAATGGAGAGAGGACCGAATGGGGTGACGAGAGCCCTCACGGGTGGAAGCGATTTTTGTTCTAAATCAGGTTTGATGCACACGGCGTTCGTTTTTAAGCTGCCGAGAAGATGTCGTCAGAATGCGATAAAGGCCAGTGCCCGTTGTGCGGGAAGGCGAATTTGTGTCGCGTGATAGAGCTCGGCGTTTGTTGGTGTGCCCCACTTAAAATCCCTAACACTTTGCTCGCTTCACTCCCTCCGGAAATCAAGATGCAAGTATGCCTGTGCCAAGAATGCATCCAAAGCGCAATTGATACTCAAACAGAGCTTGGGATCGGAGCTTGATCTTGGAATCTGTGAGCATTATTTCCCTACGGCATGGATCACCACGTCTATTTCTGGCTAAAGGAAGAATTTAAAAATGCTGCGGACCGGGCTGTTTTTGAGCAGGGCCTTGCCTCGCTTTTTGAAATCGGTTTAGTCAAAGGCGGCCGCTGGGCCGTGCCTGCGAAAGTGGTGGTCCGCCCCGTGATTGACCAATCGTGGGACTACGCGCTGACCATGCAGTTCGCGAACATCGAGGATCATGATGCCTATCAGATAGATCCTGATCACCATGTTTTCATCAACACCTTTAAGGAATGGTGGGCACAAGTCCAAGTGAAGGATCTTGCTTGATCATTCACCACGTGAGTTGCCGCAAGGTTGCTTTGAGTTCTTCTGGCCACTCGAGAGTTTCGATGGTTTGGGGGTTTGCCCAGTCGGCAGAGATTTTCAAAAGATCTTTAAAATAGACGGTGGCATCATCGTTTGCACCGCTTTGCGCAGCGGCGATGGCGAGCAATGCCGTAGCGTTCTCGAGTTTTTCTGCGGGGAATCCGATGCGTTGGCCAGTCTGGAGGAACTGATAGGCCCGCTCTGAGTTCCCGGTGAGCAGCGCGACCCAACCGGCGCGGAGGGCGAAGTTTCCATCGTTAGGAAAACGGTGGATTCCTGTGGTGAGGATTTCCATCGCTTGGCGAGGATCGGCATTTTCGAAGGCGGTGTAAGCGGCTTCCGCGTAGTCGCCCGGGAGGTGGGTTTCCACTGGATGTTCGGTGATCAGCTCGATCCAACGTGGGTGGGCCTCCTTGTAATCCCCAAGAGCAGTTAGAGCGAGCGCTTCTGCCCGCAGGCAGGGCTCGGGGGCAGCTCCAAGTTCACGGGCTTGGTTGGCGAGTTGGAAGGTGGTTTCCTTGTCTTCCTTGAATGCGGAAAATGCGAGAGCGGCGTTCAGGCAGGCGTTGGCGAATCTCGCGCGCCCCACGGTGGCGCGCGTCACCGGATCTCGAAGCCGGTCCGCGACCGCCTTGCGCTGCTCGGCATTTGAGTTTTCCGGAACGGCGATCGCGTTCAGTTCATCCATGACGCATTGGCGGATTTTCTCGAGGGTAGGGGAGTAGTCCGCCTGTTCCCAGCCTTCCCAATCTTGGTCTTGGCGGATTTCTGCGAGAGTCGGGAAATGCTCTGGCCACACGGAAAGCGCATCGGCCTTGCGACCCTCCAGCCATGCGATCCGGGACTTCGCGATCCGCAGTAATACCGGCGGCAGGTCAGTGGCAGATTCCAGGCAAACGGCAATCCATTCCGGGTGCACGGATTCCAAGGCCAGTGATAGAGCGGAGGCTGCGGACGGGCCCTTGGCACCGGCTTCATGAATGGCTGATAGAATTGCAGTGGTGTCGCCGGTTTCGAATATCCGAGTCATTCTAGCAGTGGCGGTCCATGGGGAGACCGGCGGAGTTTCGGTGTCCCTTGCGACGACTGCGGCGGTGAGTTCCTGATGCCATGGGTTGTTCACGAGCTCTTTGGAAAGTTTGAGAATATCCGGCCACGACTTACCGCTGGGATCGGCCCGTGCAAGACGCTCCCACAGGGGAAGCAATGCCTCCGGTGCGGAGCGACGAGTTTGGATAGATTTGGCGGCAGCGATCACGGGGTCGAAATTCAGACCGGGAAAAATGGTCTCGATAGATTTGAAATTACAATTTTCGAGAGCTTTTAGGCGTTCAGTGGAGCCGAGGTGAGTGAAGGTGCGTTCCTTTTCGTGATAACAGATACCAGAGAGAGCTTCGGTAAGATTTTTGAGAGAAGTTAGAGATTTTGCGTCTGGCGGTATCGCAGCGTTTTTTACAGTGACTCGGGCGGGAAGAGGCAGCAGGCGATGGATGGTGAGGGTGCCATTTGTTTCCCCCACCAGCACATCGTCGCCAGCGAATGCCGCCGCGGTGATTGTGGTTTTTGCGCGAACAAGGGATGGGTTTCCGTTAGAAAGTTTTACTTCATGATCGGTTATTTCGAGTTCACCGAAATTTGAGTCATGTAACAAGCCATTCCAGATATTTGGGTTACGGCTCCATGGGAAGCGCTCAGCTAAAGACTGCGGGGTGAGTGAGGTATCGGCATTTGTTCCGAAACTGAGAGTCGTGAGGATTGGCGATTGGTGCGTCCCCTGCGCGTCGAGCGTGAGTGCGGAGTTTCCATCGTTGGCGAATTGCGCATGCAGCAAAGTCATCGGCTTTGCTTGAGGTGTGTTTCGCACCGGCTCCACAGGCGAGATGGGCATTCCTAACAAATTTCCATCCGCGTGGAGCACCCGCAGTTCCCGGCGGTCCAGACATGCGGCGAGTGGCCGGGAAGAAGTGGCGGGGATGGGATCTGATGAACGTAAGATTTCCCCAGTTGCGGTGTCTTTGATGTGCCAAATGATCGAGTGATCTTGATTCGAGACAAAGGCAGGATGTGCGACTAGCAGACCATCCGGCGAAAAAACAATGACCGCCGAGGGAGTGAGGAAATCCGGTATGGGTCCGAGGTCGCGGATGGGCTTGAGTGATCGGGCGTTGCAAAGCAATGTGGCTGCTGCACGTTGAATGACGGCGAATTGGTGCTGCGGGTCGAAGATGAGGCTGCGGGTGGGTCCGGTGTTAGAGGCGAAAAGGACATTTTCAATCTGCAGTGTTTCGAGGTTCCAGCGGACGCTCGTGTTTGCCAATCCATTGAGGCTCACCCACAGAGACGAAGGTGCGGAATGAGCGATTTGGTCAATCGAGAGACCGTGGTTAAGGATCAGAGTGGGCCAGTTCCAGGTTGTTTCAGTTAGAATTTTCTCCGCTGCGGTAAGTGCCTCATTGCAGGATGAATCGACCGTTAGTGCAGAGACAAGCAGAGCCAGCGCTTCATCGGGAGTCTTACTTTTAGCCGCATCGATACGAGCAGCGGCGAGTTGAGATGTTAGGTCCGATTTCGTGAGGGACGCCGATGCGGTCTTGGGAGGCTGCGGTTTACACCCGATGACAATGGCCGCCAGTGCCAGAGCGAAAAGAGGGAAATGACGGACGGGGTGAGGCATGTTCTACTGGATCAACACCGCAGACGCCGGGTTCTGTCGGTAGGAGGCCGGATCAAAGGCCGCTTTTCTGGATCAAATCGCGCAATTGCGTTTGGAATGCCATGATATCTTCCTGCGTCGGGCGGTAGCCCTCGGTGTCCGGATCGAGGCCCGGGCGGCCTGTTTGATCGAGCATCCAGACGCCAGTTTCGCCATCGCTGAAGGTGACCTTTCCACTGACCATCGCGCCGGGGAGGGTGAGCGAGTCCATGGTCGTTGTGACGCAGCCGGTGGGGACGAGTGCGGGTTTTTCCTCTTTTTTTTGCTCCGCTTTGGGAGTTTCTATCAGTTCAATGCCGAGATCGAGAATGAGAAAACGGGTGTCCATGTAGGTGAGCGTATGCCCGAAATCCTCTTTCAAGTGGCGTTGAAGATCGGACATGGAGGCTCCCTCGGCGGCCCACTGCTTAAGGGCGTCTTTTTGTTCCGGGGTGAGTTTGCTGGTGCTGAACATGTTGTGATTTTGGCCGTGACGCACCAATTGCCAAGTCTCAAGAAATGAAATTGTAGGGGGAGTGGATCAACAAAGCTTCAAGGAGGCGGCGATACGTGGGGAGATAGCCTTGTCGCCCAATGTCAACGCCGACGCGCGATTTTCTCAAACCCATGTTCGCCACAATTTTCATAAGGGAAAATGACACGATGCAGCCGATTATTGAGTGGCAAGGCGGGCCCTCTTTCTATCTCATTCGGCCATGTTCAAGAAGCGTCGCTCCGTTCCGGGCTCCTCTCCGGCCACTCTCGTTCCTCATTTAGTCAATGGACAGGCAACGAAGGCAAAAGTCCAAGTCATTGAATATGACCCGACTCATTTCATTGAACGAGAATCCACGGATATCAGCGAAGTGATCGCAAAGCTCGATAGCGACAAGGTGACCTGGATCAACGTGGATGGCTTGGGCGACTTGGGGGTGCTGGAGAGTCTTGCCGCCCATTTTAAGCTGCATCCGTTAGCGTTAGAAGATGTTCTTAATACTGGGCAACGTCCGAAATCGGAGGTGGCGGAAGATTACATTTTCATCATCGCACAAATGGTCTATCATAACCAGAAATTAGAACTTTGTGGGGAGCAGGTCAGTATGTTTGTCGGGAAGAACTTCTTGATCACGATGCAGGAAGAACCCGACTATGACGTTTTCGAACATGTGAGGGAGCGCTTGCGCTCAGGGCGCGGCACCATTCGCAAATCCAAAGCGGACTACCTCGCCTATGCGCTGTTAGACTCAATCATTGACCATTATTACCCCGTGCTTGAGAAAATTGGCGCAGACATCGACGAACTCGAAAGCCGCCTTCTCAGTAACCCGACTCGGGATATGGTGCATAAACTCCACGAGTACAAACGCGGCCTCAGCCAGCTACGGCGCCAAGTCTGGCCCATGCGCGATGTCGTGAACTCACTGCTTCATGATAACACCGTCTATATTGCCGAGACGACTAAGATCTATCTGCGGGACTGTTATGATCACACGGTGCAGTTGATGGATCTCGTGGAAAGCTACCGGGAAGTCAGCGCAGGGCTGATGGAGCTCTATCACTCCAGCGTAGGCTTGCGCACGAATGAGGTGATGCGCGTGCTTACCGTGATTACCTCGGTCTTCATCCCGCTGACATTTCTTGTCGGCGTGTATGGAATGAACTTCGCTCCTAACACGGAAGATGGAAAGCCATTGCCTCTGAACATGCCGGAGCTTTATGAACCCTATGGTTATATCATCCTGATGGGAGTGATGGCTGTAATTGCGATCATCCAGTTATATGTTTTTCGCCGGATGAAGTGGCTGTGATTTTCGCCTTACTCGAGGGGAAAAGGGCGTCATTCCGCGGGGAAGTAATACTTCACCCATGCGTGGGGCGGGTCGCGCAGGCTCCTCGGAAAAAGATTACATGAATGACCTTATAATGATGAGGAGAAAGGTTGAGACCCTTACCGCAGGCGCTCATTTTACTTTGATCAAGTCAGGATCAAGGAGAGTAGGAGAGCGTTTGCCAGCTGCCATTCGGTTTCCCTCCACGGTCGATGCCTTGAGCCATTGCATGGCCTCCAAAACGACGGCGGGAGGAGCGACGACGTGCCCCCCCGGAAAAGTGAAAGTCTTTACAAGGCATCGTTCCTTTTTAAAAACCTGAAGATCGGAAACCATCGCTGAGTTTGCGTTCTTGTCGCTGTCACCATTGATGATGGCCACAGTCATTTTTGGAGCACAGTTCAGGGACTGCTTGCCGCCTAACCAACCCCCAAACGCAAGAACGCCCTTCCATGGGCGGGCAGTGCTTTCAGAATAGTCGTAGGCTCTCAAGGCCCCCCCTGACATGCCACCGAGATAGAGCAATTCCGGATGATGCGGCACGGACTTCTCGATATGTGGCATGACCTCATGCCATTTTTTGTCGAGCATGGCCTCGTCGGAACCGTTTTTGAAGGAATCGCACCCCACGCCTACCCAACCAAGCGCCTCACACGCGTCTTTCACCGAGCCGAGAATATCTTTTCCATTTCCTCCAGGACTGAACATGATGATCATTGCAGGCGGTGATTCTGCACGGAAGGTAGTGGGATAATAGACATGGTAGGAGACTGTCTCCGCACCCTCCGACTGATAGGAAACAATCTTGCCAGCGTTGGCTCGAAGCGATGCAGCCCGTTCGTCCGCTTCATGTTGTCTTTCGATGAGCCAAGTTTGGTCGGCGTCGCTCAGAGTGGCGAGTGCTAAGGTCGGCTGCTTGTTGTTAGATAGCTTGAGCGTGACAGATTTCGTCACAGGATCGTAGCTTATCAGCTCCGCTTGGATGATCTTACCCTCACGATTCGACCAAGCGCGGGGTTGCGCATGGAGTGGCGTTGTCGATTGAAGCAGAAGGCTTCCAAGAAGGATGCGGAAGATCAGAGTTTTCATTTTAAGATAAAGGTCAGTGGGGTTGGTCTGGACCATGCTGGCGGCGTCTCGTCAATAGTATTCGGCATGTTAGCTTCTTGCTGCATCCTCAGTGCCATGGGTGGTTGTCCTATCTGCCTCCACCGCCATTGATCGATGCACGGCGGAGGCGGTCCATGATGGCAACGCCCAGACCGGTTTCACTAACAGGCTCTGCGATGATTGCATCGAGCCCCGCTTCGTCTAGCAGACGCATGACGAAAAACAAGCGAATCGCTGCTTCAGCGAGCTTGCCGCTGCCGGGGCTGAGCGACTCGATGACATCCCAATCGTGCATCGTGACGTAGGGGCTATCGTCTTCGCCGGTGTAGCTGAGAAGTCCGTATTTTTTACCTTCTTCGGGGATGAAATCAGACGGGTTTTCCAACAGAATCAAGGGCGTGAGGGGGGCGTAGTGACTGGCGAGCTGGCCGGGTGCCTGCGGTGCGTCCGTCGGGCTAACGCGGAACTTTTCGACCCTGCCGAAATCCTGAAGCTGCTCTTTGGTGATCGGTCCCGCGCGGTGGAGTCGGAAAATCGGCTTTTTGCCCTCGCGAGGTTCGATGGAAATGATCGTGCTCTCCACTCCCTCCGCACAGGCACCAGCATCGACGATGAGGGGGATGCGACCCTCTAATTCTTTCACCACCGCAGAGGCGGAAGTCGGCGAAATCCGGCCGAACCGATTTGCACTTGGGGCGGCGATCGGGCGGCCAAGCTCCTTGCAAACTGCCCGAAAAACCGGATGCGCACTTTGCCTAACAGCGACTGTAGGCAGTCCGCTAGTGACGAGATCTGGAACGTCGGGATGCTTAGGTAAAATGAGCGTGAGCGGCCCAGGCCAGAATGCGGCAATGAGTTTATTCACGGTTTCGGCAATGTCTTCGGGGATGATCGCGACATTTTTTAAGTCCCCCCGCGAGGCAATGTGAACGATGAGCGGATCGAATGACGGACGTTCCTTTGCCGCGAAAACTTTAGCAACCGCACTTGGATTAAAGGCATCCGCAGCGAGCCCATACACAGTCTCCGTAGGCAGGGCTACGATTTCACCCGCTCGCAGTAAGACGCATGCCTCGCTCACGGCTTCTTTCATTTCATCATCGGCGACTTGCAGGATTCGGGTCTCGGACACGCGACGTTTGTGGCAGGCGGAATGCCGGGTGGCCAACCCGGAATTTTGGAAACTGCGCTCTTATTTCTGGGATCGGAATTCGAGCCAAGCGCTCCAGCCCCCGTGCTGTGTGATTTCCTCCGCCCCCAAGGTGGCTCTGGGTTCTGCGATGAAGCCTGGAACTTCCTCGCCGCTTTCAAGCAGAACTTTTCCGATACCCAGTGGCGACGGGATTTTCGAAACGAAATCGCCGAAGGCCGCAGGTGTTAGTTCCCAGATCTCCACCGCGATGGCCGCTCCTGTTGAATCATCCCGCACCAGCGCTGGGCGGGGAGGAATGGTTCCGCTGGCGGGCATCGCATACATTCGGTAAATCGCTGCCGTGCGCGTCCTCTCGCGCAGCACCGCGTCGCGATCTGCGAGTTGCCAATGCAATGCCAGTCCTTCCAAATGCGCACCGCAGACGAGAACCGGAATTTTAGGCTGCGGCGCGGGTTTGGTCTCGATGCATTCACCGCAGAATCTCCCGGCCAGATCTAACAAAGAGGTATCGCTGCCAGCCGGTGCCGCCACCGTGACGCCCCACGGTGCTCGACCCGATCGGGCGCGTCCAGAGGGCATCGCCACGGCTGCTAGATCTAGCAAATTCATAAAATTTGTATAACGCCCGAGTGTGGCATTCGTCACATACGGATCCGCTAGATTCTCCGCAACCGTATAAAGCCTCGGAGTGGTGGGGAGGAGTAACACGTCGATCGTTTTCCAAACGCCTTCTACCACGCGGGCCAACTCTCGCAACTTGTATTGCGCCCGAAAGGTGTCCACGGCTCCCCAGTTTTTGGAGGCTTCTAAAATCGTTTTTGTCACCGGGAAAATGGCATCAGGATGGTTCTCTACGAAATCTCCAACCGCCGCCCAGCGCTCGGCCACCCATGGGCCTTCGTAAAGAAGTTTTGCCGCTTCGGTGAAGGGTGTTAGGTCGATCTCCACGGCCACTCCGCCGCTTGCTTCCATTTTCTTTTTTGCATTTTCAAACAGTGCTGGCGTGTCGGGGTCTCCTGCGAAATCCAAACTTTGCGGTATGCCAAAGCGGAAAGATTTCCCAAACGACTCGGACTCCTCAACCTCACGGGAAAACGCATCAGCTTCGTCAAACACACTCACGACTCCAGCCACCAACGCCGCATCTCCAGTGTCATTCGTGAAAACCGAGACGCAGTCTAACGAACGGCATGCCGGCACGACTCCACGGCTGCTCAATCGTCCGCGGGTCGGCTTCCATCCGATCAATTCTTGAAATGCTGCAGGCACCCGTCCGGAGCCTGCGGTATCCGTGCCTAATGAAAAAGCACAAAGCCCGGCGGCTACCGCCGATGCGCTGCCCGCACTCGATCCGCCGGGAAGAAACTCCGCATCCACGGCATTTCTAGGAGTGCCATAGGGCGAGCGGGTGCCGACGAGCCCGGTGGCAAATTGATCCAAATTCGCTTTGGCGATGGGGATTGCTCCGGCCTCGCGCAGCAGTCTAACCACTTCCGAGTCTTTTTCTGGGAGGTATGAAAACTCCGGGCAAGCGGCAGTGGTGGGCCAGCCTGCGACATCAATGTTATCCTTCACCACAAAAGGAATTCCCCAGAGTGGGAGATTTTGAGGCATCGACTCCACGGATTTCGCAAGATCTAGCAACAAAGATTTTTCCGGCAGATAGATGAAGATCGCGGGATCATTCCATTGCTGGATTTTGTCCCATACCTCCTCGATCACTGTCGATGGAGTGACGCCTGCCGCGTAACGTTGTTTGAGTTCGCTGATTTTCATGGTTAAAAAAGTAGCGGC
>JAYVNE010000059.1:0-18558 GCA_043758615.1 Akkermansiaceae bacterium
GGCGATGCTGCTTTTGGCCCAGTTTTCCTGCGCCCCGCCGAAAGCCATTGTGGTGGCCCCGCCGCCTTCTCCGGTGAAAAAGGCAAAGCCAACTGAACCCGTGTTGGCGCAAGCGGTAATCCCTAACATGCCGGATGATGGGTTGCGCATGGGAAACATGTTGGAGTTGCCCAGTGACCGGGAGTTTCGAACACCAAATTCTTCGCCCGTGAAAACCGGACCTGATGCAGGCGCGGTGATTGCCCGGCCACCGACAGATCCGCCATCGCGCGTGAAGCCGAAAACCGAGGCACCTAACGATCAGCGTTGATTAAAGCGGGACATCTCGCGGGCAGCCTCGCGGAGCTCGACTTTTTCTTTGAGGTCTTGCCGCTGATCCGAGTGGGTTTTCCCCTTACCAACGCCGATTTCCACTTTCACGCGACGATCCTTCCAATAGACCCGCAACAGGGGCAGCGAGCAACCTTTGACTGCGGTGGCATTGGCGAGTTTAAGAATTTCACGCTTGTGAAGCAGCAGGCGGCGTGGGCGCTTCGAGGTGTGGTTGAACCAATCACCGGCGGTTTGCCATGGTTGAATGTCGCAGCCGTAGAGGAAAACTTGATTGTTTTCGACGCGGGCGTAGCCGTCCGAAATGTTGATTTTCCCGGCACGGATCGACTTGACCTCAGTGCCCTTGAGTTCGAGCCCGGCTTCGTATTTTTCCAGAATATGGAAATCCCGTCCGGCTTTCCGGTTGGTGGCGATTTCCGCAGTCATGGCCTTGTTCGGCGGCTAGAAAGCCACCCTCACGGGGCTTCCTTGAAGACCAGCTTGATTTTGCCTTCGATGATTTCGGTGAGGGCAATATCAGCCACACCCATGCTGGGGCGGGTGGCGATGAGCGGTGAACGTCCGCTATTGAGCTGCTTGACGCGCTGTGAGACTAGGTTGACTAGAACTAATGGGTCGGTGACAATTTCAGAGGCCTTATCGAGGAGATCGCTTTTCATAGGAGAACCGGGAAATCGCGAATCTGGCCGTGCCTGCTCAAACGGGATTACGTTTTTCGGTAGCAGGGACGGGTCTTTTTCGCTCAAAACTTTAGGATGGGAAAGGTTCCGGTGAGTAGCCGGGCAGGTCGTCAAACCAGAGAATCGAGTTTCTGACAAGTCTTATCTGGTTGGAGAACGAGATTTTTTGGGGATTGCCTGAGAACCCTTGAAATCACTTGGGCATCAGGTCGATTCCGAACCGCCGGAGAATGACCACGGTCAGCCAGAAAAGGACGACGGTGATGACGCAGTTCGCCGCGATACTGGCCCAGAATCCCCAGCCATTTCGCAACATCCATGGGAAAATGAGGAACATCGGCAGAGTGGGGAGCACAAACCAAAAAGTGCCCTCGGAGTGATTGGCGAGGCGCTCGGACGATTGCTTGTCATGGTGCATCCAGACCATCGCAAGAAGCGACGTGAGGGGCAGCGCAATCAGCAGAGCAGAGAGCCGGTCGTTCACGAGTTGGATTTTCGTCACGAAAAGAATGACTGCGGCGGTGACGAAGAGTTTCACTAAATCAAACGGAGTGAAACTGAGGATTTTATCCCAAGGAATGCGGTTCATGTGCTTGCGGTTGGGGAAATGCTAATGCTAGCGTGATGCCATGCAAGCCGTCCGTTTTTTAAGTTTTTTGACCGTTGCCCTTACCGCATGCGTCTCTGCGGCCCCGCCTTCTAGCAACCTGAGCCCCGCGCAAAAAGCGGCGATCGGGAAGAAAATCTGGCAAAACGAATGCGCCGGCAGTGTCGCCGGACTGACGACTTGGAATGCGGGAGAGGAATTTCCATCGCTGGGAATCGGGCATTTCATTTGGTATCCGGAGGGATTTAAAGGACGTTTCAGCGAGAGTTGGCCGCATTTTATTGAGTTTGCCCGTCAGCGTGGCGCGGAAATTCCGGCGGTGGCAGCAGAGCGGTTCAGTCCGTGGCGCACCAAGGCGGAATTCCAAAAGGACTTCAATGGCCCCCGTCTGAGTAGCCTGCGCAAATGGCTGTCGGCGACGGTGAGTTTGCAAACGGATTTTATCATCGCTCGCTCGCATGAGGCACTGCCGAAAATTCTCGCCGCAGCTCCTGGCAGCGAAAAAGCGCGCATTGAGACGAACTATCGGAAAGTCTACACGACGCCACAGGGGACATACGCGCTGGTCGATTACGTGAATTTTAAAGGTGATGGAACTCTCATTTCCGAGCGCTATAACGGCCGCGGCTGGGGATTACTTCAGGTGTTAGGCGAGATGAAGGAGGTTTCATCAGGCGCGCCAGCCGCCACGGAATTCGCAACTGCTGCGAAACGCGTGCTGTCCCGCCGCATTGCCAACTCGCCCCCTGAGCGCGGCGAAAAACGCTGGGAGGAAGGTTGGCATAATCGCTGCGGGACTTATGCGAGGCCGCTTTGAATTGTTCTGCGTCCTTCCCGCGCACCCGGCGTCCGCGTTTTCATGAACTGGGTCTCTAGCGGATGAATGAGGGGCAAGCTGAGGATCAGCGAAACCTTACAAATCTTTAAGGCGGCTTGCGGGATTTCCGCTCGGGCATGGCACACTCGGTGCTAGGCCAAGGTGACCTTCATGCAAAAGTCTTTCGCTAGAATTTCTAAAAATCGGCTTTCGCTTGTTCTGCGGATCGGCTTCATGGTGGCATCTTTGGCCACCGTGCAAGCGCAAGAGCGCACGGTCCGCGACACCATCGCTGCGGCCGCAGCCGCCTCGACCCCCGGGGAGCAGCGGGAAATCATTCTCTCCATGAAGGCCAATCCGTCCCCCGAGGCCGTCACTTGGCTGGGAAAATGGAAAGAGGGAGGAATTTTCCTTCATAAAGGCGAGGGGGATTTGGTGACACCTGTTTTACTAACAGGTGATGCGGATGGGGAGGGTGCTTATGCGACGCTTCGAGTTTCCGATAACACTCCCTTGTTAGGTCCTGATGGAAAAGCCGTTCGCATCAACCCGAAGGAGGTCGAATTTGCCGATACGGATTCGGGGCTGCGGCGTGCGATGAAGGAAGTCTCGGATCTAGCAGCCCTCGCCGACCCTGACACGGTGAAACGGATTCGCGCGATTCAAGACTCCGCCATTGGGCAAAAGCAGGAAAAGCTTCCGGCGTTGCTTCTCTTGAAAACCACAGAGAAAGATCCCAAGGCACTACATGCGTTAGACGAGGCCGTCGCCATCATTCAGCTTCGTTCCCCCATTGCTGCGGAGCGGGTTGGGGCCTGTACCAAATTGGGGGAGCTGAGTTCGATCCCCGCGAGCGATACCATTAAAACAATCCTCACCGAGGCAGTGGCCGCCAAAGATACAGCGACCATTGTTGCTTCGAAAAAAGCCCTGACCGCGATTGATGCTCATATTTCCAGAATCAACGCGGTAGGCACCGCTTTCCGAGGCTTGTCATTGGGCTCTGTGCTTTTGGTCGTCGCCATCGGTCTGGCAATCACCTTCGGCCTAATGGGGATCATTAACATGGCCCACGGGGAACTCATCGCGGTGGGGGCTTACACGACCTATGTCATCCAAAACATTTTCGCCACCGGTCTAAAATTATCCCCTCTAGGATTCTCGATCTCCATACCCGGGATGAATCTATCAGGAAGTGGGTTGGCATTGTATTTTGCGGTGGCGATTCCAGCAAGTTTCATCATTGCCGCACTTGTCGGAGTTCTGTTGGAGCGTTCGGTGATACAATTTCTTTACAAGCGCCCCCTCGAATCCCTCCTCGCCACTTGGGGCATTTCGCTTGTGATGCAGCAAATTTTAAAATTCATTTTCGGATCTAACAACGTGCAAGTCACCAGCCCTGCTTGGCTTTCGGGCAACTGGACGGTCAATGACATTGTATTTGGTTGGAACCGTGTTTTCGTGATCAGCTTCGCGGTCCTCATCATCGTGGTCACGTGGCTGGTCCTCAACAAGACCTCGTTAGGGCTGCTCATCCGAGCAGTGATGCAAAACCGCAACATGGCTGCGTGCATGGGCATCCGCACGGAGCGAGTCAACACGATGACCTTTGCGTTCGGTTGCGGCCTCGCGGGATTGGCCGGAGCGTTTCTATCACAAATCGGTAACGTAGGTCCTCAAATGGGGCAACTCTACATCGTCGATTCTTTTATGACGGTCGTTGTCGGCGGGGTGGGTAACATCATGGGCACCGTCATCAGCGCACTCGGCATTGGAGTGGCGGATCAAACGCTCCAGCAATACCTCGGCAATCCTGTGATCGGAAAAATCCTTGTCCTGGGAGCGATCATTCTTTTCCTGCAATGGCGTCCTGCCGGCCTCTTCGTCACTCGTTCCCGCAGCCTTGACTAACCGATGAACAAGCAACCGTTAACAAGCCGGGTCCAGTTACCATTGCTGATCATTTCAGGAGTCTTCCTCGTCGTCATCATGCCGCTGCTGAATTCATTTGGATTCATTTCGGATTTCACTCTCGGGAACTGGGGGAAATATCTTTGCTATGGGATTCTCGCAATT
Source organism: Akkermansiaceae bacterium (assembly GCA_043758615.1). Taxonomy (GTDB): domain Bacteria; phylum Verrucomicrobiota; class Verrucomicrobiia; order Verrucomicrobiales; family Akkermansiaceae; genus Luteolibacter. The sequence continues at coordinate 4,514 of JAYVNE010000059.1, forward strand.
TCTATCGATCTACTATGGGGATATACCGGGCTGCTTTGCCTCGGCCAGGCCTTGTTCTTCACTCTTGGTGGCTACATGATGGGCATGCATTTGATGCGAATGATCGGCGGGGCTGGAGTTCCCACGTTTCTTAGCATGGTTGGGCGGACGGAGTGGCCGTCGTTTTTTGGGCCGTTCAGCAGCTTTCCGTTTGCGATGTCCATGGTGATTCTCGTCCCCGGTCTAATCGCTGCGATATTTGGCTACCTTGCCTTTCGTTCACGGATCAAGGGAGTCTATTTTTCTATCCTCACCCAAGCCCTCACCTACGGCGCTGCGCTGCTATTTTTCCGCAATGAACTTCTCATGGGTGGAAACAATGGGTTCACAGATTTCCGCACACTGCTGGGGTTCTCGCTGCGAGAAATGTCCACCAAGCGCGGCCTCTATATCGCCACGGCGGTGCTTCTCGTCGCGGTGGTCGCCGCTTGCAAATGGCTGACTAACTCCCGCTTTGGCTTGATCCAGCGCGCCATCCGCGATTCCGAAAACCGCGTGTTGTTTTCGGGCTATGCCACTGCGAATTTCAAACTCTTTATCTTCGTCATCAGTGCGGTCATCGCCAGTCTCGCCGGGGCTCTTTTTGTGCCTCAGGTCGGCATCATCAACCCCAGCGAAATGGAAACTGGGAAATCGTTAGAGGCCGTCGTTTGGGTAGCCCTCGGCGGACGCGGCACCATCGTAGGTCCCATTGCCGGAGCGATCAGCGTCAATGTTCTGAAAAGTTGGGCATCCTCCGGTGCGACTGCGGATTTCTGGCCACTGATGCTTGGCGGTGCTTTTGTTCTTGTCGTTCTATTTATGCCCAAGGGCATCATGGGAATCCCGGAACAACTTCAAGGATTGTTAGAGAAGGTTGGCAGGAAAGAAGTAAGCACCGAGGACCTTTCTCCATCACCCATTCTACCTGCTGACCCGGACCTGCTTTCATCGGCATCTTCTCCGATCGGCGAGCCCTAACATAAAAACTCATCCACCGCATTTCATCACCATGAGCCAGAAACCATTTCTCCTCGCAGCAGAAGGACTCACGCGTTCGTTTGATGGCTTCAAAGCGATCAATGATCTCAATTTCTATCTCGACGAAGGAGAACTTAGAACTGTTATCGGGCCTAACGGCGCTGGCAAAACAACCTTCCTGGATCTGATCACGGGCCGCACCCGGCCGGACATGGGCATCCTTCTGTGGGACGATGGCAAGCATGACCTTCTCAAGCTTAATGAATACGAGATTTACCGACTAGGCATCGGGCGAAAATTTCAAACGCCCACCGTTTACAATGATCACACGGTTACAGAAAACCTCGTGCTTTCCCTCGCCGGATCGCGTGGCATCTGGCACAGCCTGTTTGGCAAAATCACTCCTCAACAAAAGGATCGTATCGCCGAGATTCTCGGAATTATCAAGCTAACCGATCACGCCAATCGCAAGGCTGGCATCCTCGCGCATGGACAAAAGCAATGGCTTGAAATCGGCATGTTGCTCGCTCAAGAAGCGCGGCTTCTGCTAGTCGATGAACCTGCGGCCGGCATGACGGATGAAGAAACCTACCGCACCGGGGAGCTTCTGCTTTCCCTAGCAGGAAAGCACACCATCGTCGTCATCGAGCACGACATGACATTCGTTAGGCAAATTTCCCAAGGCCGCAAGGTGACGGTTTTGCATCAGGGGCATGTCCTTTGCGAAGGTTCCGTCGATAAGGTGCAGTCTGACGAACGCGTTATCGAAGTTTATCTGGGCCGCAAATCCAAAGCCGCATGATCGCTACTCCCGCCCTCGCCGAAAGCCTAACCATTTCTGACCTCCGCGTCTCTATTGGCGGAAGTGCCATTCTGCGCGGTGTAAATCTAACCATCCGTCCAAAAACCGTTTTCTGTTTGATGGGCCGCAACGGAGTCGGCAAAAGCACAACTCTCAAGGCGCTCATGGGATTGCTTCCTGCGGATTCAGGAAAAGTCACACTCGAAGGCTCATCGATTGACCGCGCTGCATCCGCTGACCGTGCGCGGTTAGGGCTCGGGTATGTCCCGCAAGGGCGTGAGATTTTCCCTCATCTCACCGTGGAGGAAAACCTCTTCATCGGTCTGAACGCCCGCGGCCAGAAGCGCGATGCAACTCAGACGGAGCGTATTTACTCACTTTTCCCTATCATCAAGGAGTTCCTCCATCGCAAAGGCGGTATGCTTTCCGGCGGCCAGCAGCAGCAGCTCGCCATTGGCCGCGCTTTGCTGACTAGGCCAAAGCTGTTGATCCTTGATGAGCCAACCGAAGGCATCCAGCCAAACATCATCGATCAAATCGGGGACGCTATCAAAATGCTCCGAGCCGAGGGTGAGATGAGCATCCTGCTCGTCGAGCAATATCTCGATTTCTGCAAGGAACTGGGAGATGACTTTGCAATTCTGGAGCGTGGATCTGTGGCCGCAGCAGGCCAGATGAGCGACCTCACTGAGGATGTAGTAAAGAATTTTTTAACAGTTTAAGGAAGTTCTTAGGTCTCGGTTGATCAAGTCGAACGATTTTTCACCCCCTTTGGTTTTCGGCTGAATTGATGTGGGTAATTTTTAGTGTGAGCGCGATTCATGATTAGTCGGTTTTTATGAAATTTCATTCATGTACTAAAAATTCGGTCTCCAGAAATTGGCACGGATACAGCTCATCTAATTGGCAGCGGGATTCCGCTATTAGAGCACTAATACCAATCGAACATGAAAAGCAAAACACGTTTCAGTAAAAACCAATTGCCACACTTGGCATTCATGCTTAGCACGGCTGCCGCGATGGGCGGAACCGAGATGACCCCTGCCCCCGCACCAGCCGCCACCAGTGACTGGCTGAAAGTCAGTGGTTATGCCGCCGCTGCCTACACTTATACCGATGTGGATGATGGTCCGAACAGCCATACGTTCGTCGATGGTGGGCCGGAACTGGATGTCGTTAAGGTGGGCTTTACTGCCACCCAAGGCCCGGTCGCCCTTTACGCGAGTCTCTTCTACACACCAGGTTTCACCGCTGTGGGTGATACCGAAGCGGGCATTCTTGATGCCTACCTCTCTTATAAGGTGGGAGACTTTACGATCACGGGTGGTAAATACCTCAGCTGGATGGGTTATGAAGCCTTCGACACGGTTAATATGACTCAGCTTACCTACGCAAACTCTGGAGTGGGTGCTGTTCCTGCTTACCACAGTGGTATTAAGGTAGATTATGCGACCGATACCTTTGGTGCTGGCTTCAATGTCTCCGATTCCATTCGTGGCGGTAATGGCTTCTGGACCGGCGATGAGGATCTCGGCAATGGCCTTGGTTACGAAGGCTATGTGGTTTACAAAGGAATTCAGAAACTCACCCTTTGGGCGGGATTTGCCTTCGATCAAACCGATGGTCTTCCAGATTACTCGACGTATGATGTTTGGGCCAGCTATGATCTATCACCTAAGTTGACGATTGCAGGTGAAGTCGCCTATAATAACAACTCAGGCTCAACCAGTGGGGTTCAGGGCTTGGCGTTCTTGAAATACGCGTTCACTGACAAATTCTCAACGGTCTTCCGTTTTGGTTTCGACGATGTCGAGGCAGGAGCCGGAAGCAATCCAGATCAGTATAAATATACCATTTCGCCAACGTATGTGTTCAATGAGCATTTCCTCATGCGTGCGGAAGTCAGCTATATTGACTCGGACGTTACCGATAGCTTGTTCTCAGGCGTCCAAGCGTTGCTGAAATTCTGAATATAAATCTTCTGCATCAAACGGTTGTGGCGGGAGGGTTCAATGTATTGTCTGCCGTTGCGCTCTTCCGCCTACTGTTTTCTTCTTCACATATCCAAAGTTACCTAAATTTAATTATCTTTAAAAACATGATTACTCGTTTCATCCCCTCCGCACTCGGTGCGTTAGCTCTCACCGCGGCTTTCGTTCGCGCTGAGGACACTGTCAAAGTCGGCGTGCTCCATTCTTTGAGCGGCACCATGGCTATCAGCGAAACCTCGCTTCGCGATGTTCTGTTATTCACTTTTGACGAAATCAACGCTGCAGGCGGCGTGATGGGCAAAAAAATCGAGCCTGTTGTGGTAGATGGTGCTTCGAACTGGCCGCTATTCGCAGAAAAGGCAAAACAACTACTCGATCAAGATAAAGTCTCAGTGACCTTTGGTTGCTGGACATCGGTGAGCCGCAAATCGGTTCTTCCCGTCTTTGAAGAAAAGAAAGGCCTGCTTTTTTACCCCGTGCAGTATGAAGGTGAAGAAATGTCTCCGAACATTTTCTACACCGCAGAGGCAGTCAATCAACAGGCTACTCCTGCCATCGACTACCTTCTCGCCGAAGGTAAGAAAAAGTTCTATCTGCTAGGCTCAGACTATGTTTACCCGCAGACGACGAACCTCGTGCTTCTTGAGTATCTCCTCAGCAAGGGCGTGCCTCTCGAAAACATTGGCGGTGGCTTCACGAAGGATGGCTCTGGCAAGATCATCTCTGCCGGTAAATACACTCCATTTGGCCACACCGATTACCAGCAAATCATTTCCGAGATTAAACAGTTTGCCGCCAGTGGTGATGCCTGCATCGTGAGCACCCTCAATGGTGATACTAACGTGCCATTCTTCAAGGAGTATGCCGCAGCTGGCCTCACTGCCGAGACCTGCCCGGTCATCAGCTTCTCGGTTTCCGAGGACGAGTTCCGCGGATTGCCTGCTAGCCAGTTGGTGGGTCAGTTAGGTTGCTGGACTTACTTCCAGTCTATCAAGAGCCCAGACAACGCCAAGTTCATCAAAAATTTCCAAGCGTGGCTTGCGAAGTCCAGTGTTCCCGGCATCGTCAAAGAAGGCCGCGTCACCTGTTCACCGATGGTGCTCTCCTATGATGGCGTTTACCTCTGGAAAGCGGCCGTGGAAAAGGCCAAGTCTTTCGAGGTGGATAAAGTCATGGAAGCTCTCAAAAGTGGCATTTCTTTCGATGGTCCTGGTGGCAAGGTCACCACGCAAGCGAACCATCACCTCACGAAAAATGTCTTCATCGGGGAAACCCGCGCGGACGGCCAATTCAAGATCCTTAAAGAATACAAAAACGTCGTGGGTGAACCTTTCCTCAAAGGCACCTACAAATAATTTTTCCCTCTGTTTCGGTTAGCTGTGCATCATAATGAAACCATGCCCTTTTTCGGGGGGCATGGTTTTTTTGATTCCCCGCTTGGCATGTCTGTTGCTTCTTTACAGTATCCGTCTATGAACGATCTCCGAATGGCTGACGCCAAAACAACCGTTGTGCGCTTGTTCTGTACAGCAGCCTGTTTTCTTCCCTCGCTTCTGATGGCGCATCCCGGTCATTATCATCCTGATGAAACCGATGAGTTTGATTTCCTAAGGGTGACATTTTTTCATACTCACGGTGCCATTGAATACGTGATGGCAGCATTGGTGATTGTTAGTGTTACCCTCACGTGTCTGAACCCGAAGCCTAAAGTTCAGTTAGCTGCGGTGGCGCTGGCCCTCGCTTCAATTGGCATGCTGCCTCTCCTCTAGTCTGTCGCCCTGATGCATCTATCTCCGCGTGAACAGGAAAAGCTTCTCATCGTCGTGGCAGGTGATCTTGCCCGGCGTCGGCGTGCCCGGGGCCTTAAGTTGAATTATCCAGAAACCGTAGCCCTTATCACGGCCGAGCTTCTGGAAGCTGCGCGCGATGGTAAATCCGTGGCGGAGCTCATGAGTTATGGTGCGACTCTTGTCTCTCGCGATGAAGTCATGGAAGGCATCGCCGAAATGATCCACGATGTCCAAGTGGAAGCGACGTTTCCTGATGGCACCAAACTGGTCACCGTTCACAATCCCGTCCGATGATTCCTGGTGAAATTATTACCCCGCCCGGCGCTCCCGCGATTGACCTCAACGTTGGCCTCGCAACGGTTAGTATTGTAGTTGCTAACATCGGGGACCGCCCCATCCAGGTAGGTAGCCATTTTCACTTTTTCGAGGTGAACACTTCGCTTCAATTTGATCGGGCCGCCGCTCGGGGATTTCGCCTCAACATTCCCGCCGGAACCGCGGTTCGTTTCGAACCTGGCGACACCCGAGAGATCCCTCTGGTGGCCTTCGCCGGAACTCGCGAAGTGCATGGTCTTAACAACCTCATTAACGGACTGCTAGACGCATGAAACAAACCCGCGCCAACTACGCCGGCATGTTCGGCCCGACCACCGGTGACCAAGTCCGCCTTGCCGATACGGAAATTTTTATCGAAGTCGAGCGCGATCTAATCGCTGAAAACGGGGGCTACGGCAATGAAGTGAAATTCGGTGGAGGTAAAGTCATCCGTGATGGGATGGCGCAATCGCCGCTCGCCCGTGATGCCGACTCACTCGATCTCGTGATCACCAATGCCCTGATCCTCGATGCAGCGCAAGGCGTCATCAAGGCGGACATCGGCATTAAGCATGGCCGGATTGTCGGCATTGGCCATGCGGGAAACCCTCTACTTCAAGATGGTATTTCGATGACCATCGGCGCTGCTACCGAAGTCATCGCGGGGGAGGGTTGCATCGTCACCGCAGGCGGCATCGACACTCACATCCATTTCATCTGCCCTCAACAGATCGAGCACGCGATCGCATCCGGCGTCACGACGTTGATCGGCGGTGGAACCGGTCCGGCACATGGCACCTACGCCACCACCTGCACTCCGGGAAAGTGGAATATTCATCGGATGTTAGAATCCGCGGAGGCGTTCCCTGTCAATCTCGGATTCCTCGGAAAAGGAAATTGTTCATCGCCGGAGCCGCTCCGCGAACAAGTTCTAGCAGGTGTGATTGGGCTGAAGCTTCACGAAGACTGGGGTACGACTCCCGCTGCCATCGATACCTGCCTCAGCGTGGCGGATGAGTTTGATATCCAAGTTGCGATTCATACAGATACTTTGAATGAGGCGGGCTTTGTCGAAAGTACCCTAGCCGCTTTTAAGGGGCGGACGATTCACACCTATCACTCCGAGGGCGCGGGCGGCGGTCATGCGCCGGATATCATACGCGTCTGTGGGGAAGCGAATGTCCTTCCATCCTCGACCAATCCCACCCGACCGTTCACTTCTAACACGATCGACGAGCACCTCGACATGCTGATGGTCTGCCATCATCTGGACTCTCGCATTCCGGAGGATGTTGCGTTTGCAGAAAGCCGGATTCGTCCCGAGACGATTGCTGCGGAAGATCGACTGCACGACCTCGGTGCGATTTCGATGATGTCATCGGATAGTCAAGCCATGGGCCGCATCGGCGAGACGATCACCCGGACTTGGCAGACGGCGCACAAAATGAAAGTTCAATTTGGCAAACTGGATGGGCCGGGCCACCCCGCAGCGGACAATTTCCGGGCGCTCCGTTATGTGGCGAAATATACGATTTGCCCTGCAATCACTCACGGCATCTCCCACGAGGTCGGCAGTATTGAAATCGGAAAGCTCGCAGATATGGTGCTGTGGAAGCCCGCATTTTTCGGAGTAAAACCGGAAACCATTCTCAAAGGCGGGCTGATCGCTTGGGCGAACATGGGTGACCCAAATGCCTCCATTCCCACGCCGCAGCCGACGATGTATCGCCCGCAGTTCGGTGCGTTCGGCAAGGCGATCGCCGCGACCTCCGTCACCTTTGTGAGCGCCGCTTCACTCGAGTCGGGCGTTCTCGATGAACTCGGACTCGCGAAACGTTTGGTTGCAGTGAAAAACTGCCGAGCCATCACGAAGCGTGATCTGCCTTTCAATGATTATCTCCCGAAAATTATGGTGGATCCTGACACTTACACCGTCACGGCGGATGGCATCGTACTAAGCTGCGAACCCATGTCCTGCCTCCCGCTGGCTCAACGGTATTTCTTGTTCTGATAGAAAGAGGTGTCGCCGTTGTGAATTCCGCGTTTGAGCGCCGCACGGAGGTGCTGAGTGAGATCTATCAGCCGCTTATTTTGCTCCGGGGGCACTGGCTGCGGGTCAAAGCGAATGCGTTGGTGGAGGGCGATGGCTTCTTCCAATAAGGAGTGATCTGATAGCAGTGGCAGTAACCGCGTTAACCATTCGGCATAGGGTTGCCCGAGCGAGCGGTAGCCAAGTTGTTTTCGCGCGTCCGGTTCTAAATCGTGCAGCGGCGTACGGATGACGGGGCCAGAATAACCAGAAAATCTCGCCAAATTTTCCACTCGGTGTTTGGACTTCCACAAGCGCTTCGCCACAAACGCTCCCACCCCTAACGCGATGGACGACATGACGAGCATGACTGCAAGATGATTGCTCGGTCGGTTTCGCCAGAGGAAAAAGTCCTCACGGTAACGCTTCAGCCCATCGTCTAACCACTGAGTCGAGGAGAGTGTAGGTGTCCAGCTACCCATCCAGTCCGGCGGCGTGGTATCAAAATCGAACCACACTCCGGCGTCCTCATCCCAAACCCGACACCAGGCGTGGCCGTGGGTTCCGCGGATTACGAACTCACGGCGTTTCGCGTCTCGCTCCGCAACGGCGTATCCGGTTGCATAGCGGGTCGGAACGCCTGCTTCTCTCAGAAGGAGAGCGGTTGCGGTGGCGAAGTACTCGCAATGCCCTTTTCGTTCCCGGGTGAGAAACTGAGCGATGCCGGTGGGAGAAACCGCGACATAGCTGGAGCTGTAAATCGTTAGTTTTCTCGAGTATTCGAAGTGAGCCCGAAACCAGTTGCGGATCAGAGTAAGTTTTTCTGTCAGGCTTTGGGTGCGTTTAAAATCAGTTTCTCTAACGATGGATCGACCGTGAATCCGGGTAGGCCAATTTTCACGAGTCGATACAGGTGGTGTGGACCATGCGTGGAGGAGAGTGCTTTGCTTTTTCTTCACGGGCTCGCAGACCAATCCGATTTCTAACGAAATTTGATGAATGACCTTTTGCTCAGAAATGGGGATTTTCACATCTTCCGATGGAATGGGCGGCTTCTCCGGATTGGTGCCGGCATGCCAGAGAACAGTACCATCGATCACGGATTCTTTTGGGAAAACGCGGATGCAACCGAAAGTATTGCGTTCAATCCCGTCCAGCGCGAAATCACGCAGGCTGGCGGCATCACCTGGCAGAGGCAGCGGTGTTTCCGGAGCGGCGGCACCGCGCAAACTGAAGCGTGGAAGCGTGGGGCGGATCGCCATTTGATCCGCGTTTTCCTTGAGGAGATAGAAGGCTTCTCCGTCACTGGTTTCGCGCGTATCGAGGTCTTTGAAATCCGTGATCGCGACCTGTTGGTTTTCCCATGTCGCGGTGCGGTAGGTGTTATAGGTTGCGGTTCGTAACAACGACGGAATGGGATTTTTGTCAAACGGGCGGAGCCTCCAAACGATATCCGAAGATAGCTGAACCACCCCGGGTTTTCCGATCATGGTGGAAACGGTGTTAGGGTTAAACTTTGGATCAAACATCCCTGCGCCGCCGCTGACCCAGTCCTGTGCCCGCTGCAGTCCTAACTGACCTGCTACCGCCATACCGGTGGCGATCAGCAGCGGCAGCATTAAGGCCATCGGACGGCTGCGCGTGGTGGAAAGCAGCATCCAGCCGGTAAGGGTGACTGTGACAACAAGGAATCCCCAAGGGCTTGCGTTCGCTCGGCTGCCTAGAGTCGAGGCGACCATCGTCGTGATGAAGTAGATGTTCCCGAAATTTAGATAGATGACTGTTTCAGTTAGTCCCAGGCGTTGGTTGCGTTTTCGGTGTTGTTTGGCGAGAAAGGAAAAAGTGTGTAATGGCAGCGATCCACGCATGCCGAAGGCTTGGACAAACTGCATCGGCAGCAGCAGGGGGGGCATCCAAGTGAGGAGGCTGGGGAGGGCCGTGTAGCGATCGCCATCTAACCAGATGAGCGCGGTGGCTAGGCCGATACCGATTGACGTGAATTGCCAGGCGCGGCTGCACGTTTCGTCATCAAAATCCCAACGGAAGCGCACCCAATGAGCTGCTTCCACGAACAACGCCAGCACCAGTCCGATCACGGGTCGGTTCGTCATCGTTCCCCAGAAAAGGAGGGATGCGCCGAGGAGGAAGCGGGGAGGTGGATAGATCGAGTTGATAGAAGGTGAGTATTTTAAAGGGTGGTCAAAAGTTTGTTAGGTAGCCGACGAAGATCGTGCGCGATTTTTCCAGACTCGATCCAATGCCCGGGCATTCCCGCAGGTGCCGAACCTTGGCCGATGACGAGCGGTGCACAAATGATGCCTTGGCAGGTGAGCATAGTTAGAAATTCTGCTTTAGATTCGTTCCAGCCATTGAAAATCACGAGGCAGGAGGTGAGGTCGTCCCGGTGACGCATCACTAGACGGGCGAGCGAGGCGTATTGGTTGGATCTCTCAGGGGTGACGCCCGCAAGCACTTCTAGCAGCTTTTCCGCACGTTCGAGCCCGCGCCCGGCAGTGACGATGTGCGCCTGGTTTTTGATAAACATTAAATCGAGCAGCGAGTCGCTGGTGTCGATGGATGCGGCGAATGATGCTGCTACAGAGACGGTCTCTTCAAATTGCTGGTCAGTGCGATCGCAAGACAAGGTGTCCAAAATCAGACCGTAGCGTGGATAGTAAGTATCCTCTAACTCCTTCACGATCGGCCGTCCGGTCCTTGCCCAGCTTTTCCAATGGATCTGCCGAAATGGATCTCCGGGGCGATAATCACGAACTCCCACGAACTCGCCGGAACTGCCAATGGTGTTAGTGTTAGCCTCCCCAGTGATTTTGAAAGCTGCACCGCCGGGCAGTTCGATGGGAGGCAGTGGGTAGCGGCGCGGCAAGACGGTGAGGGTGGCGGCCGGAGCTTTTACTTTACGGCACCTTTGGAACAACCCGAATGGATCGGGGAGTAGCACGCGGAGATCGTCCAGCCGGATGACACCCCGGCGCAGCGGGGTGAGCTCGATGAAGACTCTCGTGTGCTGGCCTCGCTTGAGGTTGAGGTCCACCGCCGAAAATCCACCGTCAAACAGGCGATTCTTCATCAGCAGCCATTGCCAGCGGAAATAGGCGAGCGTGCGGTCAAAGCCATTGCGTTCTTCCTCACCGGGCTCTTTCAGTCGTGAAAAATCCTCAAGACTCGGGCGCGGATCGGGTATGGACTCGGCGAGAGATGCGCGGCTTAGGAATTTTTTTCCGTCTTGCCACACTTGGACCGAGTAGCGCAGTGGCTCGCCGACGGTTGCATAGCGCGGGAGCTCTCGTTTTGCCTCCACCGAAGCGCGCCGGGCGAGTGCCCATGGCCCCGCGATGAGCATCATGCCCAAGCTCAGTGATAGAAGCTGATAGACTGCGCTGCTGTCATGGCTGATGGCAAGAAAGGTGGCCAGCACAAAGACTAACCCAAGGGCCGTGCCGGCAGGTCTCAGCCGACGAGCGACAAAAAAGTGGAGTCCGGCAGTCTTGAAATAAATCCAATGCAGCCAGCGATCCAAGCGCTCGCGCTGTTCAGTTAGCAGCTCGCGGGTCGCTGGAGATTGCACGCTCATGGACGACGGATTCTATGCGGGCACCGGCGTTTGATCAATCAGGTCTGCGACGATTTGTCGGGCGTTCGCACCCGCATATTTTGCTTCCGGTGCGAGCACCATCCGGTGCGCGATCACATCGGCAGCGACCGATTGAATCAGCTCAGGTGATACAAAATCTTTACCCTCAAACACAGCCAGCGCTTGGGAAATTTTCATCAAAGCCAACGATGCCCGCGGACTGGCCGCAAGCTGGACTGCGGGGTGACCGCGAGTCGCACCCACCAGCGCGACGACGTAGTGGCGGAGCTCCTCGCTGAACCGGACGCGACGCGCGGCGGTCATCAGCTCAAGAATTTCCTCACGGGAAACAACGGCTGCTAGAGTGTCCACCGGATGGGCATGCGCTTGGTCTGCTAGAATGGAGGCTTCTTCGGCAGCACTCACGTAGCCCAGCGTGCATTGAAGGGCGAAACGGTCCATTTGCGCTTCTGGTAGAGGATAGGTGCCACGAAATTCCACCGGGTTCTGGGTGGCGATGACAAAGAAGAGTCCATCGAGGTCATAGCGCTTTCCTTCGATGGTTGCCTGCCGTTCACCCATCGCCTCTAACAATGCGCTTTGGGTGCGGGGCGAGGCGCGATTGATTTCGTCAGCGAGTAGAATGTCTGTAAACACTGGCCCGGGATGAAACCGGAATTCCTGGGTGCGAGGATCGAGCACGGAGAGTCCGAGGCTGTCAGATGGCAGCAGGTCTGGGGTGAACTGCACTCGCTTGAAGGCGGTGCCACTGATTGACTTGGCAATTGCCTTAGCGAGCGTGGTTTTTCCGGTGCCGGGGAAATCTTCCAATAAGACATGGCCGCCGGAAATCAAGCAGGCGAGTACACGGCGGACTACTTCAGGTTGGCCGCGCACCACTGAACAAACAGCGGTTTCTAAGCGGGATGCGATTTCTGAAACAATCATAGGTTAGCGCATGATTCCAACGTGCGGGAAGGAGCGCGTCGAGGCTTTCATTCGATCTCTCAGAATTTGTCCCGTGGCGGCAAGGCGGGGTAAGGTGGATACGACGGCTCTTGGATCTCGCGGGACGCGGGCGCGAAACGTAACTTGTCATGCTCGTGCCGATTTGAGAGCTTTCAAGTTATGGAAAATGATCCTTACGCCTCCCCCAACACGACAATTCAAGAAGCGAGCCATGCGGTAAACTCACCAGTTTCCCAAGCCGTTCTCCATCAATTGGCAGGCACCAAGCCATGGGTGCGATTCATGTCCGTGCTGATGTTCTTCGGCGCGGGAATGATGTTGCTGCTGGCATTGGTGATCGCCCTCGCAGGTTCGCAGATGAGCCGGTTTTCCGCTGCATCAGGTGCTGCGCCGATGCTTTCGGGGGTGATGGGAACAATGATCGCGATATTATACGGCGTTTTATCCATCGTTTACATTTATCCCGCGCTGAAGCTGTGGAATTACGCAAGCCGTATCGGTGACTTGCTGATGACCGGTAGCGAGCAGGACCTGGTGAATGCGCTGGGCCAGCAGCGCTCGTTTTGGAAATTTCTCGGGATTCTAGTGTTGGCGATGTTTGTGCTCTATTTCGTGGCGATTGTCGCGATGATTGTCTTTGGCGGGATTGCGGCGTTGAAAGCGCATCACTGAGGCGCGCCGGAACAGAGCGTTTGGCTTGAAGCTCTATCTCATTGATAATCAATTAGGGAAATCTAACGAAAATAGACGACCCGGAACGAGTTTTTAAGGAATGCTGGCCTTAAGCCAAATGCCTTGTATCAATGCCTGATTGAGAACGTTTTAGATAGACAACAGGATAAGCAAGCCTGCAAGCTGGGTCTGACAAAAATCTAACCCGCTAACCGCTCGTTTTAAACGAGACTAAGCGGACGTGAGCCAGCTCCATCAGTCTAAAAATCTAGCTCACCCCATGGCCAAAATCAGAAGGCATCACTGAATACATCAAATTTCACCTAATGAAAAAAATACTCCACTTCTTCTTTTGTTACACGTTGATTGCCGCTTCGTCCCATGCTGCGTTGACTCTTATCACTCGCGAAACCTTCTCAGGCGTCGGCACGCTCAATACCGCCACGCCGGGGAATCTCGGCTCTGTCAATACAGGAGCCAATTTCTATAAACGCGCCGTGGGGCCGAAAGTAACGAACGACACCACCGCCAGCGGTTTGGGCTGGAGTGCGGATTGTCGTATTGTCTCTTCTTCAGGAAATGCCCGCCATAGCTATGCGTTGTCTGGCAGCACCGCGAATGCGGGAATGTTTTCCGCGTTCTATTACATTGATTCGGTGACGGTAAGTGCGGGAGAACCCTGCTGGCTACTGGATACCCTGGTCGCCAACACCAACCCACTGATTCGGGTGGGAGTAAATCCAAGCACGGGAAAGTTCGCCTACTACCGTAACTCACTTTGGGTAAATACCGATACCGCAGTGACTCTCCCGCTGCGGGCGTGGTTTGAGATCCGCTTGCAATGGCTGACGAGTGGCACCAACTGTGATTCGCTCTCAGTGGACTA
>JAYVNE010000060.1:0-18529 GCA_043758615.1 Akkermansiaceae bacterium
ATATCTTTTTCCCGATTTCATTAGATATATTAAAAGCATTTTACGTGCCACAATTCATTGGATTACAATAGATTGTGAGTTTTTGGAAGTCCCCTTAAGAAGCGGAATGAATTCCGCGCTCCGTGAAAACGGCCAGCCGAATGAACGACTGTCTCGTTCTCCGTCAACGTTTTAATAACCGACAAGTCTTTTTCGTGTCGCTTCATCCACCGCTTCACAAAGTCGATAACCATCTCCATGGCTTGGGATGGTCATTAGCAGCGCGTCGCGTTCGTAATGAGATGGGAAATCCAGTCCGATCAATGCTCGACCGATGCGTTCGCCGGATTGGCGGTAGTTAAAATAACAGAGACTTGCATTGCCGCGGATGCGTTGGTCGAGGAAGTCATGCAATGCACCCGGGCGTTCGTAAAAATCTAAACGAAGGAACGCCGGATTCTGTAACAAATCACCGCGAAGGGGGATCGCGCGAAAGGCGATATCCACCGCGTCTGTTAGGTCTTCCCATGCGAAGTGGAGCCGATTGAGTTTTTCCGGCAACGCTTCGAGCACGGTGGTATCCTCCGTATGGATCGTGAAGGCGGGCCAAGCGAATTCTGCATCGGTTTTGCCGTATTGGAAATCTGCGATGTTCAGTCCTTCGAAACATGAGTCTAACAATTCCAACATTGCTCCTGCACGCTCTGGAATCCGCACGCGCAAGGTGCGGCTGGTTTTTGCGCCGTCTCCAAGGGATTGGGCGATCAATCCGAGCTGAAGGAAATCGATGTTCGCGCCGCAAAGCACTACGAGCACCCGTTTTCCAATCAAACTCTCTCGATTTTTCAAAACCGCTGCGAGGCCCATCGCGCCGGATGGCTCGGAAATGCAGCGCAAGCCTTCCCAGAGGACACGCATTGCGGTGCTGACTTCAGCGTTGGTCACCGTTTCGATTCGACTCAGCGTGTTCTTGCAAATTTCAAATGGCAGATCACCTGCTTTTCTAACGGCTGTGCCGTCGCAGAATAAATCGACCTGTGCAAGTGCCACGGGATTTCCTGCCTCCAAGGCGGCTTTCATCGATGCCTGGCCCACACCTTCTACGCCGATGCATTCGATGTCTGGCCAATAGGTTTTCAACCAGGTGGAAACTCCCGCCGCCATACCTCCGCCGCCGATTTGTAGATAGGCGGCGTCGAACGGGCCGCGTCCTGATAGAACGACTTCGTCGGCGAGTGTACCTTGGCCCGCCATCACTTTCAGATCGTCATAGGCATGAATGTAAACTGCGCCGCTTGCCGCTTCATCGGCCCGGGCGGCAGAAACCGCATCGTCATAACTATCACCTGCTAGATGAATTTCTACGAACTCACCGCCATGGTGGAACACTGCGGCTTGTTTTACTTTTGGCGTCGAGCGCGGCATATAAATGCGTGCCTTGATGCCAAGCGTGCGGGCAGCGAGCGCCACACCCTGCGCGTGATTTCCGGCGGACGCAGTGACCACGCCACGCTTCATTTCGGCAGGCGATAGGATGGCCATTCGGTTGCAGGCACCCCGCCATTTATAGGCTTTGATCGGCGAAAGGTCCTCGCGCTTGATCCAAATTTCTGGACCTAGCCCGGGCAGCTCTAGCCGCTCCAGAGGCGTCGGCTTTCCGAAGCGATAAACCCGTTCCCGTGCAAAAAGAATTTCCTGTCTGAGCTGTCGGTCGAGTGGCAAATCCTCACGGTGCATGCACGATGGTTGCTGGGATATTGGACTCGTGCAAGGTAACAAGGAGCTTACTGGATTTTGGTTTTGGAAAAATCTTTGGAATAAATAGAGAGTGGGAAACTCCCATTCAACACGGAGCCACTGCTACCTAGCCTCCGTTTTCACACATCAAACAAGAAAACGTTATATCATGAAAACACTATTAAACACCATCCGCGTCCTATCCTCTATCATTGCGTTCGGCGCCTTCGCATCCATCGCCAGTGCCGGTCCCGGTCCGCAGCATTGGGAAACACTTGGCAAGCAATCCCAGTTCAAGGAGCTCAAGCCGGGCATGAGCATCGGCTACGTTTGTAATACCTGTAAGTCGATCTCGGTAGTTTCTATCAAGTCAGAGGAGCAAGCGATGGCGATATGTAAGGAAGGTGGTTCTGTCACCTGCCCATCCTGCAAACAGGTGAGCAAAGTGGTGGTCAAGCGGGCTCGCAACGATGCGCCCACCCATACCGAGGTCACTTACGAAAATGACAAGGGCCAGGACTGCGCGTTCATGGTCGCGATGCCCAAGAAAATGTAATCTGCCCGAGCCGGATTGCGAATCATGAAGCTGAGGCATCCATGCCTCGGCTTCTTTGGTATCGTCCTGATTTCCTCGACTCATCAATTCGGACTCGCCAACTTTCTGCCGACATGACGCAGCCTTCCTCGCATCCGAACGATCCCCTGCACGGCATTACTTTGGAATTAGTACTCCGCGCGGTTGTGGACCGCCATGGCTGGGAGGAAATGAGCAGGCAAATTCCGATCCGCTGTTTCATGTTTGATCCCACGATCAAATCCAGTCTAACTTTTTTACGGAAAACCCCTTGGGCGCGCAAAAAACTGGAGGACTGGTACGTGTATGATGTCACTCGCGGTTGGATTCAGCCGTGATCACTGGGCACTTCTCGTTCCATTTGTTCGAGAAACTGGCGGAGAAATACCGTCCGCTGTTTTGCTTCTTTTCTACCAGATTCCGTCTGCATCGTTCCTTCCAGTTTGAGAAGTTTGCAATAGAGATGATCGAGCGTGTAAATGGAATCATCGGCACTGCGCGTGTGACAGAAGGGATCATGAACATCGTAAAACTCCCGCTTCATTTCTGCGCCCAACATCAGCGTTCGCGCCAACCCAACCGCGCCTAACGCATCCAGTCGATCCGCATCCTGGAGTACTCGTGCTTCTAGTGAGCAGGGCGTGATCCCTGCGGAGAAACTGTGCGCTGCGATGGCATGTGCGATTTCATCCAATCTGCCGTGCGGCCAAGCATTGTCTGCTAGCCAAGTCACCGCTTGAGCCGCAGCAAGTTGCGAGGCGCGGGCACGGTCTGGCGAGGATTTCGGCACGATGACACAATCATGCAGCCACGCCGCAGGCATCACGATCGTCCAGTCCGCGCCTTCTTCATGAGTGAGCCGACGGGCGTTGGTCACTACTCGGCGAATATGTTCCAGATCGTGAGCGGCATCGGACACGGTATGTTCACTAAGGAGTTTGAGAAAAACCGGTTTCCATGTTAGGTCTAGCATATTCATCGCATCATATTGAGAAATATCCATTCGGATTCCATTAGAAAAGCGTGTCGAGTTCTGCCCAGGTTTGGAAGGTGAAATCCGGGGAACAAGTGCCGGGCCGCAGCGAATCCGGGTGGCCGGTAAAGAGCGCGGTGTGGAATCCCGCATTCGCAGCGGGAACAATGTCGTGAAGGGTGTCGTTCCCGATGAAGAGAGTTTCCGCAGGGCTGATGTTTCTGCCCGCGAGGCGTTCAGTTAGAATCTGGAAAAGCTCTGGCGCGGGCTTCGCGATGCCGTGCTGATAGGAAAGAAGGCTGAGCTCCGGCGCGAAAAGGTGGGAGATGCTACCGAGGGAAGAGAGGGTGTTGCACTGAGCATTGGAAAGAAGTCCAAGCGAAATGCCGGTGCGTGCGATTTTTTGAATGAATTTTTCCGCACCGGGCATAGGTTGAGTGGGGTGCCATGCGGCTTCGAGCTCTTCAATCAGTGGAACGATTTCGACATCTACTTCAAGTGATAGAATTTCACGCCAAAGAGCGCAAAGATCAACCTCGGGAAACGCCACTTGGGCGGCTGCATGGTGGCGAACGATGGCGGCGTGTAGTGAAGCGCTAGGAGATGACGGTGGCTCGTGACCGAAACTTCGCAGGATTTCGCGCAGAATCGGATCGGTGAAAGGATCGGGTTTTACACCACCGGCTGGCGCGATGAGGAGGGTGCCGTAGATATCGAAAATGACCGCGCGAAACTTTATGGGTATGGGGATAGGCTCCAGCGCGGAAAGCAGGAAATGGAAAGACTGCGGGGTGAGATGGGCTGTGAGGATCTCCGCTGCTGGGAGGTAGAGGACGGGGGAGACGGGCTGAATTGATAGATTTTCATAGAGGGTGGCCAGATTTTTTTCATACTCACCCAGAGAGTAGGTTGTGAGTAGGTTCGGCGTAGCGGTGGGGGTGTGTCGTGCAATGACTTGGGCGAGCCATTCTTCCAGCGGGAGGGTGATGCCGTTCGCTTGGACGAGAGGAATTTGTCGATGGGTTTTTTCTATCAGTCTCTCGATGACACCTTGTTGGAGAGGTTCGGGGAGATTTCCGAAATCCAGATAGTCCTCGTGAACAAGAGCGTCATACGTGGCGGTGATGATCTCGTTTGAAAGCGGTCGCTGATAGAAGCGGTAGTTTCGCTCAAGCGTGGTGGTGAGGTAGCCAGCTAAAATCGAGGGATCGATCCAGTCGATAGGAATGAGAATTTTCTCATAAAGCCGACCGCATCGGATGCCTTGTTGGGCATGCTCGGCTGCTAGATGGGACAGGTTTCTGCCGATAAGAGGTTTACCGTGAGCGACCGATTCGAGGAAAGGTAAGCCGAATCCTTCGGCGACGGAGGTGGTAACGAAATGGGTGGCGTGTTCAACCCAAGCCTCGAACGCCGAGGAGGCCCCGACGGCGGGAGAGAAGTGATCGACCACATCAAACTCAATAGGCAGTTGATGTTTTCTAGCAAATTTCCGCCAGTGATCGTGAATCGGTTGTGCATCAGGATTCTGCGGTGCACGGCTGATGGCGAAACACGCGCCGACAGGAGCCAGCGCGGAAAGGAGGACCAGTTCGCCCAGGTTTTTTCGGCGGATGCCTCGGATCGGTGCGAAGAGAATGGATCGCTCAGGGGGGATGTTATTCCGCACCTGCCGGGCAGGCAAAGAAACCGGGTTTGCAAGGACGCTTGCGTTCTTCTCAGGCAGTCCGGCGGTGGTGAAAACCTCTCGATCCCGGGTGTTAAGAAAAACGTAATGGATGCGGGCTGAAAACGGATAGATATTATCGCTGCTGGCGATGAGCGAATAGTTCTGAGGGCGTCCGCTTTCTGCGAGGTCGTGGATTTGAAGAACTAATCGTTCCTGTTTCTCTGCTAGGCGAGCGACGACGTCCGCGATGAGGCAGTTTTTTCCGAGCGAGTGGTTGTGAAAATGCCAGATATCAGGTGGTGCGCCGAGAGCATTGGTGGCGACACTGCGGAGGGAAGTTAGGAGTGAATCTGCCTTGAGATCGCCCGGTTCTGTCAGATATCCCAAGGCTTCAATTTGGCGGTGTTTCAGGTAGGACGCCCGAGTATCGGACTGGGGCGAGACGCCGCAGCCGCTTGTCAGGATGACGTGCTGGATGCCGGCTGAGGTGAGTGCTTGTGAGACGGACTCGATCACGGACGTCACACCGCCAGGGGCGAGGTGATAGTGAACGATGGCGACCCGCATGGTTGGTATTGGCTAGCGGGATTTCAGAAGATCTGGATTACTCGGCGGGTTTGATAGATACGAGCAGGGCGTTTTCGGCGACCATGGTTTTTTTTGCGAGGGCGTTAATTTCTTCCAGAGTGATCGAGTGGTAGTCGGCATCGCGGGTGCGAGCGAGATCGAGTCGCTTGGGGTCAAGTTGGCATTGGCTCATAACCGTGGTGAGCCAATATTTGTTATCACGGAGTGACTTGGTGAGTTGACCGAAGGTTGGCTCAAGGGCTCGATCAAGTTCATCCGCAGTGGCTCCTGTTTTGGCGAATTCATCGGCGAGATCGCGCATGGTTTTGAGGAGAAGTGCGAGATCCTCGGGTTTTCCAACGCTCTCGCCCATGACATAGCCGATGCCCTCGAAAGCATCCGAACCTGCGGCACCGGCATTCGGGCTGTAAGATGCCCCGAGTTTCTCGCGGATTTCTTCGCGGAGGCGATCACCATAGATATCCGCGAGGATATTGAATCTGCGGAAAAGTTTCTGATTTCCGCGGACTCCAGGTCCCTTCCAAATGGTGACCGCACTGGCTTGAGAGATTTTAGAGTCGTAGGTGAAGGTCTTGTCCGCTGGTGAAGTTGGAAATTGCAGGATTCGGGCGGCAGTTAGAGCCGGAGGTGCGAGCCGCCGCGGTGGCAATGCTCCAAAGGTGGTTAGAAGATTAGGAAGGATGGCTTCAATTTCGAAATCGCCGACGATGGAGAGTTCCATGTAGCCTCTCGCCAATTCGGGTGTGAGCCATTTTTTAGCATCCGCGATGGTGTAGGATGAAAGTTTTTCGACGGGTGCGATGGTGAATCGGGAATCGCCACCGTAAAGCCAAGCTTCCATTTCCTGCTGGGGGCCTGCTGGGGTGTGCTTGAGCTGCTGATACATCATTGGGACGGCCTTTTGAAACTGCCAGAGCGCTTCCTCTCGGTAACCGGGGTCCGTTAGAGTGGCGCACATGAGCTGGGTCTGGAGCAGAAAGTCAGCGGGGGTGGTAGCACCGCTAAGTATGAAAGCGTCTTCGCCAATGGTGAGTGTGGAGCTGACGTTTTTACCAGCTAGCAGTTGTTGGAGGTCGTCGTTAGAGTGTTTACCGATACCGCCGCCTTCGAAGACGGCAGTGGCGAATGCGTCGAGCATCGGCTTATCCTTGGGCTGGGTGAGCTTGCCGGAGCCGATGCGGGCGCTCATTCGAATTTTGCCTTTTTCAAAGTCGGTTGCTTTGAGATTGATGTGGACGTGGTTAGATAGGACTAACTGGGTGATACCGAGGTCGGTAATTTCTTTGCGGGAAGCGACGCTGCCGGGTTTGCCAAAATTCGAGTAATCGAACACTTGGAGTGCGCGGGTGGCAGGTGGCTCGACCGGTTTCCCGCGCGAGTCTTCAAAGAGGGCGGCGAGGTCGCTTTCCGCGTTGTCGGGCTTTTCCTTGGTGGTAAGGATGAGATGAAATCCGGGTGCATCCCAGAAGGATTTGAAGGTCTTGTGGCAGGATTCGAGGGTAATGGAGGCGAGGGCTTTTTGGGCAATTTCCAGATCTGTGGCGGGGTCGGAAAAGACGGACTGCTCGTTGCTGGCGTCGGCAAGCGCGGTGGCGATGACTTCGGACTTTCGCGTGGCCTTTTGTTTAAACTGCTGCTCATAGGCGTTGAGCTGGTTAGATTTTGCCTCGGCGAGTTCGGCCTCGGAAAAGCCATGCTCGATGGCGCGTCGGAATTCCTGTTCGAGGATTGGCACCGCTTCCTTCCATCGATCGTCAGCGGCGGTAATATCAATGGATCCGAGTTCGAGGTAATTGAAGAGCTCGTTTTTCGATGCTGAACCCCCAGCGATCGCGGAACCTTCCACTTTTGAAAGCCGCTCGAAGCGGCGGCTCAGGATGGAGTTCGCCATGTCTAACGTCATGTTTTCGAGGCGGGTCGCCACGGTGTCTGGTTTCTCCTTGAGGGGGCGGACGAGAGTGAGAGAAACCTCGGTGGAGGATAATTCCTTGTCGGCGAATACGGAGGTTTCAAGGCCCTCGGGTTGTTTGACCGGCCCTAGGTCGGGGTTCGTGACTGGCTGGTTCGGGTTGGTCATCGATGCGAAATATTTCTCGATCTGTCCTTGGATATTCTTGGGATCGATATCTCCCACGACGATGAAGGTCATCCGCTGGGGCGTGTAGAAATTGTTATAGTAATCGACAAAACGTTCACGTTGGGCGGTCTTGATGACATCTTCCTTACCAATCGGGAAACGTCGCGGGAGAAGGGAACCTGGCACGATTTTTGCAAACTGCTGCTCCATAATGCGGCTGCTAACGGTATCGCGGCTGACTTTTTCCGAGAGGATTACCCCGCGTTCCTTTTCGATTTCCGAAGCTGCAAGTAAAGCTCCGTCGGCATAGTCTCGCATCACGGTGAATCCGAGTTTCATCGCATCATCGGAGAGGTCGGGGATGTCTAACATGTATGCGGTTTCATCAAACGATGTGTGGGCATTCACATCCGCGCCGAATGCAATTTGCATACGTTGCATGATGGGAACGAGTTCGTCGGCTTTGAAATTTTTCGTGCCGTTGAAAACCATGTGCTCAATAAAATGGGCGAGGCCTTGTTGGTCATCGGCTTCCATGAGGGAGCCGGTGGCGATGTGAAGCCGAAGTGAAACCCTCTTCGGGGGCTCGCTATTCGGATAGATGATGTAGCGGAGGCCATTGTCCAAAGTGCCGAAAGTGGCCTTCGCGTCCGGAGGGATGTCGGAGGATGTCTGGGGCCACGGGCGAGGGGTGACTTTTACAATGGGGCGGACTGGTTCAACAACAGGTACGGGTTTTTCCGGCTTCTGAGCTTTGGGCATGACCTCCCGTGTCGCTACGGGCAGCTCGGCGGGGAGGTGGTCTCGCTTTGCGCGCACGGAAAAAAGGGTCGCTGTGGCAGCGAGAATTAGAACGAGAATCACCGGTGTAGCCTTCTGCATGGGTTGAGGTTGGTTGAGTGGAAGCCCATTTGGCAACGCCGAAAACGGGGCGATCGCCCCTTGGTGACGTGGCCCGCTAAAACTTTATTAAAACGAGATTGCAATCCTCCAAGCTGCATGCTGTTTTGCCGCCCGGCCGTAAGGTCATTTTAGTGCGCGCGTGGCGGAATTGGTAGACGCGCTAGATTCAGGTTCTAGTGGGGGCAACCCTGTTCAGGTTCGAGTCCTGTCGCGCGCACCCTATTAACGTGGAACAGTTTCTGATTCCGCGAGAGGTTGGAGTTTTTCGTTAGGATTTCAAATTGCTAAAAGAGTGACCCGTTGTCCTCAATCGGCTGAAATCGCACTCAGTGCCCGTTGATCTGAACACAGCTCGGAGCGAGACGTATGTATCACTTTCCATGGTTCGTTCTGGCTCTGAGAATCAAAAAGAAATAGCCTCATGCCATGAACGCCTTGATTCATCACCTTGAAGAGAAACAGGAACTCTCGCCGCGTGAGATCGAGGTGGCTGCGGCGCTTCTTCTCGACCCAGCGGTGGCAGACGAAAAAAAGGCGCGTCTGCTCGAGGCTCTCTCTATCAAGGGCGAAACTCCCGCCGAAGTCGCCGGGTTTGTCGAAGCATTTCTTGAGCACTCCGTCGATCCCCATCTCGGTCTCCTCGATCTCGAAGGACCGACTCTGGACGTCTGTGGCACGGGCGGCGATCAACTCGATTTGTTCAACGTTTCCACCACTGCCATGTTCATCGCTGCCGCTGCGGGAGCCGTGGTGGTAAAGCATGGTAACCGCGGCATCACCTCGAAAAGTGGCGGTGCGGATGTTCTGGAGGCGCTGGGGATTCGCATCGATCTCCCAGCCGATGACTTCCGCCGCTGCGTGGAAAAAGCAGGATTGGGTTTCATGTTCGCGCCGATCTATCACCCGGCATTCAAGGCGGTCGCCGGAGTGAGAAAAGCTCTCGCGGCTCGCGGGGTAAAAACGATTTTTAATCTCATCGGCCCCTTGCTGAATCCGGCTCGTCCGCAATGCCAACTCGTCGGCGTTTTCAACCGCGATCTTTGCCCGGCCTTTGCGGAAATCCTCCAGCGCCTGGGACGCGACAGCGCTTGGGTTGTTCACGGCACCACGGGCGATGGCCGATCGGTGGATGAGGTCAGCCTGATGGGTTCCACACGCATTTTCAAATCGGGCATCTATCAGGACATGGAGGATGAGGAAGTCCGGCCACGTGATTTCGGGCTGAAACATGCCGAGGTCTCAGAGCTCCAAGGCGGCGATGCCAAAGTGAATGCCGCGATCCTCGAAGCCATTCTAGCAGGTAAGGAAACCGGGCCGAAGCGGGACATGGTCACCATGAATGCCGGAGCTGCGATTGCCTGTGCCGGTCTCGCCGATAATATGGGCGATGGCATTGAAATGGCCCTTGAAATGATCGCTGGCGGCCAGGCTCTTGAAAAACTCCGGTTACTGCAAAAAGCCGCGGTGTGACCTCGCGTATTGTGCCAATGCTAAAATGACAGAGAAGGGGTCGTAAAGCTGTGGCAATAGAACCTTGAAATGCTGGGAACGGCGTGCATTCTCGCCCCCCGCCCATGGCAGGACCTACTTTCCAAGCACTCCCAGGTTTCCGCGACTTCACTCCCCGTGAATGTGCGGTTCGCAATTATTTGTTCGATACGTGGCGCGGCGTCGCCCGGCGCTGCGGGTATGTCGAATATGAAACGCCGATTTTGGAAGACACCGGACTGTATTTGAAAAAATCGGGGGGCGAGCTATCAGCGCAGCTTTTCCGCTTCGAGGACCAAGGCGGACGTGATGTGACGCTACGGCCAGAAGTCACCGCGTCGCTGGCGCGGATCGTGGCGCAGCATCAGCGGGATTTTCCGAAGCCGCTGAAATGGTTCGAAATCGGCCAATGTTTTCGCTACGAAAAGCCTCAAAAGGGCAGGGGACGGGAGTTCCATCAGTTCAACGTGGATATTCTCGGCGAGGGCGGCCCATCGGCAGACGCGGAGCTGATCGCTCTGGCGATTGAGACGATGTTAGCCTTCGGTTTTGTAGCGGGGGACTTTGTGGTGCGCGTGTCGGACCGCAAGGCGTGGATTGATTTTGCGGAGGCGAACAAAATTCCCGAAGATCGCATCCCAGATTTTCTCAGCATCATTGATAAGATCGAGCGTGAGAAACCCGACTTGTTAGAGCAAAAACTCGCCGCGTTTTCACTCACCCCCGATGGCGTCCGCGCCTTCATCGCCGATCCCGCGAACGCTTCCGCTGCCTATCTGGCGATTCGCGAGGATCTCACTGCCCGTGGCTTCGCGGAATTTGTCGAGCTGGATCTCTCCATTGTTCGTGGACTGGCTTATTACACCGGCGTGGTTTTCGAAGTGTTTGATGCGAAAAAATCCATGCGCGCCGTCGCCGGCGGAGGGCGCTACGACACCCTCATTTCCACCATTTCCGACGGCGCGACCGACATGCCCGCCACAGGATTTGCAATGGGCGATTATGTGATTCGTAACCTCATCGAGGAAACGACCCACACGGCGATGCAACTGGAAGTGTGGCTTCAACGCAACGCGGCGGCCTGTGATATTTATGTGGTCATTGCGGATGAAACGAAACGGGCCGAATCACTTTCTCTCGTCACAAACCTCCGCCGCGCTGGCATCTCCGCCGATCTTCCGTTAGGTTCACCGAAAGTCGCGAAACAATTCCAAAGCGCTGAGAAATGTGGTGCCCGCTTCGCCCTCGTCGTCGGTTCGGAGTATCCCGAGCTTAAGCTCAAAGTCCTCGCCAGCCGCACCGAAGAATCCGGCACCGCCGACACCGCCATCGACTGGCTAACCGACCGCCTCCTCCATCCCGACGGGCCACTACTGGCGTAGGAAGAGAAGAATTTTTAAACCGCAGATGGACGCAGATTTTTCATATAAGATAGAAACGGACAACATTCTTGGGAGTGCATTTGCTGTTTTGAATGAAGTAGGCCATGGCTTCCATGAGAAACCTTATGAGAACGGTCTAGTAGTTGAATTTATGCATCGTAATATTCCATACGTGCAGCAGCCACGGTATCCCATGCTTTATCGAGGAGTGAAAATATCTGAATTCATTCCGGATCTGGTCGCCTTTGAGAAAATCATCGTCGATACCAAAGTCATCGAGCGAATTACGGATTTAGAAATCGGCCAGATGCTGAATTATCTCAAGATCACCGGACTACCGATTGGTCTCATCCTCAACTTCAAAAACCCGAAACTCGAAATCCGAAGGGTGTCCCTAACGACTCAAAACTTCATTCGCCGCAAAGCCTCTGATTTCTAATCTTCATCCCCGTCCATCTGCGTCCATCTGCGGTTAAAAAATCTTAAATCTATCTCCCATGCGAACAAATCATTGCAACGAACTCCGCGAGTCTCACATCGACCAAACCGTTACACTCATCGGCTGGGTGAATTCCGCCCGTGACCACGGCGGCGTCATTTTCATCGACCTCCGTGACCGCGAGGGGCTCACCCAGTGCGTGTTCCACCCAGAGGAAAACCCCGAGGTTTCGGCATTGTCTCACACGCTGCGCGAAGAAGATGTGGTGCAAGTGGTGGGCCGCGTTTCCAAGCGTCTGGAAGGATCGGAAAACGCGAAAATCGATACCGGGGCTGTCGAAATTGTCGCGACGAAACTGACGATCGTGAACAAGGCCGATGTGCTCCCATTTCAACTCGATAAGGAACTTTCTAACGAAGATATGCGGATGAAATACCGCTACCTCGATCTGCGTCGCGCGCGTATGAGCAAGAATATCCGCCAACGCAGCGTGATCACTTCTGCCGCCCGGCGGTATTTGGATGACTCTGGATTTTTTGAAATCGAAACGCCGATTCTATCCAATCCGACTCCGGAAGGTGCCCGCGATTTCTTGGTGCCATCCCGCCTCAACCCCGGCCGTTTTTACGCGCTGCCCCAAGCGCCGCAGCAGTATAAACAGCTACTGATGGTGGCGGGGATGGAGAAGTATTTCCAGATCGCCCGCTGCTTCCGCGACGAGGACTTACGCGCGGACCGCCAGCCGGAGTTCACCCAGATCGATATCGAAGCCAGCTTCGTGGATCAGGACGATATTATCAAACTCGTCGAAGGATTGTTAGCTAACATGTTCAAGGCCGGGCTCGGTGTGGACGTGCCAGAGGCGTTTCCTCGCATGACTTATGCGGATGCGATGGACATCTACGGCTCCGACAAACCGGACACCCGTTTCGAGATGAAAATCACCGACCTCGCAGACGTATTTGCGGCGACGGAATTTAAGATATTCCGCAGCATTCTCGATGGCGGCGGTGTCGTGCGGGCAATCAATGCTAAGGGCTTCGCCACCATCACAACCGGTCAGATGAACCGACTCAATGAGATTGCCGTGCAAGCCGGACTGCCAGTGAAAAACCTCGCGTTCATTAAACTCGAAAACGGCGAATATAAGAGCCCGCTTTGGAAAATCTTCACCGATGCGGAAAAAGTAAACGTGGCATCAAAACTCGATCTCGCAGAAGGCGACATCGTCTTCTTCGCGGCCGGATCGCGTGAAAGTGTCAGCACCATCCTCGGCCGCGTCCGCTCCGAATGCGCGGTGATGATGGAGCTGAACAAGGATTCCACGAAATTCAATTTCCTCTGGGTGGTGGATTTCCCGCTGCTCGCGCATGACGAGGAAACTGGCCACTGGGCTGCCGTCCATCATCCATTCACCCGTCCTCATCCGGACGATATCGAAAAGCTGGATGCCGGTGATTATGCTAATGTTAGAGCAGTTGCCTACGATGTCGTGCTCAACGGCTACGAACTCGGTGGCGGCTCGATCCGGATTCATGAAAAGGATCTCCAGTCGAAAATGTTCAGCGTGTTAGGCGTCGGCCCAGAAGAGCAGTTGATCAAATTTGGCCATCTTCTCGATGCTTTCCGCTTTGGTGCTCCGCCGCACGGTGGCCTTGCCCTGGGACTTGATCGCATCGCGATGTTAGTCGCGGGTGAAGACAGCATTCGTGAAGTCATCGCTTTCCCGAAAAACAACAAAGGTGCCGATCTTATGGCTCAAAGCCCGTGCCAGATCGAACACAAGCTGCTGCGCGAAGTTTACGTCCAGTCCACTTACAAGGATCCGAAGCTGGCCGCAGAGGCTAAGGTGTGACTTGGGGCGAAAACGACCGCATGCGACGATCCGGGCGTTTTGAATCTCGCTCATCGGTCCAAAAATAAAAGCGGCCCGATCGATAGTCCCCGGGAAAAACCCAAAACCCAAAGGGAAACTCAATCGGGCCGCCTAATGTGTCGCGACGCGCGGAACGAAGCACGGTGCCGACGACGGGTCAATCGGTTTTTGATTTTTTTCTAAACTTTCTAAGCGACGGATGAACGGCGCAATTTGTGTGCTGCAAATCAGAGAAATCCTTCGAGAATCCGAATTTTTCTTCTAGCCCCTGGGACAAACAGTACTATTCTATCCGTGCAGCCCAGAACGCCAACCAAGGCCACGGGGATTTTCAAACACGCATCGTATTTCTTATGAACCTGACACTCAAAGTTTGGCGGCAATCCGGGCCGAAAGCCCAAGGTAAAATCGAAACCTACGATGCGAAAGGCATCCCTGCTGAGGCGTCATTCCTTGAAATGCTCGATATCGTCAATGAAGGCATGATTAAAAAGGGCCAAGCCCCGATCCAATTCGACCACGATTGCCGGGAAGGAATTTGCGGCAGTTGCTCGCTGACGATCAACGGGGTGCCGCACAGCAAGGAGCGTGGGATTACGACTTGCCAAGTGCACATGCGGAAATTCAAGGAGGGCGATACGATTTGGATCGAACCGTTCCGTGCGAATTCATTTCCGGTGATCAACGACTTGATTGTCGATCGCGAGGCGTTTGACCGAATCGTCGCAGCCGGCGGCTACGTCGATGTGCGGACGGGCTCCAGCGTCGATGCGAATTCGATTCCAATTTCCAAACAAAACGCCGATTCCGCTTTCGACGCCGCCGCCTGCATCGGTTGTGGTGCTTGCGTGGCAGCCTGCAAAAATTCATCTGCCATGTTGTTCGTTTCCGCAAAAGTTTCCCACTTGGGTCACTTGCCACAAGGCCAGCCTGAGCGGCATAAACGCGTGCTGGCTATGGTGCGCCAGATGGATTCCGAAGGTTTCGGGAATTGCACGAATCAATACGAGTGCGAAGCCGCCTGCCCGAAGGAAATCAGTGTGGATCACATTGCCCGCATGAACCGGGATTATGCGGTGGCCGTGCTGCATGAGCAGTTGGCGTGATCGACCGCTACGCTTTTTCCGCCTTCGCCTCGAACTCCGCCTTGGCGGCTTTGCGGCACTCGGCGACGAAGTGATTGCAGGCCTCGCGGCAGAGCAGGGGAATTGCCTCTTGCTCCGGTGAATTTCCGGGAATGCCGTTGAAGCGACTGGCTTCGCTGTCATCGAGCGGGGTTTCGGCATCAAGCTGCCAGAGGATTTTTTTAGCGCATTGGTGGGCAGGGCCGCAGACTTCTTGGACGAGTTTCTGGGCACCCGCATCGCTGATCGAGCGGGCGAAGCGATACATCCCAGTTTGACGGTTCAGCTTATCCCGGA
The DNA here is from genome assembly GCA_043758615.1 of Akkermansiaceae bacterium. Taxonomy (GTDB): domain Bacteria; phylum Verrucomicrobiota; class Verrucomicrobiia; order Verrucomicrobiales; family Akkermansiaceae; genus Luteolibacter. The sequence goes on from JAYVNE010000060.1 coordinate 15,107, forward strand.
GAGTTTCGATTTCCAAAGTGCCCCCTTGCTGAGCGAGAAAGAGTCCAACGCAAGCCGGGTAAAACTGATCCAGTGCGAGCCGTAAATCCTCTTCGTTTTCAAGCGTCATCACCCAACCCCGTTTCAAATTCACCTGGCCTTTGGTGAAACGATAGCTGCCATCCTCGGCGTAAGTGGAGATTTCACGAGCATCCGTTGGGCCTTCGTGATGCTCTAAGCCACCGAATGCGGGCTCGGTGGATAGCTCGACATCAGCCGTGTGGCAGATCAGATAGGGATAGCCGTAAACATCTGTTTGAAGCTTTAGTTCACCAATGCGATGAATGCCAGATCGGAGGAGGTTACGCAGTTGAATCGCGGTGGACATCGGTATCTGGAAATGGTGTTAAAATAATAATAAGTGATTGTATCAAAGTATTTTGTGAAGTTTATCAAAGTCGTGAACCTGATCGAGGATGACATCTGCCAACAGTCGTTCAGTACCGATCGCGGACGTGTAATAAAGTGTCTTTCCTCGGACGTGGTGCGGGTTGTGGCGGAAGACTTCGCGCTGGCTGGCGGCGGCTCCCACTTCGGTTTCAATGCCGATGAGAACCGGGATGTCTTGGTAGGAATGCAGCCCGTCCGAGATGAAAAATGGCACAATCACGACGTTGGGGGTATGCGACATCTTGTCCCACTCGCCAATGAAGGGCGGTTCTTCCATGTAAGCGTCGAGGACCGCCGCGTAGCCCGCTCCTGAAGCGTTGATTTGGTCCACCTGGTCGCGGATGGCTTTGGTCGAATTTTGATTCAGGCCCGTGCCATGGCCGGTAATGATCAGGGTGGCCGTCGCGGGATCCATCTCTGGGGCGACTTCTTTTGCACGGCGGAGGATCAGACGGGTCATCGATGAGTGGACGCCGACGGGTAGGCAGTAGTGGAAGGTTTTTCCCCGAACTTCAGTGCTTGGGCCAATGAGCCCGAGTTCGCGCGGAATGACATCTTGGGTGAAATAGCCTTCGCTGATGAAATCGGGAACGACGTAAACATCGTCAGAGTCCAGCAGGTAAAACGCCTCACGCATCGATGGCTCCTCCTTCCAGAAGCAGCAATGGACCTCTGCAAACAGGCCGCGGCGGCGGATCTCGTCGGCATGGTCAAAATAGGGCGTTGAAGAATCCGGATTTTCGGTCGATCCGTGGCCGACGATGAGCAGGGCACTGTTTGGCTTCGGTGCGATGGGCATGCGGTGAAAGTGGCGGGCTGGTGGCGGAATGCAAGGGCGAGCGAGTTTTCGGTTTCCAGTTTTCAGTTTTCTCAATGACAATCGCGGCGGATGGAAATTTTCCGGAAATTACGCTTGTGGATCGATCCGGTGGCTCGCGACGGGCCCGAGGCGATGGCCGTGGACGAGTGGCTTCTGGAAAATGCAACGCTGCCGGTATTGCGCGTGTATCGCTGGGCGGGCGATTGGGCGAGCGTGGGTTACTTCGGAAAAATCGCCGAGGCGCGCTCGACGATCACTGGCGTCCATTGGGTCCGCCGTTGGACGGGTGGGGGAATGGTCGATCATCGGGCGGATTGGACCTACACCTTGGCCCTCCCACAAGCGGAGCCGCTCGCGACCGTGCGAGGTTCGGAAAGCTACCGCAGAATTCATACGGCATTGGCGCAAGCGCTGGCGGAGGAAGGTCTTACGTCACACCTCAGCGGCGGCGAGTCGGAAACCGGTGTGGCTCTTTGTTTTGATAACCCGGTCAGCCATGATCTCATCGATGCGGATGGCCGCAAGTTGGCGGGTGCTGGCCAACGCCGGAACCGGCTTGGGCTTTTGCATCAAGGGTCGGTGGCCGGAGTGTGTGATGGACGGGCCTCCGAAAAACGCGCGGAATGCCTAGCAGGTTATTTGGCTGCGTGCCCAGAAAGTTTTCAGTGCCAACCGGAAGAGGAGTTTCTAGCAGCGGCGGTGGCCTCGCGCTATTCACAGCCGCGATGGACGGAGAAGCGTTAATCCTGGAAAAGAAAATAGAACCACAGATGGACGCAGATGAACGCAGATAAAGAGTGAATTACGAGATTCGCCTCTTTGGGTTAATCCTATTTTAAAGATTTCAGATAGGCGACGAGTTGATCGATCTGCGTTTCCGGCAGGTGGGCGAACGGTGGCATCGCGGGTGGGTAGCCTTTCACGATTTCGAGAACCGGTTGTTTGATGGCGCGGCGGAGGTAAACTTCATCCACGACAATTTTGGAATCATCTGCTAGAATTTGGGTAGAGCCGAAAATGCCGTGGAGATTCGGGCCGAGTTGAGCAGAGCCAGCTTGGTGGCAGGCGGCGCAACCTTGGCCGAGAAAGAGTTTTGCACCCTCTTGAATGGCGGGATCTACCATGGCCGTTCCAGGAGTGGGTTGGATGGGAGTAGATAGAAGGCAGGCAATCGCGGCACATGCGGCGATCAAAGTGCCGAACAGCGCGACGAGCCACTGGCGGAAATAGTAGCGCGAGTTCATCAGGTATTTCACCATGACCAGCGAGACAAGGATGACTCCGAGAATGGGCACGTTCCGCGTGGCGCTGGTGAGCTGTGGGAAATGGGCGCTGAGCATCAGAAACAGCACCGGGAAGGTGATGTAGTGATTGTGCATGGAGCGGAGTTTCGCCTGCTTGCCATAATTCGGATCGTGCGGCAGTCCGGCGCGGAGGGATGCCATGAACTTTTTCTGATTTCGGATGATGTGGAAAAAAACGTTCGCAGTCATGCACGAACCCATCATCGCGCCGATTTGCAGATAGACGGCGCGGCCATTGAAATACTGATTGTAAAACCACGCGGCCGAAAGGATCAGAGCGAGGCTGAGCGGAACGGCGATCGCTTTGTGCTCCTTGAGTTTTGTCCGCCAGAGAGTGTCATAGATCAACCACCCCCCAATGATCCCGCCCACACTGAGGCCGATGGGATAAAAGCCGCCGAGCGAGGATTTCGTCCCATCCATCAGAGAGCTTCCGCCATGCAGATAGAAAACGGAAATCAGCAACAAGCTGCCGCTGATCCAAGTGGTGTAAGATTGCCACATGAACCAATGCAGCAGCACAGGAATCGCCTTAGGATTAATGATGCGTTTTTCCAAGTGGAAGACGCCGCCACCGTGAAGCATATCGAGGTGGCCGAGCAGATCGGGATTCGGATTTTTCCCATCCTTGTCAACCGGAGGCGGGATCAGATTGAGCTCCATCCAGGTGAATAGAATGGAATTTCCAATCCACATAATCCCGGCGATCACGTGAACCAAACGGAAAATCACGCTCAACCAGCCTGCGATTTCAGTTTCCATAAGACGTGGCCCATTAAGCACTTATCATACCGGGAACAAAACAATAAACGCCCGGCAAATCGCGTGATGTTTGGGGCGGCCAAACAACGGGCAGCATACGTGAGGGAC
>JAYVNE010000061.1:0-18469 GCA_043758615.1 Akkermansiaceae bacterium
TGCTGCCCGGTTTCAAATAAGAGCCGCCGATGATCACCCAAAGGCGCTCGCCCAGCGGATTCGCGGGATTCGCGGCGGGGCGGCGCGTCCATTCGCAGACTGAACCCGCCATACCGAGGAGACCGTTAGGAGTGCGATCATTTGTGTTAGATGTGACGGGTGCAAAATTCCCGGCGATAAGAGTGGTAGGCACTGGAAGGTCTTTGCCCATCGCGGCGAACCATTCTTCTTGGGTGGGCAGGCGGGCTTGTTTCCACTCGGCATAGGCAGCAGCATCCCACCAATCCACACCGACGACAGGGGAATCCACCGTAACTGATTGATCTTTCCACCTCCCGCGAGCCTTGGCGGCAGCAAGAAGAGCGGACCAGTCATTGGGTACATGGGAAACCTTTTCGGCGGGCTGATTCTCGTGATCGAAGGTGCGTTCGCGTTGATCCTTCGCGAGGACGGTTAGGGTTTCAAGGAACTCCGCATATTGGCCCACGGTAGTTTCGTTCGCGGAGATCTGGAAGGCGCGGAGATTTTCCATCGTGCCATCCGGCGTTGGATAACTGCCTTCCGTGATGGGCACCGCATCGGGTAGATTCGCACGCGGCGGGGTGAGCGGTTTCGACGGGCGCAGATGCACTGCGAGGGTGGTAATCATGATTAAGGCAAAAGCGGAAGCGAGAATGAGAAAAAGATGGATCTGTTTTTTTCTATCAGAATTAACCAAGGTCCGGGTGGGTGCCATCGTAGGCAGTGGATCTGCAAGTTGTTGCTCGATTTGTTCGCAAAAATCGCGGACCTGGCTCCAATCAATCGGCGCATTAAGACTCTCGCCACGCATCCAACTGCATAAGGTTAGAAGCCGGGTGGCACCGGGTTCTCCCTCAGCGACCAGAGCTGGGAGGGAGGTGCCCAGATGGACAATATCGCGAACGGACATTTCCGGGGCGCGGGCGCCGGCGATTGCTAGATTTTTCAAACGGATCACGCCGTGTTCATCAAGGTGGATCGCATCCAAGCTGCATAGCGAAGTGGCGTGACCGAGGATTTCATGTTGGAGATTTGCATCAGCTACACGCCGGAGCACATGCGTGAGGCGGGCGGGGACGAACGGGGGTGATCCATTTTTCCGTTCTTCCAAGGTCATGCCGGGCAGCAGCTCGTGAGCGTAAAAGCATAGGTCCGGCTCGGCGATGGCTTCGTAAACCGAGCCTATTAACGGGTGATCGACGGAAGCCTTGGCGCGAACGTTTGCAAGAAACAAATCCCGGCGCGTTTCGTCTAACAGCTCATCTAGCAGTACTCGCCGCGAGACGGAGACCTGCTCCGCGAGCCATGTGCGGCAGAGGGTGTTTTCATCAAGAAGCTGTTTGAGCCGGTATTCGCCGAGCAGGCTGTCCTCAGGAGCGGGATTCATTTTACGGAAAATGGGAGAAAAGAATCACCTGCGCGGCAATGGCGGCGCAAGCGGATTTTCTGATAGGGGCGGCAGCAGCGGAAGATTCGGATCGAAATCCGGCGGGAGGGTGTCCTGGAACTCCGGCTGCAGCGTGGCATTTGGATTTGCAACGGGCTGTTGGGAAATTCTAGCAGCAAGATCGCGCGGCCACGCCTGAACATCAAGAACCTCGCCTTTGTAGAGCAGGGAGACGACTTGGCCGTAGTAAACACGCCCGCCGTAAAGGTGCTCAGTTTGCGGATCTTGGGCGGGAATCACATAAGTCATGCGCAGATTCTCTTCCCCACCCGCCCAATCAAATGGCAGGCTGACCCATTGTTCTTTCACCCAAGATTTGTCTTCTAACTGAATGATCTCACCTTTGGAATTGCGGTTGAAAAACGTGACTGAAACCGCAAGCTGATCCACGTCGATATCCTCGGCGGGAGCCCGCTGCACTGGAATCGTTAGGATGACGCGCTGGCCGTCCTCGTTACGTGAGTCATTGAAAATCCGCACCCGCCCGAGCGCGAGTTTTCCTAACATCGCTTCCGGTAGCTCGAAGCCGTCGCGGAGTTTCGCTGCTGCGAGTTCGTAAAGTGACCCAGCACCGGAGACACCCATTTGAAAAACCTTTTCGTAGTGCGCGGATGCCACATCGAAGACTCCCATTTGTTCATGTATGAGACCGAGTTCGTAATGCACGTTCGGATCTTCGGGAGATTGCGATGAGGCTTCCTCCAATTTCATCACCGCGAGGCCCATATCGCCGGCGACGCGGGCCTGCCGGGCTTCTTTCACAAGGCGCTCGGTGCGCGGATCATCGATCTTGGGGGAGGCGATAGGAGTTGGCGCAAGGGCCGGTCTAACGACGTTCGTCATCGGTGTGGCGGGAGGCCGGGAAATGACGGGATTTTCTGCCAATGGGGGATTCACAGGGGGGCTGGGGATGCGAATGACCACCGTTTTAGGAACCTCTTTCTCGATGTAGCGAACACGCCGCGATTCCTCAAGCTTAGTCGCAAAAGCCATCCCCGCGACTAACAATTGCACGAAAGCCATCAGCGCCAGCACCCAGCAGGAGATCGCAAAAACAGGCGCATTCCTTGTCGTTAGGGGCTTTGGACTCTTGGACACCACGGGCAGAAGATGCTTGCTCGGCTTCCCCTTGTCAATCCGCCGACGTGAGACGGCGGGGGCGCTGGCTTGCTTATTGCGCCGCATTTTTAGTTCGCACAAACTACAAGATCCTGAAACATGGTAATTGCAATGGGTATTGTCTGTTACACGCCACTTTTCGGCCACCCAACTCATCACAATACAAACCCCATCCCGCCGCACGTTCATCAAATCTGCAGCCGCGCTTGCCGGCACCGCAATGGCCCCAAACCTCCTACTCGGCCAGGAAAAGCCCCTCAAACAACTCAACGTCGCTGCGATCGGATGTGGCGGAAGAGGAAAGAGCACATCTCGGAAATTTCTAACGGTAACCGGATTGCCTTCCTCTGCGACATCGACGAAAGCATGGCTAAAGGTGCGAGAGAACAATTTCCTGATGCTCAGCATTTCTCGGATGACAGGGAAATGTTCGCCAAGGTGGCGGACCAGATCGACGTCGTCACCGTCTCGACTCCCGATCACATGCACTTCGCAATCGCCTGCGAGGCCATCCGCCTCGGCAAGCCCGTGATGGTGCAAAAACCGTTGTGCAATACCCTCTGGGAGGCCCGAGCACTCGCTAACTATGCCAAGGAAAAAGGCGTGCTCACCGTGATGGGAAATCAAGGTGCCACGATGGGAGGCACCCGCGTTCTACGCGAATGGATCGAATTCGGGCTGATCGGCGACGTGAAGGAAGTTTACTTACCCAGAGACGTTGCGCGAAAAAGCCAGAACCATCGAGAAAGTCTATCCACGCGTCAAAGGCGGCTCTACTCAGGAACTCTGCCGCGCTGTCCGCGGTGAGGGCCCGAAACCAATTTCAAATTTCGTCGATCACGCCGGTCCGCTCACCGAAATGGTGCTCGTTGGCAATCTTGCCGTCCGCCTCGGCAAAAAAATTGACTGGGATTCCACTAACGTGAAAGCCCGTGGCTTGCCTGAAGTGGAAGCGATGCTTAAACGCAAATACCGCACCGGCTGGGAACCGGAGCTCATTTAATCAGGAGCGCCGGGTGGATGCTCATTGCAGGGAGGAAGCTGGGTCGTGCTGCGCGATCCGGCCACTCTTCGTTTTTAACAAGACAGTTTTGTTAGCTCGGAGCGACTATGATTGGCGTGACCGATTCGCAGACAAACGCATGAAAAGGGCGGGGTTGATTCGCTCGTTTGCAATACGAGTCCGGTGAATCTATCCGGTGAACCACAAATCGAATTCGGGGAGGGGAAACAGATCTGAAAATCGCCCCAATCATGGAAAAAGTTCTCGGAAATGCTGTTTCAGCGAGACATTCTCGTTGTTGTGTCGGTATCAAAAGCCGATTCGCTCAAGTCATCCACCTGAAATTGACCCACCATGTCCAACGAAGTAACCTGCTGCACTGGCAACAAACTCGCCCTCACCTACGGGTCGCTCCTGCTCCGCCTCTGGCTCGCCGTCCGCGCCATCCAGACCGGCCTTGAAAAATATGCCGGAGCGAAGGCCTCTGATGAAGCCGTTAAGATCGACGGCGCTGTTAACGAATACGGCCTTACTGCTGCTGGCTCCGTCAAACATTACGCGACGGCCAACTACCACGGCGTGCCGGATGCGCTGATGAAAAAGTTTGAAGCCGAGCCCCTGATGTTCAAGGGAGCGCTGCCATTTTACGACAAATTCCTCGGCCCCGCACTCATCGTGTTAGGCATCACGATTCTGCTCGGCATCGCCAGCCGCACCTCACTCTTTTTTCTCGGATTGCTCTACATAAGCCTGACCTGGGGCTTGATTCTGATTAAACAAGACGATGGTGTCTCATGGCTCGGCGTCCACATGATTCTCGTGGTGATGGCTCTCACGCTTGCCGAACATAACCGCTTCGCACTCCTCAAAAAATGGTAATCCCATGAACCCGCCACCCTCTCCTATCAGTCGCCGCGATTTCCTTTCGAAAACCATGGCCACCGCCGGTGCCGGCCTCGTTCTCGGCGCACCCTCTATCCTCCGCGCCGCCAGTGTGGACGGCGCCCCGACCGAGCAGGTTAGGGTCGCCCTCATCGGCGTTGGCAAACAAGGCCGCGTGCTCTTCGAAGCGATGAAGAATATCCCCGGCCTCCACTTCCAAGCGGTTTGTGATATCTGGAAATACAATCGCGAAAATGCCGTTAGATCGGTCGAGGCCCACCAGAATTCTAAGCCAACCGCCTACTCTGACATTGATGAATTGTTAGCTAACGAAAAAGGTCTCGATGCCGTGGTCATCGCAACTCCGGATTTCTGGCACTCGCCGCACACCGTGAAATGCCTCGAAGCCGGGCTGAACGTCTATTGCGAGAAAATGATGTCTAACACCATCGACGGCGCCCGCGCCATGGTCCGCACCATGGAAAAATCTGGTAAACTCTGCCAGATCGGCCACCAGCGCCGCAGCAATCCGCGCTATCGCTACACCCTCGACAAGCTGATCAACGGCAACAAAATCTGCGGCCAAATCACTAACATCAATGCTCAGTGGAACCGTGCGGTGAACTCGTCCCAAGACATCGCCTTCAACAAGAAGCTCACCATCGACGACGCCACCCTCAACAAATACGGCTTTGCGGACATGAACCAGTTCATGAACTGGCGCACCTTCCGTGCTCTATCAGGCGGGCCGATCTCTGACCTTGGGGCCCATCAGATTGATATCTTCGGCTGGTTCCTCGGCGTGCCTCCCAAGTCCGTCTTCGCTTCCGGTGGTCATAGCTATTTTAAAAAGCGCGAGCACTTCGATAACGTCATGGCCATTTTCGATTTCGACACGCCCGCTGGTGAGGTCCGTGCGTCCTATCAGGTTCTAACTACCACCAGCTACGGCGGCGGATTCTGGGAAAGTTTCATGGGCACCGAGGGCTCGATCAAGATCTCCGAAATCGCTGCGAACTCCGCCATCTATCGTGAAGGCAGCGCTCCGTCATGGGATGATTACGTGGATCGCGGCATCCTCAAAAGGACGCCCGCCCCGCCGAAGCCGCCTCCATCCGCAGACGCCGTGGCCTCCTATGCATCTGCCGCGCCCGAGACCTTTGATCTGCCCGGTGGATTTAACAAACCCGCCCATCAACCGCATTTGGAAAACTTCTTCAACTCGGTGCGCGGAAAGACAACGCTCAATTGCAACGCCCGCCACGCCTTCGAAAGCGAAGCGCCGATCTACTGGGTGAATCCATCCGCTCTAAACCGCCAACCGATCGAATTCACCGCCGAACATCTTTCTCTATGAAAAACAAACTGATCCTTCCCGTCCTGTGCATTTCCTCCGCCCTCGCCTTCATCGGCTGCGGTGAGAAATCCAAAACCACTAGCGATTCCTCCGCCTCGTCCACCCCGCCCGCCTCATCGGGTGGCGGCACTCCCGGCGGCGTTCCTCTCAAAACGCAAATTCCACCAGAACTCATCGAGGGCACGCCTAAGCCCATGGACGTTCCGAATCTCGTGCAAGCTCCTAGCAAGACGCCGGAATTCCTCGTTCCCGCCGGCACGGAGCTTCTATCAAAAGGCAAGAAAGTCACGAGTAGCGATGCGAACCCAATCATCGGCTCGCTCGACTTGATCACCGATGGCGACAAGGAAGCCGGCGAAGGCTACTTCGTCGAACTCCAAGAGGGCACCCAATGGGTGCAGATCGACCTTGAAAAAAGCGCTGCGATTTCCGCCATCTGGCTTTGGCACTTCCACTCGCAGAAACGTGCTTATAACGACGTGATCATCCAAGTCTCCGACGATGCCGAATTTAAAACAGGTGTCACCACCATCTATAACAATGATTATGACGACTCCTCGAAACTCGGAAAAGGTGCGGACGGCCCCTACGTGGAATCCCGCTTCGGCCTCATCGCCGATGGCAAGGGCTCGAAGGGCCGCTATGTTAGACTTTACAGCAAGGGCAATACTTCCAATGACATGAACCACTACATCGAAGTGGAAGTTTACGGAAAGTAATCCTGTTCCTCCACCACGCAGCGCTCTCATTCCCTGCTCCGGGAGTGAGGACGCTGCTTTTTAATGAGTAGTTTCGGGGATTCAAATGATTCCCGCCCGGGAGGCGCAAATTCTCCCTTCCGCAAGGCTTTACACCGCCCCCGGCCCTCCTGCATCTTCGCGCGCTCAGCCACTGTGGCTGGCGCGTCTCGCGCCAGGCCGTTGCAGAGGCGTCTCGCCTCTAGCCAATCTTCCAGCACCAACATGACCTCCGCCGAGATCCGCCAAAGCTTCCTCGACTTCTTCACCGAGAAACAGCACACCATCGTCCCCTCCGCCTCGCTGCTCCCTCAGTCGCCCGGCCTGCTGTTCACGAATGCCGGGATGAATCCGTTCGTCCCGTATTTCCTCGGCGTTGAAAAAGCTCCCTACGATCCGCCGCGCGCCGCCGATACCCAAAAGTGCATCCGCGCCGGCGGCAAACACAACGACCTCGAGGATGTCGGCTACGACACCTATCACCACACGTTCTTCGAAATGTTAGGGAACTGGTCGTTCGGAAACTATTTCAAAAAGGAAGCCATCGCTTGGGCCTGGGAACTCGTCGTCGAACGCTGGGGTCTTCCCGCCCACCGCCTTTACGCGTCCGTCTATGCGCCGAAACCCGGCGACCCCGGAAACTTCGACCAAGAAGCCTACGACATTTGGGCCGCCCACTTCGTTTCCAAAGGCTGCGATCCCGCCGTCCAAATCGTCCACGGCAACGTGAAAGACAACTTCTGGATGATGGGCGAAACCGGCCCCTGCGGCCCCTGCTCCGAACTCCACGTCGATCTAACACCCGAAGGCAATCCCATCACCGGACGCAACCTCGTCAACAACGACTCCGACCTCTGCATCGAGATTTGGAACCTCGTCTTCATCCAATACAACGCCGAGGCCGACGGCACCTTCCGCGAGCTCCCCGCCAAACACGTCGATACCGGCATGGGCTTTGAGCGCGCCTGCTCCATCATCCAAAACACCAAAGGCTTCACCGACTTCTCGATCAAGCCCTCTAACTACGCCACCGACGTCTTCCAACCGATCTTCCGTAAGTTAGAACAACTCAGCGGAAAAACCTACGTCAACATCTATCCAGAACTCGGTGCCGACCGTTCCCTCTTCACCGAGGAAATGAAAACCGCCATCGCCTTCCGCGTCATTGCGGATCATTTGCGAACTCTATCATTCTCCATCGCCGATGGCATCATGCCCGGCAATAACGGCCGCAACTACGTCCTCCGCCGGATCTTGCGCCGTGCCGTTAGGTACGGCCGTCAACTTGGTTTCTCGGGAGAAAAGCCGTTCTTCGGCGCGCTTGTGGAAACGCTTGTTAGCGAAATGGGCGGAGTTTTCCCTGAACTCAAAAACCGCGAGCAGGTCGTCCGCCAAACTCTTGAGCAGGAAGAAACAAGCTTCAATCAGACGCTCGATCGAGGGCTGAAACTCTTTGGGGAGCACACGCGCCCTCGCGTGTTATCTGAGGCGCCCTCGCCTCAGATTGGCTCGAATTCACCCTCACCCTCCGAGCCCACCTACACCCGCCGCAATCTCCCCCATTTCGAACGTCCATGGGGAAAATACATGGTCACCTTCACTACCCAAGACCGCGACATTCTCAGCGAAACTGAACGCAGCATCGTACTCGATTCCATCCTCCACTCGCGCAAGCTCGGTCAAATCCACCTCTACACCGCCTGTGTGATGCCGGACCACGTCCACCTTCTCATCGAACCACAGGTGAAATCCTCCGATGCCGATTCCAACCCGACTTTTTACACACTCACTGAAATCCTTCAGCCCATCAAATCCGTTACCTCTCACAAGATTCTCAAAGAGCGGAGAAGTGCTCTTCAAAATGAAAATTGCAAACAACTTTGGGAAAAGGAATGGTTTGATCGATTAATTCGCAGCGAGTCAGATTTGATCGAAAAATACGACTACATCATTGGTAATCCGGTTGCTGATGGGCTTGTGACGCAAGCGAAGGACTACGCGTGGTCGTGGTGTCGGGTGTTTTGTGATCGCTCGAGCCCAGTCGGAGACGAGGGCGTCTCCGACAACACGCGAGGGCGCGTGTGCTCCCCTTTCTCAGGAGACATCGCCTTCGAACTCTACGACACATTTGGCTTCCCTATCGACCTCACCGAGCTTCTCTGCTCTGAGCTTGGCCTCAAAGTAAACATGTCGCGATTCGAGGAACTGATGACGGAACAACAAGAACGCTCCCGCGCCGCCCAGAAATCCAACATCGTCCGCGCGCTCGACATCTCCACGGATGCCGTCACCGAGTTCCTCGGCTTCGACTCCGACAAAACCGAAGCCACCGTGTTAGAGATTCACCCTCAAGAAGACTCCCTCTTCGTCATCACCGACAAGACCGTCTTCTACGCGGAGATGGGAGGCCAATCCGGCGACACTGGAACTCTGAACGTGGTTGCGGCCTCTGGCCGCAACGAGGAATTCCTCATCACCGGCACCCAACAAATCGGCAAGGCCCGCGCTCTAATCATCCCTTCATCTCCTGCCTCCGATCCCCTATCTTCGATCTCTATCGGCGATAAAATCACCCTCCGCCTCGACCCCACCCGCCGCCGCCCCATCGAAGCCCACCACACCGCCACTCACCTTCTCCACTGGGCGCTGCACGAAGCCGTTTCCAAGGATGCTTCCCAACAAGGCTCCTCGGTCGATGAAAATCGCCTACGCTTCGACTTCAACAGTGCACCTCTAACACCCGAGCAACTCGCTGAGATGGAAGAAATGGTCAACGGTGCGATCAAACAAGGCCTCACCGTTTCCTGGACCGAGGTCAAACACGCCGACATCAAAGGCCGCGCCGACATCATGCAGTTCTTCGGCGACAAATACGGCGACATCGTGCGTGTCGTTCAAATTGGCGGCCAAGCGAACCAACTCGACGGCCCATCTCAGGAACTTTGCGGCGGCACTCACGTCCGCAACACCGGTGAGATCGGACTTTTCAAAATCAAATCCGAAGGTGCCATCGCGTCCGGCGTCCGCCGCATCGAAGCCGTCTGTGGCCAAGCAGCGTGGGATCACATCCGCGAGATGGTTGAAAAATGGAATACCGATCTCAAGGCTGCCGCCGCGAAGCTCAAGGCCGCCAACGAAAAACTAACGACTCTCGGTGGTGAACCCATTGCCGCTCACGAGTTCCCACACATCATGGGAGCCATGCTAGTCGAGCGTGCTGACATTGGTGAGATTAATGCCACCTACGCTCACGGATTGCGCACCCTTGAAGAAACTCAACAAGCCGCCATCGAGGCCGAAAAGCAGATAAAAAAAATCCAATCCTCCCAAGCCGCCAAACTCGCCGACGAAGCTCTATCAGAACTCATTGACTCCGCAACGAAAGAAGGAAAACCCATCATCGTTTCCTTCGAGTCCGATGCCTCCCTCCTCCAGGAACTCCAGAACGGCCTCAAGAAAAAGCAATTCGCCGGCCCTGCCCTACTCATCGTGGACGACGGAGAAAAACTCCACCTCGCCACCCACTGCGGCCCGGACGCCCTAGCAGCCGGCCTGAAAGCCGGTGACCTCCTCCGCGATCTAGCAGCCCTCGCCGGCGGCAAAGGCGGCGGCAAGCCAGATCAGGCAAGAGGTGCCGCGCCGGATCGCAGCAAGCTCGAAGAAATCAAATCCGCCGCAATCCAACACTTCCAATAGGAAAAACGATGCTCTCCAAACAACAACTCGGCAATCTCCTCTGGGGTATGGCGGACACTGGACTGCGAGGCAAGGTGGAGGATTACAAAGCCTATATTCTCTCGCTCCTGTTCTTCAAACGCCTGTCCGACAACTACGAATGGGAATCGGCGAACCGGGTCAGCTCATTTATCGAAGGTTACGGCAAGGATCCGACAGAAAAACAAATCTCGCGCATTCGTGCCGAGGGCCACGACTTCATCATTCCCGATGGCAGTTTCTGGGACGACGTCCGCAAGACCGAAACCTCCGAGAAAAACAACAAGCTCAACGAGTGCGTTCAGGCGATTGCCGACTTGAACCCGCCGCTCAAGGGTATCATCAACTCCGTCCGTTGGAACGAGCCCGCGCCGGACGGCTCGGGAAACAAGCGCATCGAGCCGGAAGTCCTGATTGCCGCGATGAACGTGCTGGACCCGGTCCCGCTCGATAACTCCAACGTCTCTCCCGACGTGCTTGGCGATGCTTACGAATACCTGATCAAGAAATTCGCCGATGAAAACAAGGGCGGCACCACGGCTGGTCAGTTCTATACGCCGCCGGAAGTCCGCGAAGTCATCATCCGCACCATTCTGCCGCAGCCGGGAAACAGCATGTATGATCCCACCTGCGGCTCATGCGGATTCCTCATCGATGGCGCGAAGATCACCCAGGAAATCAATGGCGAAGCAAACATCCGCCTCTTTGGGCAGGAAAGCGTTTGGAACACCTGGGCCATCGCCAACATCAACATGCACCTGCACGGCCTGGCCTCCATGGCTCAGATCAAACAGGGAAACACGCTCAAGGATCCCAAATTCCTGAGTGACGACACCACTACCGTCCGCCAGTTCGACCGGGTGGCAGCCAATTTCCCTTTCTCTGAGGAAAACTGGTGGCTCAACGGCAAAACCAAAAGGGACAAGAAGGACAAAGCCGTTCTGAAAAAGAACGGCTCGCCGCAAATCGAATACCCGGACAAAAACGAGTTCGTCGATCCCTACAACCGCCTCAAATACGGAGTTCCGCCGTTTTCCAACGGGGACTTTGTGTTCCTCCAGCACATCGTGGCTTCGATCGGAGAAAAAGGCCGGGCGGGCGTCGTGTGTCCGCAGGGCGTCCTGTTCCGGGGCCAACCGGCCAAGACCGAGGAAGAGGACGGCCAGAACCGCAAGGCCGATGACGAGCATCTCATCCGCCGGGGATTTCTGGAAGGTCCGCTGGACAAAGATGGCAATCCTCTTGGCGAACGATGCTGCCTGTTGGAAGCCGTCGTCGTCCTGCCGGGGAACCTGTTTTACGGCACAACCATCCCCCGGCAGCATCCTTTTCTTCAACCGCGACAAACCCGCTGCCCGGAAAAATAAGGTTCTCATGGTCTATGCCGCTCGCGAGGGCTGGTATCGGGAAACGCCGGATCAGAACATCCTCCAGCCGCACGATGTGCTGCGCATCCTCATCCAGCTCCTCGCCTGGGGCGACATCAAGCAGGCCCGCCGCATCATGCCGGCCCACAAGGAAAGGCTCTACGGTGAGATCAAGGACCGGCTCGATTTCGAACAAACCGAGATCCGCCTCCGCTACCGCGAGGAAATCCAGGAGCGCAAGGAAATCGGCTGGCAGCTTTCCGAAGAGGAATCCGGGGACATGAAAAAGGTCGAGCGCACCAAACTCGAAAAACGCCTCGCCCGCCTCGATGACCTGATCGCCAAGATGGAAACCCAGCTCACCGAAGCCGCTGACCGCGCCCAAAAGGAACGCGAAGCAGTGGACGCCGTGGAAATCGAACTGCTCGCCATGTTCGCCGATCCCGAACAGCGCAAACGCTACTTCGCCATCGTGGACATGGAGGAAATCGCGGAAAACGATTACAACCTCAACATCCCAAGGTATGTGGATACGTTTGAGCCGGAGGAGGAGATTGATTTGAAGGAATTGTCCCGCCAGTTGCGTGAAGCCATCACGGAAGAACAACGAATCGAGAAACATCTAAAGCCATTGCTCGCATCCATAACAGGCTGACGAATGAAAATTCAACTACCAGCCGCACTCAGTGATTGGAGGATCGCGCCAATCAATGATATTTTCGACATTAACGCGGAATCTCTTCCTGCTTCAACTCCGGGCGATTTCGAGTTCGATTATCTACCGCTGGAGTGTGTTGGAAAGGAACGCATTGATTGGAGCGTTGTTGAGCGTTTCAAGTTCGGTGAAGCCCCCAGCCGAGCGAGGCGCCGAATCGAGGATGGTGATTTGCTTATCTCCACAGTGCGGCCCAATCTCCAAGGATTTGCGGAATTTCGTGGAGTGGGAGATGGGCCTTTTATTGCTTCGACAGGCTTCTTGGTCCTTCGCCGCCGTGGTGGCGGTGATGCGCGATTTCACCTTGCGCAGTTGTTATCAGATTTCGGGGCAGCACAATTTCATGCCCACGTTACAGGGACAAATTATCCGGCGATTTCAGATCGCGACTTTTCCCGCATACAACTCTTGGTTCCTAACTGTTGCGATGAAGAAGGAGCGATTTCTATAGCTCTAACTTTGATCGGAGATCTCATTACAGCGACACAGGAAGGGTTGGAGACAGCGTTACGACTCCAGCGAGGCACGATGCGTGAGCTGCTTACTGGAAGAATGCGTGCCGACGGCTCGTTGCGGGTTGATCAAGACTTCTGGTTTCACGGGCGCCTTGGCGCAGTGCCACTCGGCTGGAAAGTAGGAACAGTGCGCGAAGCGTGTGAAGTTTTGGATCATCTTCGGCGTCCGGTTAAAAAGGAGGATCGGGCAGCAATGCGCGGGGTTTATCCTTACTACGGCGCTTGTGGAATTGTTGATTACGTTAGCAGTTACTTATTTGATGGGACCTTTATTCTGTTCGGCGAAGACGGGGAAAATTTGGTTTCAAGGAAATTGCCCCAGGCATTCCTTGTGAACGGTAAATTTTGGGTGAACAACCACGCTCACATTCTCACAACCAAAAATCCACATAACATTACCTTTATTTGCGCACAACTTCAAGCAGGCGACTACCGCCCGTTTGTTTATGGTTCGGCACAACCAAAGATGAACAAAACGGATCTCCTTCGTATTCGTCTTCTACTACCACCGGCTGAAGAACAGTGCAGAATAGCGGAGCAGCTATCAGCCGTTGAAAGCCTCATCGCAGCCAAGCAGTCAAAAATCGCCGCGCTCCAGCGACTCAAGAAATCCCTGATGCAAAACCTTCTCACCGGTCGCCTGCGTCTATCCCCCGAAGCCATCGCAGCCTTAACGGCGGATTCCAAAGAAAAAAAGAGTGGCGACGCGTGACCGCGCCGCCACTCCGTGATGGGGCTACTTGCCCTTGCCGCCGCGCAACAGGTCGTTGAGCGAGGCTTGCCCAGTGCGATCCAGCAGGGTTCCGAGGTGCATATCGCTACGCACACCGAAGTCCCGGTCGTACTGCTTCTCAATCGTGCCGACGTGAGTGTCGTCCCGCTTGTCGCGAAGCTGTCCGTCCTGATTACGGGACCGGTAGCCGTGCATTCCTTCAGCGTCTTTAGCCATGGTGTTATTCTCCTTTCCAGTTTCTCGATATTCTCCCCACCAAGCTCAAGGCTTGACTCACACCCGTTCCGCTGGAAAAACCTCACGTCGCCAAGACACAAGGCCATCCCAATCGGGCGGAGCGATCCGTGCCGGGGAGCGGTCGGACCAAGCCGCCTCCGTTTCAGCGGAGGCGGTTTTTTCGTGTCGCCGTAGGTTTGGCTTCACGGACGGGAGTTTCTTCCGTTCTCTCTGACCGGTCAAGCAACTTTTAACCCCAAGGGTTAAAAATAAATCTTGTGTGTCGAATTCCTGATGCCTATGTTTCCGGCACCCGGGCAACTCATGGTCATTCATTTCCGTAGCAACAAACTGGAAAAAATATTTTCCTCGGAAAAGGAACTGACAAGGAGCTACGGAGTGGAGCAGGCGAAAATACTCATGCGCCGTGTGTCGGAATTGGGCACCGTGCGTTGTCTGGCGGATCTTCGCCTGCTTCCTCAAGTGCGTGCCCATGAACTCACGGGCGACCGCAAGGGCCAGATTTCAATCACCGTTCGCCAACCTTACCGGTTGATCCTTCTCACTGCTAATGAACCCGTTCCCCAACTCCCTGACGGAGGACTGGATTGGTCCTTGGTAACCGAAGTCACGGTGATTGAAGTGGTCAACTATCACGACTAAACTCCTCTATGAAAAGCACCTTTAAACCCGAATACGCCTCGCCACCCGGAGAAACGCTTGCTGAGACCATCGAGGCGATGGGACTCACGCAATCGGAACTCGCTCGGCGCATGGGGCGTCCGATCAAAACAATCAACGAAATCATTCAAGGCAAGGCGGCACTGACCGCTGACACCTCCTTGGAACTGGAACGCGTGTTAGGCGTGCCAGCCTACATTTGGAACGGCTTGGAATCCAATTACCGCGAGCATCTGGCTCGTCAACGGGCTATCGAACGGCTGAAGGTGGATCAAGAATGGCTGGACCGGCTCCCGGTGGCGGCCATGAAGAAGCGGGAATGGATTTCGCAAACCAAGGACAAGCGGCAACTCATGGAGGAACTGCTATGTTTTTTCGGATTTGCAACTGTCGCCGGATGGATGGAGGCATGGAAGAATCCGATAGTTGCTTATCGGAAGTCCCCCAAGCTGGAAAGCAAACCCGAAGCCTTAGCCGCTTGGTTGCGGAAGGCTGAGGTAGAAGGCCGCAAGCAGGGATGTGCCCCATACAATGCGGCCAATTTCATGCTGGCATTGGAACGTTTAAAGAAGGCCACGACGCTGCCTGTGAATGAATGGGTGGCAATCCTTACCAAGGAATGCAATGCCTGCGGCGTGGCTTACGTGATTCTTCCCGAACTTCCCGGCACCCATGCGAGCGGAGCGACACGACAGCTCAATGATGATTGCTTCCTGATCGTGCAAACCGGGCGTTACAAGGATGACGGGCATTTCTGGTTCACCTTCTTTCATGAGGCACGTCATGTCTTGCAAGGAAAACTCAAGCGAGAGTGGCTCGTCGAATATGAAGGGAGAGAAGATCCGCTGGAAACGGATGCCAACGAGTTCGCACGGGAGTTTTTGATTCCCACCACGGCCATCCGCGAGATGAGGCGGCGATACGGGGGCAAGATGCCATTGAAAGCCGGGGAGGAACTGGCTGAGGAACTTGGGATCGCTCGGGGGATTGTTGCCGGTCGATTCCATTTCGACAAGACGTGGAAGGTCTTCGTGGGTGCCAAAATGAAATGCCATTACACCATCGAATCGCTGCTAGGCAAGGAGACAGTCGGCTGATAGTCGTTGTTGGTTCACTGTAAGCACAATCCCATGAGCAAATTATCCGAAAAGAACGGGGTCGAGATACCCATTTACGAATGGCTCGGCAAGATGGGATGGCAATGTCGCACGAATGACGAGCTGAAGGGTTATGGTCGCCAGTTTTCCAATCCGATCATCGAGGCCATTCTGGTGGAGCGGATTTCTCATATCAATTCCATCAGCCCAGAGGCTGCGAAGCGTGCCGTGGATATCCTGCGCTCCACACTCGACCGCCCCAGTGTGATCGAGGCCAACGAGCAGTTTCTAAATCTGCTCTGTGATGGCGTGACGCTGACGATTGATGGGAAAGACCGGACACTGAAGATCATCGATTTTGAAAACGTGTGGGAGAATGATTTCACCGTCACCCGTCAATATTGGGTGCAGGGGGTGGAACTGGTGAAACCGGACCTCGTTTGCCTAATCAATGGGATTCCGCTTATCCCTTTCGAGGCGAAGCAGCGTGCCCAGCAGAGTTCGGATTGGATGAAGGGGGTCAGGGATCTCTCGCTGTATGAGACGAAAGTCCCGCGTCTATGGGCATCGACCTTCTTTTCCGTGGCCTGCAACGGGCGGATGGCGAAATACGGCGTCCCCGGTGCGAGCAGTCAGTTTTTTGCCGAATGGCGCGATCTCTCCGTTCATGCAGCACCCGGCAACCCGCTCGCCAACCCGCCAGCGGATTTCTGCACGGTGAAAACCGCCAAGGACGGGCGGCTGATGGCGGAGATTCCTGACTGGAAGAAGATGATGCAGTCAGTCATCGGACTCATGCAACCGAGCCGGATTCTGGACCTTCTCCGTCACGGGGTGGTGTTTGAACGCACGGTGGATAAGGGCACGGTGAAGAAAATCGCCCGCTACCAGCAGCAGCGGGCGGCAGAGAAGATTTCCGCTCGTGTGGAGGAGGCTCTGGAACGGAAAGACGAGCGTGCCGGACAGGGTGTCATTTGGCAGACCCAAGGTTCTGGCAAATCGCTTACCATGGTTTTCACCGCTTACAAGTTGCGGGGTAATCCGAAGCTGGGTGATCCTACAATTTACATCATCGTGGACCGCAAGGATTTGCGGACCCAACTGGGTGACACCTTTGATCTTTGCCTCTTTCCGAACACGGTGCGCCCCATCAACATCCCGGCACTGCGGGCGAAAGTGAAAGCCCGCCCCTCGGAGGTCATCATCACCACGATTCACAGATTTAGGGACTTGCAGAAGGATCTGGATTTCAAACCTGATGACCGAGCCAACGTTGTCATCCTGATTGATGAGGCGCAAAGAACTCAGTATGGAACACTGAATAGTGAGCTTCAGGCCGCATTTCCAAAAGCTAAGTTCTTCGCATTCACCGGCACACCAATTCCCAAAACCCACCGGAACTTCGGAGCGATCAAAGACGGCACGCTCGAGGCCTACCTTGACCGCTATAGCACCAAGGATTCCATCGACGACAAGGCAACCGTAGAAGTCCGTTACGCATTCGGCCCGCAGGAAATGTGGCTGGATAAGGAAAAGCTCAAGCAAGGGTGGGACGAGATTACCGAGGAGTTGGACGAAGAACAGAAGCAAGCCGTCCAGAAGCGCGTGCAACCGTGGAAGGAATTTCTTAAGGACGAGACTCGGATCGCACGATTGGCCCAAGACATCGCCGAAGATTTTCGGAATACCGTGGAACCTTCGGGATTCAAGGCGCAGGTCGTGGCACCCGATAAGGAAGCCTGCCATCTCTACTATCAGGCACTTCTCAAGCACTTCCGGCCCGAGGAAATGGCGGTGGTGATTTCCGAAACCACGAAGGCCTCGGGTGAGGAGACTTACAACAAGCTCAAAGACTACAACTTGGGCGAAGGTGATCTGAAGGAAATCATCCGTAGATTCAAGCGGCGCATTTCCGACGCGGAAGCAAAGGCTGGCAACGAGTTGAAAATCCTCATCGTCTGCAACATGCTGCTGACAGGATTCGATGCGCCCATTGAACAAACCATGTATCTCGACAGTCCGCTGAGGGATCACAATCTGCTGCAAGCCATCGCACGAACCAACCGCACCTATGAGGATAAGGCAACAGGAACCGAGAAGCGATTCGGCAGAGTAGTGGACTATGTGGGAGTGTTCTCAAATTACGTCGAAGCACTGAACTACGAACCGGAGGACATCCCGGATTTCCAGACCGTTGACGCGCTCGCCGATACTTTTCCCGAGTTGATCGAAATCGCGATGAAGCCCTTCGAGGGAATCAAACTGGAAGACTCCTACGAATGCCCGACTGAGATCGTCCGGCGGCTTGGCCGGATCGATCAATTGCAGTTCGAAAAAGATGTCCGCGATGTGGTTCAGACCTATGAGGCTTTGTCGCCATATCCATTGCTGGTGCGCCCGGACGTGGCGGATCGCTACGATTGGTTGATCACGATTTTCCGCGTTTACCTGAGTGAGTTCAAGCGGCTAGATTTTGACGCGGAGTTTTTCGCTGCTAAAACCCGCAAACTCATCCGCGACAGCGCCCGGATGACTAATTTCATTGGGCATCTACCCGAGATCGCCATCGATGCGCGCTACCTTGAAAACTTGCAATTCTCCAAACTCTCAGAATCAGACAAGCTGGAGAAGATCCTGCGCGATATTGAAACCGTCATCCGTGACCGCGTTGCCGAAAATCCGGCCTATGTCGAACTGGACGAGAAGCTGCAGGAAATCGTCGAACGGAAGAACAAGGAAACCATGGATTTGGCCGACCTCCTGCGGGATACCACGGCTTTTTCATTTGAAGGCATTGTTGCAGACCATGTTGTAGGGGATGGTGATTTTCATGGACGAGAGTTCAAAGATCGCAGGCCATGAGAG
>JAYVNE010000062.1:0-18299 GCA_043758615.1 Akkermansiaceae bacterium
GGAATCCCTGCGAGGCGGATGCGGCTGTGGAGAAGGGGTTTGAAACCCCTTTCACCGGCAGGGCATTTTTCGGTGCTTAATAGAAGAAAGGGGTTTCAACCCCCTTCTCCTTATTACTCCAAAACCCACAAATCTTTATGCGCGGCAGTATATGATAGAAATTCTCTCGCTGCTGTTACGGATCGCTGGCGCTGGCTTGATTCTGCTTGCGATTTTGCATGTCCCGATTGGCAGGCATTTGAAATGGAGCCAAGACGTCAAACGATTGACGGCGGATTAATGCAGCAATTTTCCACGTTCATACATTTTTCATCTGTCTCGTGTTAGTAATGATGGGGCTACCGAGTTTAACGGGTCCACAAATTTTCCTCGAAAAATCGAGGGCTGGATGCTGGCTCGCTTGGTCGATCGCCTCGTTTTGGGCGATCCGGCTCTACTTTCAATGGTTTGTCTATCAGGCGGATCTCTGGCGCGGCAAGCGGCTGGAAACCGCGGTGCATTGGTGGTTTAGCTTCGTGTGGTTAGGGTTAGCCACACTCTTCGCCGCCTGCGGAATGTGGCAGGCGGGATGGTGGGTCAGCCCATGAATTGATGCGGCTTCGGAAATATCGCCCATCGTTTGAAATTTATTGGAGTGGATGAAGGCTTTGGCACTCGACCACGGAAGAGTGTTAAAGCGCGCGGCTTTCATGGGTAATGAGTTTCGATAATAGCGGTTTTCATTTAGTCAGGATCAGTTTGGTGCCCGCGATGAGCAGGACTAGCGCGAGCAAGCGCTTGATCGCTGTATGATCGAATTTCCGGCTGCCGAAGTAGGAGCCCGCCGTGCCGCCGATGATGGCGGCGATGGCGAGAGTGATGGCGAAGGTGGGAAAATGTTGGGTGCTGCTGAAATTGCCGAGCAAGCCGGATACCGAGTTGACCAGAATGAAGAGTGCCGAAACCGCAGCCGCGTTTTTGGCGGTGGCCCAGTGCTTAAAGAGTAGCAGCGGAGTTAAGAAAATACCGCCGCCGGTTCCTGTTAACCCGGAGAGCAGGCCGAGACCTGCGCCTAACGGAATGGCGACCGGCTTTCCCGGCTCGGATTTTACGGAGTCATCCGAGGGCTTAAAAAGAAAACGCGCTGCAGAAAATAACAGAACTACGCCTACTAACATTTTGAAAATGTGCGTCGGCAAGTTCAGATAGCCACCGACGAAGGCCATTGGGACGGCCAGCACGGCGAAGGGCCAAAACAGTTTCCATGAAAAGTGTCCCGCCTTCCAAAACTGCCAGGTGCCGATGCTGGCGACGAGGATGTTGAGCACCAGCGCCGTCGGTTTGATATCAGCGGGAGCCAAGCTGAAAAGCGTCATCACGGCGATGTAGCCGGACGCTCCGGCATGGCCGACGCAGGAATAGAGAAACGCCACTAGAAGAATGGCGAGGGTAAGATAGGGGAGCAACTCGGGAGCCATTAAGCGGCTGGGTGGCGTGGGTTGAAAGACGAGACGGTGCGGAGTTTTTCCCATAGGGTGCGTTCCTCGTCGGTGACTTGATCGGGTAGGTGGACGTTGACAATGGCATAGAAATCTCCCCGCTCCCCGGTTTTTCCCTTGGGCAGGCCACGACCGCGGACACGAAGTTGTTGGCCATTTTCGCTGCCAACTGGAATGCGGAGTTTGATGACTCCATCGAGAGTAGGGACACTTATTTCCGCGCCGAGCACGGCTTCCCAAGGAGCGACATCGAGATCGTGATAGAGATCCGGGCCTTCCGTGTGGAAATCTGGATGGGCGGCGTGGCGGACGCGCAGATAGAGATCCCCCGCAGGAGCGCCCCCGGAGCCAGGTTCGCCTTGGGCGGCGACCCTGATGCGTTTGCCGTCGTTGACGCCCAGCGGGATGCGGACTTGAAAGGTGTGCGTGGTGGTTTTCCCCGTGCGTGGGTCGGTGGTCTGGAGGGTGATAGGGCGGACGGCGCCATGCATGATTTCCTCTAACGTAACGAGGATATCTCCCTCGATATCGCCGCCTTTTCTCCCGCGTTCCGTGGCTCCGTGGCGGCTGGCCCCGCTGAAGTATTGCTCGAAAAAGTCACTGAAGCCGGTACCGCCGAAGTTGAACTCACGGTCATCGCCAGCGGAGGAGCTTCGGCCGGGGCGTCCGGCGTGAGGATTCTGCCAATCCGCACCGAGCTGATCGTATTTTTTGCGTTTCTCGGGATCGCTGAGGACCTCGTTGGCTTCGTTGATTTCTTTGAATTTCGCCTCTGCAGATTTTTTGTTCTTGGCGACGTCTGGGTGGTGCACACGAGCCAGTTTTCTGAAGGCTTTTTTAATGTCGGCGGTGCTCGCGTCACGCGGGACCCCGAGGGTGACGTAGTAGTCTTTGAATTCAACGGACATGGGGTGTATTTGGGATCATGGACTTGCCCACGGTGGGTGTCTAGCTTGGCCTGCGGATTGCTCGGCCACCCCGAAAGGCGGCTGCGTATTGCGGCTGCTTGAACTTTGCAGAAATCCGCTTGCACTGGCGGAACCATCTCGCCAACCTGCCGCGCACCAAGGCGGCTTGGCGGAATGGTAGACGCGCTCGACTCAAAATCGAGTTCTAACGAGTGTGGGTTCGAGTCCCACAGCCGCTACTTTTCATTCCCCGTGAGCCGATCAGTTTCGCCTGACTTCAGCACATGTAATTTTTTGAATGGCCACATCCCGCACTATCGGAATCATCGCAGGTAACGGAGTTTATCCGGAAACATTCATCAGGGCGGCGCGACGGCAATCATCAGGAATCAAGCTAGTCGTCGCGGCATTCGAGGGGGAAACCAAGCCGGAGCTGGCTGAAATCGTGGATGCAATCGAGTGGCTGCGGGTGGGGCAACTCAGCAAAATGCTCAAGTTTTTCATTCGTGAAGGAGTGACTGAGGCGGTGATGATGGGGCAGATTTCACCGAAAAATTTGTTCGATATGCGGCCAGATTTGCGAGTGCTGTTCATTCTCGCACGCTTAAAGGAGCGGAATGCAGAGACGATGTTCGGAGCCATCGGCGATGAACTCGATAAAGAAGGAATCACTTTGCTGCCCGCCACCACTTTTCTCGAAGATCACTTGCCTGGCCCCGGTCATGTTTGTGGGCCGAAATTTAAAAAACGCCAACTCGCCGATGCGGAGTTCGGCTTCCGAATCGCAAAGGAAACCAGCAAGCTCGACATCGGGCAAAGCGTGGTGGTCCGTCACGGCACGGTGCTAGCGGCGGAGGCCTTTGAAGGCACAAATGCGTGTATCAAGCGTGGTGGCGAACTGGGCCGTAGAAAAGATGTTTTGTTAGTGAAAGTTTCCAAGCCCAATCAGGATTTTCGTTTTGATGTGCCAGTCGTCGGTCCTCTAACAATCGAAACCTGCGCCGCTGCCGGGGTGAGTGGCATCGCGATCGAGGCTGGAAAAACATTGCTGCTAGAAATGGACCGCGTGACCGAGCTTTGCGACCGGCACAGCATCGGCATCCATGCGGTGTAGCAGCGATTACTGCTACGGCAGCAGATCCGTATAAGTTCCGGGGTCACTTCCCGGGATTTCAATTGCCCCGCAGTTTTTGCTATAAAACTCCCTCGGGCCCACGCCGCCAATGATCGCGTAAGCATGCCCTAATTCGCGAATCCCTTCTAACGCCTTAAACAGAAGTGCCTTCCCTAAGCCCAGCCCTCGTGCGTTTTCGGAAACCCCGGTTGGCCCGAAGAATCCGCGCATCGTCGTATCATAGCAGGCAAATCCCAGCACTTGTTTTTCTCTCGTCGCGATGAAACACGTGATCGGTTGGCGGCTGAGAGCGACTTCCACTTCGCTCACCCACTTTGGAGAGAAATGCTCCTTTGCAAATGCGGCCACCGTGTGTTTTTCGAAAGCCCTCGCACGCCGGAGAGTGATGCCTTTTTTCGAGACTTCGTCATACATCGCCGCGGAGTCCGGCAAGTCATACAAGCGCACCAGCATGTCGATCATGCGCGAAGTAAAACGTCCGAGGCTCGCCCGTGAAAGCCTATTTGCAGCCCACGGGGAATTTCGAACCATGGCGGGTGTCCTCGTCTCTCAAAAATAACTCATTTTCTGGTGAAACAGCCATTTCTTCGATCCCTCAGTTGACCGCTTCGGCCAAGTCCTCTAGCGTCTCCCTCTCCATGAAAGCACCAATCACTGTCTCTATCACGGGCGCTGCCGGCCAGATCGGCTATGCACTCCTTTTCCGCATCGCGTCCGGTTTTGTCTTCGGCCCCGATCAACCCGTCAACCTCCGTCTGATAGAAATTGAGCCAGGCTTGCCTGCCCTTCAAGGCGTGATTATGGAACTCGATGATTGTGCTTTCCCGCTCCTCAATGAAGTGGTGGGCACCGCCGATCTGGACGAAGGTTTTAAGGATGCTAACTGGTGCTTGCTCGTCGGCTCCGTGCCCCGTAAGGCAGGGATGGAGCGTGCTGATCTTCTCGGAATCAACGGCAAAATTTTCACCGGTCAGGGCCAAGCAATCGCCCGCAATGCCGCCAAGGACGTGCGCGTGCTCGTGGTGGGGAACCCTTGCAATACCAACTGCCTCATTGCGATGAACAATGCGACCGGCGTGCCAAGTGATCGCTTCTTCGCGATGACCCGTCTCGACGAAAATCGTGCGAAAAGCCAGCTCGCCAAAAAGGCCGGAGTTCACCAATCCAAGGTCACGAACCTCTGCATCTGGGGCAATCACTCCGCCACCCAATATCCGGATTTCACGAACGCAAAAATCGACGGTCGCCCTCTCACCGCAGTAATTTCCGACACGGAGTGGCTCAAAGGCGACTTTATCGCCACCGTGCAACAACGAGGTGCCGCCGTGATCAAGGCCCGCGGGCTTTCCTCCGCCGCTTCCGCTGCGAATGCCGCAATGGACACGGTGAAAAGCCTGATTATACCGACTCCCGCTGGCGATTGGCATTCCGTCGCGGTTTGTTCCGACGGTTCCTACGGCATTGAAAAAGGCATCATCACCTCGTTTCCAATCCGCACGATCGAGAATGGTAAATGGGAAATCGTCCAAGGTCTGCCCATCGACGCCTTCAGTCAGGAAAAAATCAACTCCACCATTACCGAACTCAAGGAAGAGCGCGATGCGGTGAAAGACCTGCTTCCAAGTTGATTCCGCCCGTTGCGATGCGGAAGCTCGCCCAACTTCACGCCGTCACCGAACTCAACCACCTTTCCGTTCCACCCGGCAACCGTCTGGAAGCCCTCAAGGGCAGCCGGAAAGGCCAACACTCCATCCGTATCAATGATCAATGGCGACTCTGTTTCATCTGGAAAACGGACGGGCCGCATGAGGTAGAAATCGTCGATTACCACTGAATCCATTCCCATGAAAACACACACTCCCATTCATCCCGGCGAGATCCTCCAAGAAGACTTCCTCGCCCCACTTGGCCTTTCGGAATACCGCGTTGCCAAAGACATCGGCGTGCCGCCCCGGCGCATCAATGAAATCGTCAAAGGCAAGCGGGCTGTCACTGTCGATACCGCCCTGCGCCTCGAACGCTACTTCGGCTGGCCCGCCGAGGTGTGGCTGAATCTTCAAGCCCACCACGACCAGCAACTCGCCAAGGCGGAAATGAAATCCGTTCTCGCGGGAATCCAGCCTTGCCCGGCGATGTGATTGCCACCCGCAATGAGGGCGAGGATTTCTTCCGTTTCAAATACAGCAAACACCGGGCGGAACTGACGAAGCCTGCGAAAAGGCAAGCCGCGCATCTGAAGTTAGGCCTGTTTTCGACCTGATAAATTTCTGCGAGTGGCTGCTAGAGATAGTCTCGTGTCAACTTTCCAAGTGGCTGCGTGTGAGTTTTTCGCGCCGTTCGCGGACGAGGCGGACGACCAGTGCGGTCCAACCCGTCTGATGGGAAGCGCCGAGTCCTTCGCCGGTTTCCGCATGGAAATATTCGTGGAAAAGGAGCGTGTCTTGCCAGTGGGAGACATCCGTGTAGCGGGATGCTTGGCCGAAACAGGGACGGTAGCCTTTTTCGTCTGGTAGAAAAAGCGAGATCAGGCGATCGCAAAGGTCGATGGCAATTTCTAGCAGCGTGGCCTTGTTACCGGAGCCGGTAGGATACTCGATTTCAAAGGTATTGCCGTAGAAATAGTAGTAGCGTTCTAGGGCTTCGATGATGAGGAAATTGATGGGAAACCAGATCGGCCCGCGCCAGTTAGAGTTTCCTCCAAACATGTCGGTGGTGGCTTCTCCCGGCGTGTAGGGTACCTCGTGGCGCTGACCGCCGTGTTCGAAGACGAAGGGTTTTTCGCCGTGGGCCTTGCTCAACGAACGGATGCCGAAATTTGATAGAAACTCTTTCGGATCGAGCATGTAAGCGAGGCTTTTCCGTAGGCGGGCTTCGGAGGGAATGGCGAGCAGGCAGCGACCGGGATTTTTGTTGCCGGTCACGCGGCGGACAGTGATGTATTTGAGCAAATCTGGGCGATTTGTTAGAAACCAGTCCATGCGCTTGCGGAAGGCGGGCAGGGCGTCGATGGTCTTCTGTTTGAGCACGGTGACGGAGCACATCGGCAGCAGTCCGACCAGCGAACGGATGCGCAGTGGGATCGGTTCGCGGTAGTTGATGATGAGCTGATCGTAGTAGAAGCCGTCCTCGTTGTCCCACAGTCCGGTGCCGCCGAGCGAGTTGATGGCATCACAAATGTTCACGAAGTGTTCGAAAAATTTCGAGGCGATGTCTTCGTAGGCCGGGTTTTCAAGTGCGAGCTCTAACGAAATCGAGAGCATCGTTAGACAAAACGAAGCCATCCACGCCGTGCCATCTGCCTGATTCAGCCTGCCACCGCCGGGGAGGGCGTGGGAGCGATCAAAGACTCCGATGTTATCCAGCCCGAGGAAGCCACCTCCGAAGACGTGGCGGCCTTCGATATCCTTACGGTTGACCCACCAGGTGAAATTGAGCAGCAGTTTCTGGAATGCGCGTTCGAGGAATAACAAGTCACGCTCGCCCTTTTTGTCAGAAATTTTATAAACTCGCCAGACCGCCCATGCATGCACGGGTGGGTTCACATCGGAGAAATTCCATTCGTAAGCCGGGAGTTGTCCGTTAGGATGCATATACCACTCGCGCAGCAGCAAGAGCAGTTGGGATTTTGCGAAATCTGGGTCAACTCCGGCAAATGGAATCATGTGGAAAGCCGTGTCCCATGCGGCGAACCAAGGGTATTCCCACTTATCCGGCATCGAGAGAATGTCGCGGGCATGGAAGTGCTGCCAATCTGCATTGCGCCCCCTGAGCCGCGATTCTAACGATGGCTCTTGCTTTTCTCCCTTGATCCAATCATCAATCACGTAATGGAAAAACTGCTTGGTCCACAGTAGCCCGGCGTATCCTTGGCGGCAGATTAAGCGTTCGTCGTGGGAGATGCCCTTGGGGATCACTTCTTCATAGAATGCATCGCACTCCGCGATGCGCTCGGCGAAGGTTTCATCAAAATTCTCGAACCCTGCATGACCGTTAGTTTCACTGGTTAGGTGCAGGCGGCAGCGGACCGTGATGGATTTCCCGGGGGGAATGATGAACTTTAAATGAGCGGCCGCCTTGGTTCCTGCGGGGGTGGGGGAGATGGCGTCTTTTTCCCCGTGAATGAGATAGCGGTGGAAAGCATCCTTGACGTGTGGGCTGGTATTTTCACTGCCGAAGATGGATTTGTGATTCGTTTCGTTTTCAGTAAAGAACCAGGGTGCCCGTTTGCGGGGATTCGGCGAATCTACCAGAAACCTAAATTCTCCTAACGTCTCATGGCTTGCGATGACGGCGTCTCTATCCGCTTTGATTTGCGGTTTCTTGCTAGGCGTCTCCCGGCTATTATCCCATGCCCAAGTGTTACGAAACCACAGGGATGGCAAAACGTGGATCGGCGCAGCTTTTGGGCCGTGATTAGTCACGGTGATGCGCCACAGGATGTCCTCCGGAGTGCGCTTCGCCACTTCCTGCACCACATCGAAATAACGTCCGTCATCAAACATTCCCATGTCCGCCAATTCCCATTCGGGACCGTTTCGTCCGAGGGCTTGGTTTTCCTCGCGCAGCGCGGTGTAGGGATACATCGCCTGTGGGTATTTGTAGAGTGCCTTGGTGTAGGAATGCGTGGGACTGGAGTCTAAATAGTAGTAGCACTCTTTCACGTCTTCACCGTGGTTTCCCTCGTTGCCACCGAGACCGAAAAGCCGCTCTTTGAGGATCGTGTCGTTGCCATTCCAAAGGGCGGGCGCGAAGCACAGCCGGCATTGGCGGTCAGTCCAACCTTGCAAGCCGTCCTCGCCCCAACGGTAGGCACGGCGGCGGGAGTGATCGTGGGGAAAACTGGCCCAGCTATTCCCATGGTCCGAGTAATCCTCGCGCACGGTGCCCCATTGACGCTCGCTGAGAAACGGCCCCCAACGACGCCATCTCTCCGAGCCGGTGGCGGCTTCGGCCAGTCGTTCTTTCTCCTGATTCATCATCTCTGGACAGAGACTAAGCATGATTCGTGCACGCAGACCAGAAAGAGTGAGGAAATCGTCTGGGCTGCCGATTTTGGGAATTCCCGGCCAGCGATTTTCCAAAAATCACGAATTCCGGCGACCCGTTAGGATCTTGTAAAACGAACGGGATCGGATTTCCTCGATAGATAAGCCGGTTTCTAAAGCTTCGGCCTCGGTGATGGCTCCACAAGCGATGCCTCGTAGGAAGAAATTGAGTAAGCCCTGGCCGGTGGCCGCGTCGTCGAACACATCGCCGAATAGCGAGGCCAGCGCCGCCTTTTCTACGAATGCCTTAAGCCGGCCGGATGCCGCCTCCAGACCTTCGAGGAAAAAACTGTAAATCGCGGCATATCGAGCGACGACTTGAGCCGGGTGAAGATCCCACCCTTGATAGATTCCGTTGGTCAGCGAGTGGATGTTATCATCGAAAGCCAGCTTCCACGCGCCATGCACCGCTGCGAAATTCCGGGCGATCTGATCTGCCGTAAGGTCGGCGCCGCGGTGTGGGCCGACGGGGAGAATATTCGTCGCACCATCGGAAATGTGGACGCCGGTGCTTGCTAGAGAGACGATCATGTGAGCCCGGGCGAAATCACAGGTCGGGTGGCCCATCGCCTGATAGGCCGCCGTGATGCCGCTGGACGCGGTATAATCGTAAACCCCAAAGTGAACGCTGTGGCAGCGTCCTTCCGCAGCCTGCACGATTGCAAGCAGTGGACAATTTCCATGGCGATCAATGATGGATTGCGGGGTTTCGATCATCGGCTCGATAGGAATGCAGCCGTGGGGCAGACCGAGTTTTTTTTCTAACATCGAAAAAATTGCAACCGCTGCGGTGACTTGCGCCGCAAGTTGCACCTTGGGCAGAGTCACGACGAAGTTGGGTGGTAGTGAGCCGCCCGTTTCTTTGATGAGTGTGGTGATGAAAATGTCTAACGTGCGGATCGCGCGGTCCCTCAAATCCTCATTGAATGGCTTGATACGGATGCCAATGAACGGCGGTAAAGTTCCTGCCGCCAATCCCGCTGCCACCTCCCGCGCACCCTGCTCCGCATGGCCGTCTTCCTCGCTATCGATCCGGTTTCCATATCCATCCTCATAGTCTAACCGGAAATCTTCGATCGGCTCTCGCGTCAGCTTTGCGATGATCCTAGCGTAAAGTTTTTCCGCAAATGCAGGCTCCCAATCCACCCCTAACACATTTGCAAGAGTCGTTGCGTCCGGGGCGTATTCTTTGAGAGAACGCAGTGCCACTAGTCCAAGTTTAGCAGTCGAGTCCGCCTTAAAAAGATGCCCACCGCCGTAAACCGTGTGGACTGCCTGCCTCCGGTCTGATTCTCCCGGATAGGTCTGCATGAAGGCGCGATTTTCATCGGACAAGCGGGCAACAATGGGGGCGAGATTTTCAGGCGTGAGGGTCGTGTGGCTCATGGTGACAAGTCGAATAATTCGCATGAAGCATGATTTCCATCAAATCGGCAGTCAAGGAGTCACTCATGACGGTCCCATGCATTTTTAAGGCCAACTCCACAGTGCCCATTCAATTTCCAGCAGGACTCGGCCTGGGTGGGGAAATCTCCATATCACGCTTGCAGGGAATGGTCGTGATCCATCAAGCTCTTGCCGTGTCAGAGACGATGGAAAGTGCCCGCCGCTGGAGCGGCTTTGTTTGCCCAGACTGCCGATTTGTGTTTCGCGTGCCGCGTGATCACGATGGTAAGGGCATCGTTTGCCCGAGTTGCCGGAGAATCCTAAAAATCCCCGCACCAGGCGACACTCCGCCCGCATTGGTTGTCCCACTTCGCAAAGTTTCCGCAGAGATGGTAAACGAGGATGGCCAAGTGTTGGTGGCAAAACGAAGGCGCCGGGGGAAGAAGTTGGATGCCTTGGGAAACCTAACATGGGAGAGCCAACCAAGAGATATCCGACACGGCGAAAAGCAGCAAATGCGAATGATGTTGATGGGTGGCGGAGGGTTGTTCGTGCTGATCGTTTTAGGGGTGATCGTGGCCCAGTATGGTGGGTCAAAGGAGAAGGTTTCCGCCCCCAGTGGCATCCTGAAGCAAGTGGTTGAATTACCGAAAGCAGCCCCGCCCGTGGTTGTTCCGCACAGCGAGACATTGCTTGCCTCTGAAGCGGAAGCGCTGGCGAGGAAATTTCTGTTAGCGACACGAGTGGAAGAAATTCTGCCGCTCATTCGCAACCCCGAGCGGGAGGAATCCCGAATCCGCCAGTATTACCCGGACGGGGAAATCCCCGCGCTTGGCTTGTTCCAGTTTAATCCCACCGGAAATCTCGCCACACGGAGATTGACTACCTTGTTTTCAGTGACCACCCGAGATAAAGAGGAGAAGTCCATTGCTTTTGTTGAGGGGCCGCAAGGATTGAAGATTGATTGGGAAAGCTGGGTGGGCTGGTCGGATATCCCTTGGGAGAAATTTTTATCTAGCAAATCGACCACCGCGCATGTTTTCCGGGTGACCTTGGCTACGACTAATTATTATAACTTTGATTTCAAGGACGACTCGAAGTGGCAGTCGTTCCGATTAGAAACACCGGATCATCAACATTCGATCTATGGCTATGTGGAAAAAGGTTCGTTGTTGGAAAAGCAAATCCAGCCGGGGGGGGATGTAACGGTGATGCCCATGATGCTTTCGTTGAGATTTCCCGAAGGCGGTGCATCGTCTAACCAAGTATTGATTGATCGGTTAGTATGTGAAGGCTGGGTGGAGGATGATTCAACGCCATGATTGCCACCACCTACGAAAAAGCCCTTGAATTGAACCTCGATCCGCAGGTTTACGGCACCTTCGCAGAGATCGGCGCGGGGCAGGAAACTGGCAATTGTTTTTTCCGGGCTTCAGGTGCGGCGGGTCTGGTGGCCAAGACGATTTCCGCCTACGACATGACCATGAGCGATGCCATCTACGGCCATGCGGAACGCTATGTTTCGGCGGCCCGCCTGGGTTCGATGCTCGATCACGAATACTCAATCCTGCTAGAACGTTTGGGGCCTAAACGGGGAGCTGACACCACATTTTTTTCATTCTGCAATACCGTTCGTGCGCGTGGATGGAAGGATAACGGTGAGTGTCATGGTTGGTTAGGCATCCGTTTTCAAATGAAACCGGGCGATGCGCCGTCCGATATCATTTTGCACGTTAGATTGCTGGATAATCGCACGATCGACCAGATGGAAGCGCTCGGCACCATTGGCGTTAACCTCATTCACTCGGCCTTCCGCTATCGGGGGCATCTGTTGAAATTTGTAGAATCTCTCGTAGATAATCTCGTGGTTGGGCGGGTGGAAGTGGATCTCTTGAAATTCACAGGGCATGGCTACAGTTTCTTCGACAACCGACTATGTGCACTTCAACTGGTAGAAAGCGGCCTCACCGATGCGACGATGTTTCTTCCGGATGGCGAAGTCGTTCAACCCGCGGAAGCGCTCTATCACCGTCCGGTTTTGTTATTGCGCGGCAGTTTTGATCCAGTGATGAAGGTGCATCTGACTATGTTAGAGCAATCCCGCGGAGGGTTCACCGCATCATTGGATGAAAAGGACCGCGATAAGGCTATCGAGCTTTGTGAAATCTCGATGCATAACCTCCTGCGTGAGCGCAGGATCGATCCTGTCGATTTTCTTGATCGGGCGGACGCATTGCAACTGCTAGGAAAGACTGTTCTTGTTTCACGCTGTGCCGAGTTTCATCGGATCGCCGCATTTCTCAATCGCTGCACGAACAAGCCGGTGGGAATCGTTCTGAGTATAGGTTTGCTCAATGAACTTTTCAAATCTAAGTGGTCGGAAAATCTAGCGGGAGGCCTGCTAGAGTCGTTCGGTCGCCTTTTCAAACAAGGGGTGACCTTACACGTTTTTCCATGGAAAAACCGCCGCACCGGCGAGCTGGTTACTGCAGAAACCTTCCGTGCGCCGGAAGATAGCGTGCATCTCTATCGGCATTTCCTCGCCCACGGGCGCATCGTGGGAGTCGCGTGTGAGGATGAGGCACTGCTCGGACACACCGGCCGGGATGTTTGCCGGATGATCACCGCCGGCGATGAAACGTGGCATGAGCTGGTGCCGGAAGTCGCGTGGACGATGGCGAAGCGCCATGCGCAGCTCCGTTCTTGCTGATGCCGGATTCAGGGCATCCCATCATTCGCTTTTCCTCCTACCAGAAAACGCGAGGGAGGCTTGAGCAAATCGAAGTCTGAGCCGCAATACATGCAGCGGAACCTTTGGGTCGCGATGATCGAAAGGGTGGCGGTGGTGCCGTGATTGAAAGGGAAAATGCGGATCGACTTCGAGTGGGTCAGCGCGCCAGAATTGATGAGCGGTGTTCCTTTACACAGGGGGCAAAAGGTGGCTCGGCGCTTGAAAAAAGCAATAAACCAGGTGATACCGCTGAAGATGAGGCCGCTGATAATGATTTGGGTGGCCAGTTCGCTGGGTTGGTGAAGAAAACTCACCAATGCCGTAACCGTCGCGATGATCCCTAAAAAGTGGATCATCGAAAGTAAAACCGCGGTGTCGTAAGGTCTTCTGGACGGCAGCGAGCGTGCACGGAGGAGCCTCTCCTTGCGTGTGGTATTAGGTTTTGGGGCGTGCTCTGCTCCATCTTGAGACATAATATTTGAAGAGCATCATAAAATGATACTTTGTTAGCAACTCTTGATTTTCATTTTGTAAGCATACCACGCTCATGGAAATGCGGGAATACAGGTTGGGTAGGAGCAAACGTGAATCCTATAAACCAGAGGTTGCCTTGGTGGAGGATATTGGCAACTGTCCTTCACGCAGCGATATTTCAGTAAAATGACGGCATTTCTATTCAGTTGTGAGCATGCGACGTGTGCGGTGCCCGAGGCCTATCGGGAAATTTTTCGGGGTTCGGAAGACGTGCTGACTTCGAAAGAAGGATGGGAACCCGGGGCTTTGAATCTCGCACAGGGCTTTGCGATGAGATTCCGCACCCCATTGGTCCACGGGGACGTGACGCGGCTGCTGATCGACTTGGAAAAAGATGGCGACGACCGGTGGAGTCGGTTTTCTCTGAAACTCCCCGAAGCGACCCGGGTGAAAATAGCGGATCGGCAAGAGCGCCCCTATCGGGCATTGCTGAATCAACGCATCGCCGAGGATCTGCGGCGGCATGAGGGGCTCTTGCATGTGATGATCCATACGGACCCTACCACCGAGGGTTTGGTGATGTTAGAGACGCCGGTGGATGCGATTCTCGCCGAGAAATTGGCGACCGCGTGGCGAGCCAAGCTGGCCGCAGGGGATGTGGATGTGCGGCACGTTCGGGGAGTGGGAGGGACAGCGCTGAGTGAAAGTTTGTCGAAATCGTTTCCGCCGGACCGCTATGCACAAGTGCGGCTCTCGGTGTCACAGTCGTTCTTTTTGGAAGGCCGACCTTGGAAATGGGAAACGATCAAAAAGTTTATCCTCGAATCGCTGGCTGAGGCAGTGGAGTAGCAGTCGGGGCTTAATGTCCTAGAATCCCTTTTGATTGGTCCATCGTGAGATTACGCTGCTCCCGCCAGTCGATGATCTCGGGTGCTTGGTAGGTTTCCCTGCGGTTTTCGATTCGATCGTTAGACGGCTTCGCCAAGGGGTTCTTTCCGGCTTCCGTAGCGGTGTTAGTTGCGTATTTGGATGTTTTGTAGGGGTCCGCAAGTTTCGCTGCGTTGCCAGATTCGCGTGCACCCTTATCCTGTAGGTTTGAGGATTTCTGGAAGCGGCTGCCATCGGTATTTCCGGCGTAGGCTTTACGGTCGTAGTCCTTGTTTCCCCACCAAGACTTCTTGGCGTATTCACCGGTTTTGTAATTCGTTTTTTTGAATTTCCCCGTGAAGTTTGGGTCTTCGCCTTTGTTTTCAAAGGCGCTGCGCTTGTCACTTTGAGGAATCCAATTGCCGTTGGCATCTTTCTGATAGCCATTCTTCTCGTTGAGCCGCTCGCTCATCGTTTTGCGCGCGGGAGTTGAGGAATCTGCCGCGTGATGAGACCCTGAATTCGAAGCACAGGAAGCTAACAAATAAGCGGCAAACAGGATAGGTAGATGGCGGGTTTTCACTGTTGGGCGAGGCGTTGTTCAAGCGATGGATCAGGGACGGCTCCACGTTCAAGGGCTTTTTGATAGTATTCCCTAGCAGAATCGAAGCGCTTGTCCCGGGCGCAGAGGAGAGCAAGGTTGAAATAAGGTTCGCTGGGGATTGGATCGGCCATGATCGCCGCTTTGTAATGGGACTCGGCCTCTGCCGTCCGACCCTGTCGATAGCAGATGGTAGCGAGTAGGATCTGGCTTTTCGCATCGTCTGGAGCGAGATCCACTGCTTGTGCGACACTCTTCTCAGCGGATTTCAAATCGCCAAGCGTCATTAAGGCAAATCCTAACATCCGATGTGCATAGGGATTGTTAGCGTCTAACTCCCCAGCGCGGCGGAAGGTGTCAGCAGCGGAGGTCGGGTCATTCAGGCGGAGGTCGATCACACCGAGTTTACAAAGTGCGGAGATGCGCCCCGGATGCTCTTCGACGACCATTTGCAGCAGCTCCCGTGCGGGCAGGTAGCGCCCCGAAACAAATGCTTTTTCCGCAGTGCGCTCGAAAACGGTGACATCCTTGTTCAGCTCGGTCGTGTTACGGCCGACGGTGGCTCTGTCTTGGGCAAAGGGCGAAGTGAACTCGCTATCAACATTCTTATCAGCGATGAGGCGTTGTTCATCAGGGGTGAGCTGGATTGCTTGGCCATCGAAAAGTTTGACGGCTTGGGCGAGGCGTTCATCCTGCAGGCCCATGTCCTTGGCTGCCGCGATGAGCAGTTCGCTCGCTTGACGGCGGCGTTCTTGGACGCTGAGTTGGCGCCGGATGATGTCACGCAGCACTTCCACTTCTGCCGGATCGGCGGAGGCTTTTCCCTGAGCGAGCGATGCCTCTTCGCCTTTGAGTCGCTTTTCTAACTCCTCAAGTCGGGCGTCCTGTTCGCGCTTTTCTTGGTGAAGCTTATTGATCTGGGACTTGGCAATTGCGAGGTCCCTGAGGGCATCCGTGATGTCGTCCTTTGCCGCGTTGTTATCAATATTAAGTCGAGCGACTTTCTCGTTTGCTTCGCGGAGGTTTTTCGCGAGGCCCATGTTTTGCTCGATGAGATCTTGGATGCGGCCGGCTTCGTTGAGCTTGAGCAGTGCGCTCATTTGATCGCGCTCTTGAAGCAATCCGTCGCGCTCTGTGCGGAGTTGGGAAAATGCCTCGCGGCTTTCGTCGAGCTGTTTGATGAGCCCGCCGATGGTCTCGTTTGCCTTAGTGAGTTCGATACTTTTTTGCTCTAACTGTTTTTCGAGCGATTGGAGCTGAGCACGCTGGCCGGCGACCACCGCGTTGGCGACTGAGCGCTCGGCCTTGATATTGCGGTCGAGATCGGCGTGTTTTTGCTGCATCACCTTGAGATCCGCTTCTAGGGTATCAATGCGGGCCATCGCCTCGGTGTGAGAGCTCTGGCTTTGGGTGAGCGCCATCGCCATGGCATCACGTTCTTGTTCGATCCCAGAAATCCGCAGATTAAGGGCCTTAACTTCACTTTCAACCGGCGCGGCAGCTAACTGGCCTCGTAAAGTTTGGACGTTGTTTTCGGCGGCTTTCAGTTGGGCTTCTGCGAGATCACGTTGACGGGAAATGTCCTTCAGGCGCGATTCCATTCGCGAAGTGTCCACAGCAGGGGGAGGAGCGGGGGCGTTTTTCACCAAGTCGCGCAGGCGCTTCACTTCCGCTTCAGCATCGGCGAGGCGGCGCTTTTCAAGGGGATTAACCTGTAGAATTCCGGGTGTGAGCGGCATGACGCCCTGTGCTGGATCGATGAGGGTGCCGGATTTTTTAACGCCACCTTCTAGCTCCGCGACGACGTTTTGTTTTTTCGCCCGCTGCTCTTCGGCCTTTGGGAAAAGCTTGGCCAGATATTCCGAGTTTTTCGAAGTGCGGTTGGCGACCATTTCCGGTTTCCAAGTCGGGTAATACTGATGGACGGCATCAAAAAGCTGGGTGGCTTTTTGCATCTTTTCCATGGCCCCTGGGTAATCTCCGCTTGCTTCGAGTTGTTCGGCGGCACGGGTGGCGAGATAGCCTTGGAAATAGACATCAGACGGGTCGAACTGCGCGGACTGCGGTGCCGGAGGAGGTGCCTGCCCAGCGACCGGAAGCGTGCCCCATAGGCACGCTGAGATCGCCACTCGGCCCGTAGGCAAACGCCAGATAGTTGCCATCCTTTCAAACATCGGGGAGGAATACTAGGCACGAGTCGCCATGTGGGCAAGCGGGATTCCGGGATAGAAAGCGAGGTCGTGTTGCTCATTGAAGTGGACACCGAAAAGAAATCGAGGAATGGAAAGAGAGGGGAAATCAGACTCAGTATTACATCTTGAAAGCCGTGAAATCTTCCGTAGAATTCTGCCGTGACCTTTGAGGAAGATCCCGAATTTACTGAAAAAGCACTTCGCCTAATCGGTGGCGATGGGATCTTCGCGATTCAGATGTTTTTGATGGAGCACCCAATGCCGGGGAAATGATTTCCGGCTCCGGTGGCTGCCGCAAACTCCGCTGGGCCGCCAAAGGCCATGGGAAGCAGGGCGGCGCACGGATCATTTATTATTGGGTCACTGTCGACGACCGCATTCTTATTCTCGACCTCTACGCCAAAAACGAATCCGAGAATCTCAGCCAAGCCAGAACTGTTCGGCATGCTAGGTGCTGATGCGGAGAAAATCTGGAATTTTTCGAACAAGCACTTATACTGTTAGATTGTCCGTGATTTCATCGGTCCGTGGCGGATTCCAAACCTCTCATCGATGAGAAAAAGCTCTCCTGTTGGAAGCTGCTAGACGATTTCCGCAGGCGTCTCGCCGTCGTTCAGGCCAAGGCCACCAAGCCCGCAACCCGTCCTGGCGGCCCCGAACGCCTGTTGCTCGAGGAGAACTATTTCCACCTCGTGGGGCGACGAGCGGCTCGCCCATCTCGCGGACAAGCTGCATTTGAAATTCACCGTGCTGCGCCAAGCTCCCGACGACGCCAAGGTGCCCCACGGAAATTCCTGCGAACGCAAGGCCCTGCTCGATCTCGTCAAGGCAGGTGAGGTCGTCGTCGCCGACCGTTATTACGGCCTCGAATACGCCTATTTCGGCGAGTTGCGCCGGCTGGGTGCTTCCTTGGTGATCCGCATCCGCAACAACCCGCGCATGGAAATCGTCGAGGAAATACCGCTAACAGAAGCTGATGGGGCGGCAGGGGTCACCTGGCAGGGCATGGTGAAATTAGGCGACAAATGACAGGGTGAACCGATCCGCGTGGTCAAGGTCGAGGTGGACGGCAAGACGCTTCTGTTAGTCACCGATCTGGAAATGGAAGCCGAGCTCATCGCCCTGATCTACCGCTACCGCTGGCAGGTCGAGTTATTTTTCAAGTGGTTCAAAAGCATCCTCGGCTGTCGCCACCTGATGGCCGAATCGCCCGACGGCGTGGCCATCCAGATTTACAGCGCACTCATCGCCGCATTGATGTTGCAACTTCTCACCGGCAAACGCCCCGGCAAGCGAGCCATGGAACTCATCCGGCTTTACATGATGGGCTATGCGGAACTCGACGAGGTCATCACGCTGTTAGCTCCGAAGATTCCGAAAAAATTAAACGGTTGAGACTCCCCCAGGTGCCTGCCGCGCAAACGGCAGGCGGGGCTTATCGTGCCCGGAGTGTCATTGGCGGTGAAATCCCTGAGATCCTGG
>JAYVNE010000063.1:0-1937 GCA_043758615.1 Akkermansiaceae bacterium
GATGGTGAAGCCTTTCATGTCTGAGCACGAGATCACCACACCATTTGCCACCCACCTGTTCCCACAGGCATGGAAGAATGGAGTCTGGAATGTCTATCAACCTCTATCTTTCGATCTCAAACGCTCGGAAAACATCCGCCACAAAGCCCACCAGTGGGAAAGTCTCACGCGTTTCCTTGCACAATCACCTGAGAAACCTAACATCCATCTTCTCCTAGCTGGCCCTAGTGGCGACCAACGTGTGGCTTATGGGAATGCTAAGGACCTTCTTCAAGCTTCCGGGGCCGTGACATTGGTGGAAGAAGATGAAGCTGTGGATTTCGCTCGCGACCTTTTGAAAAAGATCACTTACGCAGAAACCGCTTGAGTTAAGGGCATAAAAAACACCTGAAGCGGCAAAGGGAGAAGAAGCGAAATGAATCGCTACCTGCCGTATCAGAGCCCGGTGTTTTTTTGGGACGCCTTAACCTCAGGGCCTTTATTCAAAGCACCGAGGCTAACAGTGTCCAGAGTCACGAACGCAGCATCTAATTCTGTTTACAAGGTCAAAATCGAAATTCTCCTGGACTTCCAACACCTCACCGCCCTCCGCGACTGGCTGCTCCCCATGCTCATGAACGGCCAGGTCACCGTGCGGTGATAGGTGCGGGGCTTTTTGGTGCTACCGGGAATGGCGGCGTGGAGATCGTCGATGATGCGCTCGGTTTTCTCGCGGGCATCATCGAGTAGTTTGAGATCGGTTGGATAGGAATGGAGCACAGCGACGTGCCCACAGGGTGCGAGCGGGGCGAGCATCAAATGTCGGCAGGCGTGCAGGTGGCATCGATGAGAAGTTTTCCGCTGGGTGGGGCAGCGGGTGGTTCGACGGGTGGCAGGTCTATGGAATCCGATGGCGGGGGCGTTTTAACAGGTGGAGAAGCGGGCGGATCCTCTGTGGAATCGGCTTCCTGCCGCGCTTTGCTGACGATGGCGTTGTTAATCTTTTCAAGTGCTTCTGGGGTAATGCGCTTGCGGAAGTGGACCATCATTGAGGAATCGAAAAGGGATGATCTGCGCGAGTTTTACCCAGCGGTTGGCAGGTTCGAGCTTGCCGCCGAAGGGCAGATACAATCCCTATTCGTTCGAGCAACAGGCCGACCAACTTTTACAACGTGGTTTGATTGCTAGGCGGGAGGAGATCATCCACCGGCTTCAGTCGGTCAACTACTACCGGCTGAGTGGCTACCTGTTTCCCTTCCGGCTTCCTGACTCGGATAAATTCATTCTCGGCAGCAGCCTGGAAGTCATCTGGAGCCGTTATTGCTTTGATCGGCGTCTGCGGGTTCTGACCATCGACGCGATCGAGCGGATAGAAATCGCGGTGCGCATCACGCCCGCTTTTGGAACCGGGAGCTCGGCTATCCACCGTTGCTGCCGCAGCCAAACAAGTTTCCTCTCTGGCATGGAGAATACAAGCTGCCCAACCACCGCGGCGGCATCATCTGTTCATTTGCCGTCACTGGCTGAGATTGATTTCACCCACCAGCAAGTGGCACGAACGAGTCGAAGCTCTCTTCGCCGAATACCCCGATATTCCGAGGGCGGACATGGGCCTGACGGAAAACTGGGTCACCCATCCGCTCTGGATTTCCTAACCCACAGAAGATGGATCGACACGAACACGAAAGTCCGGGGAAATTCATGGCCGCCGACCCCACCAAAAGCTCGTCCGCATCCCGCTGGAAAAATTGCGAAAGCCTGCGATGAGTGGGGGATGCGAGTGGCCCATGATCATCGAAGCGCGGAGGGAGTGAAGCTCCACCATCACAAGACACTGCTCATCATTGCCATTTTTAAGTGGTGCAAAGGGGTGCTGCTGATCCTGTTAGCATTTGGATTATTTAAACTGCTCCACCACAACGTGGGGGCGTTGCTCGAAAGCTTGGCGAACAAATTGC
>JAYVNE010000064.1:0-6243 GCA_043758615.1 Akkermansiaceae bacterium
CCCTTGATCCCCAATCCACGATCTCCTATCACTTTCCCGCACCCCGCCACCATAGCTTAGTTTAGCCTTTCCGTGGCCGAACTTTCGGGTCCGCCTCACTCCATAGTTTGACGGGTTTGGTCGCAGGGATTCCTACATCCGGGGAGGCTATCGCTAGTTTTCTCGTGTCCCGAGGTCCCAGTCCTTCGATGTGCATGATCCAAGACGCGTAGTCTCCATAGACCTTAAAATCGATATCTTTGACCTGATCCGTCGGGGGGTGGTCATCGTCACCGGATTCGTTAGGATTGGAGCCTCGGGCCACTTCGTCTCCATCGGTGCTGCCGCCGCCATCTGTGTCCGCCATGGTAGGGTCCGTTCCGTTGAGTTGCTCATCGAAATCTGTGAGACCGTCGTGATCGGTATCTGGATCCAGCGGGTTGGTTTGAGTAGTGTTAGGAGGGAGTGGGCCACCGATGATGCTGCGAGCAGCCCTCGTTCCGGGGCGGAGGACAGGGGTGATTTCTTGGAGGTTAGTGAGGCCGTCGCCATCAAAATCGGCGTTGTCGAGGTCTGAGGCTGTCTGGTTCGTGTATTGAAGGCGGAAAAAGCCTTTGTTTGCGGTGGCATCAACTTCGTGACTGATAGATTGATTGTAGCCGGGTTCGATGACGGGTGCCCAATTCCATTTATTCAGGTGATCAGAGGGATCGGAGACTTGCACAAAGTAGCTGCGTCCGGTTTGGCCATACCACTCGAACACTTTTTCTCCTGTGGGAAGAGTAACCACACGACTGTCTTCATTGAGGCCGATGGGTTGGGCGGAGGCGGGGAGAGTCCAGAATCCAGAGACAAGAATCCAGAGGAAGATATAGAAAGAAAGAGCGCGGGATGTTCTTGAGGTAGTGCAGAGTGGAGCGCTCATCGTGTGCCCTCCGTTTTTTCTGGCTGAGGATTAGCAAGGTAGCGGCTGCCGCGATGGGGTCGAAAGATAAATGTCTCATCCTGTGGGATGGGTGGATGAGCGTTTGCCCATGCGCTCGCCTCCTCCCAGTATTTATGTCTATCAGCTTGGTAGGTGATGAGCCGCTCTTTTTCCGAGTCGATGAGTTCCTTGATGAAATTTAGCGGAGCGGTGGCGTAGAGGTTTTTTGGGTCGCCTTGGGTGATGATGATTTGCCCGGTGGAAACTTTTGGGACTTTATAGTTATACTTGCGAGTTGAGTCCTTGATGGGAGCGGTACTCACATCCGAGTGCATTAGATCGACACGGTATTGTTCTCCGTGATGGACAAAGCGTTGAACGCCAGCGATGAGGCCGATGTCGAAACCGCAGACGGCTTGATAGGCTATTTTAGTTTCTTGATCGGTCCAATGGACTTCGCTCACTTGATGATCATAGATAGTGGCCCCAAGAAACAAAGAATGCCGTTGATGATAGAGCTGACGGGCGATCTCTTCTGCGGTAAGCTTTCGAGGAGGCTCGATGGGTTCCGGCGGCGGGGGTGGAGGCAGGTCCGGCAAGGTAGAGGCGGCACCGCGCTGGATGGTTAGAGTTTTACCAGAGTCGCTGGGAAGGGTGGTGGAAGCGTCGATGCGGATGTCGGGCATGCGCTTCCGTTCGACGGGTGCGGGCGGGGTGAACGGGAGGACTTCTAGAGCATCTGGTAAATAAGGGGTGTCGGATGAAACGGCGGCTCCGGCTTTTTCATCCTGTGCAGAGACAGGAAAAGTGCTGATCAGCGCGGCCAGAAATACGAGCGGGGTTGGTTTCATAAGGAAGGTTGATTTTTGATGTCCTTCCTGGTGGACGGGGAGTTGAGAAACCGCAGTAACTCGGTTGCAACGGTCTTTAGCCGTCTCCCGAAGGTGGCGGCCTGGACATACACCGCCGCCTCCCCGGCCCTTGGGTCGGTTTGGCGGCATCGTTGCGCTCGATGCCGACCGGCTACTGTCAGAGGGTTCTCAAACCCTCATCCGCCGAAGCGGACCTAAGAACTCAATCCAGTGAAGGCCGTTTCGACAAGATTAAATTTGGATGCGCAGCTATTGGACAAAGCGCCTTGTGAAAACCGCCGAACGCGGCGATAATACGCTGGAACTACCGGGATTCTTTTGGGAGCTTCCTTCATTCGCCGCCGGACCGGAGTTTGGTCAATTTCTCAAATGTCACTGCCGCCCATTCCAGCTACACCCAAAGCGGTCATTCCCGAAGCCCTGCGGCTTCAGTTGGATGATTTTCGGCGTCACTTGTGGCGGGTGAAAATCATGGAGGCGATCGCCGCTGGGATCATCGGGCTGCTCCTATCATTTCTCCTCGTTTATGGTTTAGATCGTGTTTTCCCAACACCTGCACTGATCCGCATGGGGATTCTGCTAGGTGGGATTTCTCTCTTTGGGCTATTCGCGCCATATTGGTTGCACCGCTGGGTTTG
Source organism: Akkermansiaceae bacterium (assembly GCA_043758615.1). GTDB lineage: Bacteria > Verrucomicrobiota > Verrucomicrobiia > Verrucomicrobiales > Akkermansiaceae > Luteolibacter. The sequence goes on from JAYVNE010000064.1 coordinate 2,415, forward strand.
GCGGCAGCGACGGGAAGAACAGCTCGCGCGGCTGATCGCTAAACGTTATCCGGGGCTTGGTGATAGATTGTTAGGAGTCATCGAGTTGCAAGATCAGCAGGGCAGTTCCGATTCACTTTCCCCGCGCCTGCGTGAGGCGGCGATGGAGGCGGTCGCGGTGGAAGCTGGCCGCAGAAAATTTGACGATGCCCTTCCGCCGCAGCGGCATCGGAGGTGGGCAATGGCGGCGCTTGGCCTGGCTGGCATCACAGCGACGGCTTTTATTCTAACACCACGCGCAGGCTTTAATGCATTGCAGCGTTGGTTGATGCCGCTTTCGAAAACCGAGCGCTACACATTCACCAAGCTCGACAATCCTCCGCACTATCGGGCGGTGGCTTTTGGCGAGGCGTTTGAAATCACGCTCCGTCTCGCGAAAGAATCCGAGAAGCGTCCGGCGACCGCCAGCGGTCGCTACGGTTTGCAAGCGGAAGTGGCCACGCGTTTGGAAAATAACACCTACCATTTCATGTTTCCCGGTCAGCAGGATCCGGGCACACTCGTTTTTAAAATCGGAGACTTACGGCATGAAGTCCGGGTCGAGCCGATGCCGCGGCCGAGCATCGAATCGGTCGCCGCCGTGGTGACGCCACCCGCGTATCTCGGAATCCCGGACAAGACTCTTGATCTCAATACCGGTGTGGTCAGTGCGGTGGAAGGTAGCAAGGTGCGAATTGATCTAACGACCAATCGCCCACTGGATCGTGCGTCTTTCGGGCCCACCCGCAGACAAGTGATCGAGGAAACCAAGGACGCTCCCGACTTCAAGCCGCTCCAAGGTTCTCTCACTCTATCGGGATCGGTCGCCAAAACGCCTGTGATGGAAGTGGGCACGGTTCCGTTTGAAATCCCCTTCGAGTGGACTGACCAGTTAGGTCTCGTGGGCGAAGGGGGCTTTCGTTTGCGGGTCGATGCACTTCGCGACGCAGCGCCGACCTGTTATCTTCAAGGAATGGACCGTCAAAAAGTCATGCTGCCCGAAGAGACGGTGGATTTTGAAGTCCTCGCGGAAGACGATTTCGGAGTGAAACAAAGTGGCCTAGAATGGAGCGGTGAATTCACCCGCCCCACGGATGAGACCCCCGCAAAGGGTGAGATGAAACTCGCCGAGGGCTCCGCCGAGCAACGTCGGATTCTCAAGCCGGCATCATTTTCTCCCGCCGCGTTTGGGATTACGCCGCAGAAAATCACGCTTCGTGCCTACAGTGAGGATTATTTTCCAAATCGTGGCCGTGTGTATTCGGAGCCGGTGATCCTTTATGTGCTCACCCGTGACGAGCATGCGCAAATGCTCAAGAGCAAGTTTGACCGCAATATCACCGAGTTCGAAGATCTCGCGCGCCGTGAGCTAGAATTGTTAGATGAGAATCAACGCCTCGAAAAACTAAGTGGTGAGGAGCTGCAGAAGGACGAAAATAAAAATCGTCTCGAAGCCCAGAATCAGGCGGAGTCCGAAACCAAGCGGCGGATGGATGATCTAACGAAACGGATGGAAGATCTGATGAAAGACGCCACCCGCAACGGCGATATCGAGAAGAACACTCTCAAAAAAATGGCGGAGTCGCTCAAGTCGATGCAGGAGCTCAGCGAAAAAGACGTGCCCAAGGTGCAGCAAAAACTTGGGGATTCGCGAGAGCAGTCGAACACGCCGGACAAAGCCCAAAAGGATGTGGCGCAGGCCGTCGAGGAACAAAAGAAAGTCATCGAGAAAATGCAGAAGGCCATCGACAAGGCGAACGAGGCGAACCGCCAGTTTGAAGCAGGCACTTTCGTGAATCGCTTGAAAAAAGCGGCGGGTGAGGAAACCGGCATCGCCAGTTCATTGGTGGATGCGTATGACCGGATTCTCGGTGCAAAGACTGCGAAACTCGATCCCTCCGATGTGCGCCGTCTCAATGAAGCCACCAGCCAGCAGCTCAACACCGCATCCGATGTGCGGTGGATTCAGGAAGATCTGGCCCATTACTTCGCCCGCACTCAGACGGAATCTTTTAAACAAATCATGGACGAAATGAAGGACTCCCGCATCGATATCGAGCTGGAAGAAGTCCGCATGCTATTGACATCTAACAAATCATTCACCGCCACCGAAGGCGTGAAAAAATGGGCGGACAAGCTCAGCGAATGGGCAAAAAAACTTGAGGGTGAGAACGATAATGATGCGGGTGGCGGTGGTGGTGACGGTGGCGGAGCAAGTCCGGAAGACGAGGATTTTGAATTTATGCTGCGGGTCATGAAGCTGATCCAACAGGAGCAGGACATCCGCTCCCAGACTCGCGCGCTTGAGCAACTTCACCGCGAGTTTGAGGAAACCCCTGATCCAGCCGAAAAGCCATGAAGTCTCATCTTCGAATCACCGCGCTGCTGCTTCTTGCGTGTCAGTTAGTGTTAGGCGATGACGTGCCTCTTGCTGACAAGGAAGCGAAACATACCGATGGCTCCACCAAAGTTGCCGACAAACAGGATGAACTGTCTGCGGATGTCCAGCAGCTCACCATCGAACAAACCACACCACAGGTTATCGAGCTCCTCAATGATGTTGAAAAAATCATGGACGAAGCCACTGACCGATTAGCGAAAAGTGATACGGGTGGCGACACGATCGCCGCACAGACAGAGATCATCGAAAAGATTCATGCGGCGGCCAAGGAAAAGAAGAAACAAGGGGGAGGCGGTGATTCCGGTAGTGCAATGATGGATATGATGGAGCGGATGATGGGGAAAAAGCCGGAAGGCGATCAACCGGGTAAGGGCAAAGGCGAGAAGCCCAGCGATAAGGGAAATGGCGGTGGTGTTTCCGGTTTATCTGATACTCTCAACGATCTAACGGGAGGTCAAGCAGGCGGAAAAAGCGAAGCCCGGCGCGTGCCGAAAGCTGCCGGCAGTGCGGGTCATGCACTCCCCGAAGAATTTAGAGCTGCTCTCGATGCCTATAACCGAGGTGCTGAACACAAGATTAAATAGCAGAAAGCCAATCGATGTCATACCACTCTCATTTACGGATTTGCTTGCTCGCTTTGCTTGGCGTTTTCGCAGGTGCCGTCGCGGCTCAAGATGTGCCAGGCCGCCAAGAGGATGCGGTGCCTGCCCAAGCGGAGTTGATCTATGAGCGCGGGCTGCAATTCCTCCTCCGAACCCAGAATGAAAAAGGGAACTGGAACGACAGTGTCGGCACGGAACCGGGGGTGGTGGGTCTATGCGTCGCATCCATTCTCGCACACGGTGAAGATCCTAACAACGGTCCCTACGCGAAAACGATCCGCTCTGGAATTGATTATATCCTTAGCCAACAGAATGCCTCGAACGGCTATATCGGCTCCAGTATGTATAACCACGCATTCGCCACTAAAGCACTGGCGGAATCCTATGGCATGGTGGATAACCCAAAAATTGCGCCCGCACTGAAGCATGCGGTCGAGCTGATTCTGAGTTCGCAGAAGAAGAACCGTTTCGGTGCCTGGCGATACACGCCGGACAGTCGCGATGCAGACACCACCGTCACGGGTTGTCAGATGGTCACTTTGTTTGCTGCGAGAAACGCCGGAATCGGTGTCCCCGACGAAGCGATCAAAAAGGGCTTATCCTTCCTCGCGAGCTGCCGCGGCAGCGATGGGTCATACGGTTATACATCGTCCTCTGGCGGCAAGGCGACGCTTACGGCAGTTGGTACGCTTTGTCTGTCCTTGGCCAAAGAGACGGATTCGAAATCCTATCAGTCCAGTCTGGCTTACTTAAAAAAGAATCTCGATTACCGGGACCGTTATTATCCTTACTATTACGAATATTATAT
>JAYVNE010000065.1:0-6233 GCA_043758615.1 Akkermansiaceae bacterium
AGGAGGAACGCACGCAGACACATCCGCGCAAGACCATCGTCTTCGCAGTCGGCGAGCGTCAGGCAAACATGCTCGCCCGTCTCTTCAATAAACTCCTGCCCGCCGATGCCTGCCTGCGCATCGCCCAGCAGACGAATCGTTCGCCCGGCGAAGTGCGGGAGAGCTTCGCGCAGACCATCACCTGCTACTCGAACAACGGGAACCCGAAGTCCATCATTGATGCCTTCAAATTCGATCCGCTGCCTATCATCGCCGTATCGGTCGATATGCTCGACACCGGTTATAATCACAAGGAAGTCGAAAACCTCATCATGCTGCGTCCCACCGCTTCTGCTTTGAAGTATGCGCAGATGCGCGGACGCGGCAGTCGCCTATGTCCGCGCATCGGGAAGACAAATTTTCTCATCTACGACTTCGTCAACAACCACGCCCGCTTCAATGATCCAGGCCAGCAGTATCATCGTCCGCGTCCTGTGGGTCGGCGTCCCGGCGAAGGTGACGATGATGATGGCGGTGGCGACATCATTGATCCGCCACCACCGCCCCCGCCTCCTCCGCCACGCGATTTTATCGCCATCAAGGAAGGCGAACTCAGCGACGAATTTCGCCGTCGTGAGATGATCATTGTCGGTCCCGAAGGTCTCGCCATTGACCGCCGTGAATATCAGGACCATTTCCGCGAGCGCATCGCCGTCCTGCAACGGACACACCCCGCCATGGAAAAGGTGCTGGCGGGCGAATCCCTCAGTGAAAATGAATGGGAAGATCTGCGGCGCACGCTGAACAGCCCGCAGTTCTACTTCGATGAAGCCGCGCTGCGGAAAGCCTTTGAGCAACCTACTGGCACACTCACCGATTTCATCCGCGCCGCGCTCGGCCTCATCAAGCTGCCCACACGCGAACAGCGAGTCGAGCGCGCCTTCAATGCCTGGCTCACCCAGCATTCCAACGCCGACAAGCCCGAGCAGGCCCGCCTGCTGGAGTTGCTGCGCAATGTCGTCCTTGCCTCCCTGTGCGAAGGCAAATATACCGCGCTGGAGCCCACGCTCTTCAGCAAGCCTCCCTTTACCTTCCTCGGTGGCCGCGTGCGTGCCGAGAGCCTTTTCGGGCGCGATGGATTGCAGTCGGTGCTCACTGAACTAGATGCTATCGTCAAAGCTGCCTGACCTCTGATTCATGGATTCCGCCTCACTCTCCAGCCTTCTCAAACGCCTGTGTAAGGTCATGTGGGAGGCCAATGTCACCAACCCCATCACCTACGTCACCCAGATCAGCTTCCTCATCTTCTTGAAGATGCTGGAGGAGATGGAGGCCGAGCGCGGCGGGGAAAATCCCATCTTCACCCAGGTCAGCATCGACGAGCAAAATGTGGACTTCTCCAAACTGCGCTGGAGCACCCTCACCAGTGATCCTGACAACGACCGCATGTTACGCACCCTGCGTGACCTGCTGCCACGCCTCACCGCGCATCCTGATCTCTCCATCGCCGCCCGCGCCTTGTTTGAGGACGCCGCCATCGTCATCCCAGACGGAGCCACGCTGCGCCGTGCCGTGGACATCATCAGCCCCGTCCACTTCCTCAGCGAGGATGCGGATGTGAAGGGCGATCTCTTTGAGATTCTCGTCAACGACCTCGGCAGCCAGAAAAAGGCTGCGCAGTTCCGCACGCCGCGCCATCTCATCCGCGTCATTGTCGAGATGGTGAACCCGCAGATTGGCGAGACTATGTGCGACTCCGCCGGCGGCACTGGTGGCTTTGCCATCGCCGTATATGAGCACATCCTACTCGCGAACACCTCCCCCCAGTTTGTGCGCGAAGTCCCCGCGCCGCACGGTCAGACTGTGAAACGCGGTCTCGGTGACAAGCTCACGCCCGCGCAGTGGGAGTTCCTGCAAAAGGGCACCATCCATCTCTTTGAAGGCGACAAGGACATCATCCGCATGGCCGCCATGAACGCCGTGCTTCACGGCTTCGACCACAGCCCCATCGTCCGGCGGGACGGCATCGGCGGCAGCGAGGACAAATGGGATGAAGTGCAGTTCGACTGCATCGTCGAGAACCCGCCCTTCTCCGGTGCCAGCCAGATGCCGAAGCGCTCCCTCCGCGTCGGCAAAGGGGACAAATACGTCCTCTTCCTCGCCGCCGCCCTCCGCAGTCTCCGGCAGGGTGGCCGCGCCGGCATCGTGCTCCCCAGCGGCATCCTCTTTGGCGACACCACTGCGCACATCGAGGTGAAAAAGCGCCTCCTCGCCGAGTTCGACCTGCAAGCCGTCGTCACCCTGCCGAAAGGCATGTTCGAGCCTTACACGCCCACCTCCACCTGCTTCCTCATCTTCAAGAAGACCGGACGCCCCACCAAGAACGTCTGGTTTTACAACGTCGTCGGCGATGGCTCGTCGTTGAAGAAGTCGCGGAACTTCAGTGGGCAGTTGCGCAATGACTTCCCTGATCTCCTCGCCAAATGGCCGACTCGCGCTACCGAGGATGGTCGCGCATGGAGTGTGTCGGCAAAGCGGATCATCGAGAACAACTACAACCTCACGCCTTCAAGTCTGGGTTTGATTGAACCAGACAAGACAGAGCATGAAGAACCCGAAGTCATCATCGAGAGCATCGCTGAACGTGGATCACGCATCCTCGAACTGATCTCGGAGATGAAGGCTCTTGTGAGGAGCGCCGAAGATGAGTGATGTCGGAACCAGCAAAGACGTGCTGCTCGGTGACATCCTCACCGCATTGCAATATGGCAGCTCCTCGAAGGCAACTGTCGATCAAGTTGGTGTCCCAGTGCTCCGCATGGGGAACATTCAGAACGGCAGGGTTTGCACCAAGGATTTGAAGTATCTCGAACTGCCACCGGTGGAGTTGAGCCGCTACCTGCTCAAGTCTGGAGACATTCTGATCAATCGCACCAACAGCGCTGAGCTGGTCGGCAAGGCGGGCATCTTTGAGATCTCAGGCGACTATGTTTTCGCCTCCTATCTGATTCGCCTCTGTGTGAATCGAAAGCAGGCGGTTCCTGCCTTTATCAACTTCTTCATCAACTCGCCAGAGGCACAGGCATTCTTGAAAGGGTAGAGCAAGGACTCGATTGGTCAAACCAACATCAACACGAAACAGATCAAGCAGCTTCCTGTGTCGCTGCCTCCTTTGAGCGAACAGAAGCGCATCGTCTCCCGCATTGAATCCCTCACGACCCGCGCCCAAGAACTCGCCGAGCACACGCAATCCATCGCCACCGACATGCAGCGTGCCGTGGCCTCGTTTTACGAGCGACTGGCCGCTGATGCGCCGCAGCAGCCGCTCCAGCAAGTCGCCGCGCCCGTTCGCCGTCCGGTCACGACAACACCTGATGGCAGCTACCCCGAGCTGGGCTTGCGCAGCTTTGGCAAAGGCACCTTTCACAAGCCCGCGCTGAGCGGGACGGAGATCGGCAGCAAGCGAGTCTTCCACATCCAGCCCGGCGACCTCGTGTTCAGCAACGTCTTCGGCTGGGAAGGTGCCATCGCCGTCGCGCAGCCGGAGGACGCGGGCCGCGTCGGCTCCCACCGCTACATCACCTATGTGGCCGACCCGCAGCAGGCCACGGCGGAGTTTCTCTGCTTCCACTTCCTCACCGCCCGCGGCCTGGAAGACATCCGCGCCGCCAGCCCCGGCAGTGCCGGGCGCAACCGCACCCTCGGCCTCGAACGCCTGAAACAGATCGCCGTCCCCGTGCTCCCCATCGCCGACCAACAACGCTTCGCCGAACTCGTCAAACGCCAGCGCGAGATTGCGCGGCACGCCGCCAGCATCACCGCAGACCTGCGCAGGTTTGAAGCCGCGTTGCTTGCCAAAGCGTTCCGTGGCGAGCTATAATTTTGTCATCGCAAGGTTCCCGTCTGATAGTCAAACGGGTGAAATCAGACTGGGCAATTGGACTTCTCATAACACCGCCAATTCTAGCGACAAAATGACCGACAGAAATACTGACAATTTTAATGACAAAATCGGAGTCATGATGCTATGTTTTACAAGGAATATAGCTGTAAAGTCGAGTGACAATTTTAGCGGTAATGAAACGGAAATTTGAGACCTCCCATCCTTGGATCACTTTCGCCCTCGACTTGCGGCGGGCGGATGCCGCTTTATGGCTAAATTTCGGGGAGACGGCTTCAAAATGCGAACACCTTGCCGGGGTGCCGCTGCGGCCAGAAACGGCACAGCACTTGCACGAGATTTATCTGGCCAAGGGAGCAGCAGCGACCACGGCCATTGAGGGTAACACCCTTAGCGAGGAGCAGGTGCTTCAGCATATTCAAGGGAAATTACAGTTGCCACCCTCAATGGAATATTTGCGCCAAGAGGTGGACAATGTGGTGCGCGCCTGCAACGGGATCGCGGCGGCGATCACCGGGCCGGAAGATGATCCGCATCTTTGCGCCGATCTGTTGCGGGGCTACAATCGGCAGGTGCTTGAGGGACTGGAACTCAAGGAAGATGTGCGGCCCGGGGAATTTCGCACGCACTCGGTCGTCGTTGGCAGCGTGTATCGCGGCGCACCGGCAGAGGACTGTCCGTGGCTGATGGATAGGCTCTGCGAATGGCTGAACGGGCCGGACTTTCATCCGCCGCACGAGCGTTACCGCGTTCCCTTTGCCATTCTGCGAGCGATCATGGCGCACCTCTATCTGGCATGGATTCACCCGTTCGGTGATGGGAACGGACGCAGTGCCCGCCTTCTCGAATTTCATCTACTGCTCGCATCTGGTGTGCCGCTTCCCGCAGCACATTTGCTGAGCGACTATTACAATCGCACCCGTGCGGAATACTATCGACAGCTCGATCAGGCCAGTAAAAACGGCGGGGACGTGCTCCCTTTCATCCGGTATGCCATTCAAGGATTCGTGGAAGGATTGCGTGAACAGTTAAAAATGATTCGTAGCCAGCAGTGGCAGGTGTCATGGGAAAACTATGTGCATGAAGTTTTCCGCGAAGGCAAAGCTTCCACCAATCAGAAACGTCGTCGTGATCTCGTGCTCGACCTCAGCACGCAGGGAGACTTTGTGGAGGTCTCGCGGATTTCGCAACTAACTCCTCGGCTGGCCGTCGCCTATGCGGGAACCACGGAGCGGGTGCTTCGTTTTGATCTTTCTGAGGTGGAGAAGATGGGATTGATCGAACGCCAGCCCGGTAAGGTGCGGGCAAAACGCGAGATCATTCTCGCATTCCTTCCAGCGAAGGCCGTTGGAAGGGCGCTGTGATGACCGAGTGAGCCGGACTGAAGTCCGCGCTCTTTTCGATTCACCCAATCACCTCTGCCAATCCGTGTGGAAGAACTGGCCTTCGGGTTTGTCGATGCGCTTGCAGGTGTGGCACAGAGAAAGTCGCATTCGTCTTGGAGAAGGGCATGACTATCTTGATCCACCCGTGATGCGGGCATTCTTGATTTCCTCCAGTTCGACTTCCGCGCGCTTGTGCTCGGCCCATTGCTTGGCAAATGGCTTGTCGTCCGGCTCGCTTTTCACGATGCCACGGCACTTTTTGATGAGAGCAAGAGTGGCAATGCGCTTCGATAGCAGGTCTGCGGCCATATCGCCACCATATCAAATGATCGCAGCCCGGCAAGAAGCGGCTGAGTGCACCTGGCTTGCTTTGGAAGATGATGAGCGGGCTAAAGCCCGAACTACGAACAATTAACCAATCACCTCCGGCCATTCCGTGTGGAACATCTGACCTTCGGGCTTGTCGATGCGTTCGTAGGTGTGGGCGCCGAAGAAGTCGCGCTGGGCTTGGAGGAGGTTCGCGGGGAGACGGGCGGCGCGGTAGCTGTCGTAGTAGCCGAGGCTCGCGGAGAACGCGGGGCAGGGGAGGCCGCTGCTGACGGCGAGGGCGACGACTTCGCGCCAGTTTTGCTGGGTGGTGCTGAGGAGGTCTTTGAAGAACGGATCGAGCATGAGGTTTACCAGCGTGGGATTGCTGCGATAGGCGTCGGTGATGCGATTGAGGAACTTCGCACGGATGATGCAGCCGCCGCGCCAGATGGCGGCGATGCGTCCGAGGTCGAGGCTCCAGTTCTTTTTCTCGCCCATGGTTTTGATGAGGTCGAGGCCTTGGGCGTAGCTGATGATCTTTGAGGCGTAGAGGGCATCGTGAACTTTCTTCACGAGCGCGGCTTTGTCGGTCTTGATGCTGCCGTCCGGGCCGGTGAGCTGGGTGCTGGCGGCGACGCGTTGCTTTTTCTGGCTCGACA
>JAYVNE010000066.1:0-6231 GCA_043758615.1 Akkermansiaceae bacterium
CGCGGACCAGATTTCGGCCTGGAATAATCGGATGCGCGGATTGCTCGATGGTGGCTGCAACAGGTTCGTTAGATACTGGCGCGGGATCGCCATAGTCCACGGCGTTATAGAACTGCTCTACCTTGATGCCAGTAGGATCGGGCCGATTGCCTTTTTCGAGCGCTGCCTTGGCGATCTGGAACGAGGCGTCGTTGATGTTGAGGGAGAAGGTGGAGTAAGGTTCTTCCACCGTGGCGATTTCTTCGATGGATTCGAGGAGAGTTTGGATGGGGGGTTGGGCTACGTCTGTTTGGAAAGAGAGGTCGGACACTCCAGCCAAGTCCACACTCTTTGGAGCGGCTGGATCTGACGGCTTCAAATCTTCATCTTGCTTGCTGAATGGGTCTTGAGCGCGATCACCCAAGGCAATCGCTCCTGTTTCAGAAGACTTTCCAGCAAGGTCAGAAAATGACGGATCTTCCTTGTTTTCTATCTGTTTGGCCTCGGATCGTGAGTCCTTTGGGTCTATTCCTAAATTTGATTTATCAGCGATTCCCTGACCGGGTGATTCGTTGCTGCCTAATGGTAGCCCACTTGCTGTTTCACTTTCTGTTATATTTGAAGTGAGCTCACGGGTGGGTGCGGGAGGCTGAAACATGGCACCGCCGCGGCGGGCTTCACTTTTGGGTTGAGACATACTTGGAGCTCCAGAACCCTTGCCACCACCGAAACCTTGTCCCACTCCATCAGAGTTGTTAAAGGACCCGTTCCCAGCGACGGTGCCGTGATCGTTCTTCATTTCTTCTTTGCCTTCCGGGTTGTTGAGTATGGCATCGACATCACTTGAAGCGGCACTAGAACTCATGTTCCGGCTGCTTTGACCAATTTCTCCTGAAGCCAGTGCTTTTTTTGCTTTTGCCAGATCGACGGCAGGAGCATTGGAAGGGGGGATTTCCGAATTGGAGAATCTAGCAGCGCCCCCCTGGTCTATTGACGCGCTTGCCTGAGCCTGCGACGGAACAGCGCGGGGTTTGGAAGATTCCACTGCAAGCTCCGGCTGCGGTGCGGGAAGTGATGCTACTTTTTTTTCTCCTGCGGCATCGCTCGCACGGTCATTGCTCGCCAACTGTGCGGCTGCGGGCATCTTAGAAAAAAATGGAATGGCAACGTGACTGGTGATTTCAGGTTGATCAATAACTTCAATACTATCATGGCCCATTTTGGCTGAAATCGTTCCCGCTATCTGTTTGAGCTTCATCTGTTGGAGCAACTGTTGGTCGGTTTCGAAATCGCGCTTTGCGTCCACATAATCTTGGGCATCGAGTCCACGCCTGATGGCTTCCTCACCTGCACCCCCATTTACGCCTGAAGCCCCGTAGAATGAATCCTGTCCTTTGTAGATAATGCCTTTAGTCCTAACAATTGTCGCAAGGACCTTGCGGCGTTCCTCCATTTTATCCTCTTGATCGCGGATCGCTTTGTTGAGTTCAAACAAAGACTTTTCCGCATCTCTACTCTCAATTTCGGTCCGGTAGGCTTTGTAAGCTTTGACCACTTCAGCGGTGATGTCTTTGGCATCCTCACCTTTTGCATTCCTTGCGCGAATCGAGATCAGATCGGTTCCTTTGACATTCTCAGTCGTGACACTCTTCTTGAGCAATTTCAGCGCTGACTCCTTGTCCACGCCCCAACGTTCTGCTAGATTAAGATTAGTAATTACTTTCTCAAGCGAACTACGGCTCTTGATTTTTCCAAACTCCGTCCCGAAAAACTGTGGGGTCAAGGGCTGGTTGAAAGCACTCGCTGACTGAGAGCCTTCGAGCAGTATGGCGCCATTCTGTGGCTTGATCTCAATGATCGCTTCACTTTCAAATTCTTTAGGGAGAAAAGGGAAAATTGATAGAGAAAGAATCACGCAAGCCGCAATTGCTAACAAGGCACGGCGTCCACTGCGGCGAACACGGATTTCTCTATCCGGTTCCAGTCTGACAACTTTTTCCTCACCAAAAATTTCTTCCAGTGCCTTTCGTTTTTCATCGGGAAGTTTCCACGAGTCATCGATCGGGGAGGATTGAGTTTCAGTGAGGATACTGTGGAGAGAACGCATGCGGCGTTGGAAAACAAGGAGCTCTGGGCGTTCGTCGCACAAACGCTCTAGCTCCGCCGCTTCGAAGGCGGAGGCCTCACCGAGCACCCACGCAACGATGCGGGCCTCGATGGGCTCGTCGCCAATGGTGTCGAAGGGTTCGTTCATAAGGATTTCAAATTTGAGATTGTTAGCCTTCTGCCGACTCCACGCCTAGACGGCGGAGGGAATCGGCGAGGTGTTTGAGGGAGTGGTGGAGTTTATAGCCGACGTTACTCACACTTAGGCCGGTGCGTTGGCTGATTTGATCGTATTTGAGGCCTTCGTGGTATTTGAGGGAAATGAGTTGGCGATCCTCTTCGTGAAGTTCTGCGACTAGGAGCTGAAGGGTGCCCATGGCTTCCAGTTTACCGAGAGCTTGTTCAGGATCGGGCGATGGATTTTCCCATTCGCGACCGGTTTCGATAGATGTTTCACGTTTGTGATCACGAAGGTGGTTGAGCGCGAGATTTCTAATAGATCGGAAAAGCCACGCGCGGGGATTGGTGACTTCGTCCCAATGTTCGTGGAGTCTGAGAAACGCCTCTTGGACGAGGTCTTCCGCCGTTTCCCGCTGTCCGACGAGTCCGTGGGCGTAGCGCAGGAGCGGTGATTCTTCCGCAACGAAGACCTGCCGGAGTGTCGATTTTTCCTCCATGGGTCTTTGAAGCGTGATCACGGGCGTTCGTTGAGCGTCAGCCGGGGAACGGGCAGTGGCGGTTTGAATTTCCATGAATCGACGGGTGCGTGGTCATGCTTTCCAACGATGAAGACACGATGGGGGGAACTTCCTTAGAAAATAAATCTAGGGTAGCGGAGGGCCATCTGGAATCTCAAAAGTTTGATTCTGCAAGAGCGCCTTTTTTCGAGAACTCGCTCGGAGTTTTGAATGTGGCACAAAAAAAGCCCGGCCATTGCTGACCAGGCCATGAGTGAATCGGTGAACAGCAAGAATTATTTCGCCGCAGCGATGATGTGTTCCTTGGTAATACCGAGTTCCTTGAAAACGACGTCTCCCGGTGCGCTCATGCCGAAGCGGTCAATTCCGAGCGCTTTGCCTTCGGTTCCGACGTATTTCCACCAAAGATCGGTGACACCGGCCTCGATCGAAATGCGCTTAGTCACCGCCTTCGGCAGCACGCTTTCACGATACTCGGCGCTCTGACGATCAAAACGCTCGAAACAAGGCATGGACACCACGCGGACGCCATCCCCAAGCTCGGCGGCAGCGGCCATCGCGTGTTGCAGCTCGGAGCCACTTCCTAGCAGAATGGTGGTGAGTGCGCCTGTTTCCTTGCGGGCAATGTAGCCACCGCGGAGCACACCCTCGCGGCGGAACTCGACGGACAACTCGTTCATCAACGGAATCGCCTGGCGTGTTAGAATGAGAGCGGTCGGTCCATCCGTACGGCTCATCGCAGCGACGAACGCACCCGCGGTTTCCTCGGCATCGCCGGGACGGACCACGTCGAGGTTAGGAATGACGCGGAGACCACTCACTGTTTCTACTGGCTGATGGGTGGGTCCATCTTCGCCCACGCCAACGGAGTCATGGGTGAAAATGTAGGTCACTGGCAAACCGGATAGAGAAGCAAGACGGATCGAGCCACGCAGGTAATCGGCGAAGACAAGGAAGGTCGCGCCACTCGCACGGAACAAGCCGTCATAGGCGATGCCATTGCAGATCGCGCCCATCGCGTGTTCGCGGATGCCGAACCAAATATTTCTACCCAATGAATTAGAAGCGGAAAAATCACCGCCGTCCTTAATGTAGTTTTTGGTAGAACCGAAAAGGTCAGCACTTCCCGTGAGGAATTGCGGCATCGCCTTTGCCACCGCATTGATGACCGTGGCTCCTGCGGAACGGGTGGCATCCTTATAATCTGCCGCGAATGCCGGGATTTGCGTAGTGAGGTCAAGCGGCACTGCGTTAGAAATCCCAACTGTTAGCTGAGCAGCGAGCGCCGGATTGGCAGCGGCCCAAGCGTCATACTTGGCCTGCCAAGCTTCAAACACCACTTTAGACGCTGCTTTTTTATCGGCGAAATAGGCGAGAGTTTCAGGAGAAACATAAAAATGCTCATCCGCGGGTAGGCCGAGACCTGCGCGGGCTGCATCGATGAATTTCGCACCGCCTTCGCCGTGGCCTTTGGCCGTGCCTGCGACTTCGGGAATTCCCTTGGCGATGAGTGTTTTCGCAATGATGACCTTCGGGCGGCCGTTATTGTTAGTCTTTGCAGTTTCAATCGCCGCAGCGATCGCCACAAGATCGTGACCATCGATGGTGACCGCATCCCAACGCTGTGAGGTGAAATATTGCTCGGCGTCTTCGCCCTGCGTGAATACCGCCATCGCATCGAGCGTCACGTCGTTAGAATCATAAATGAGAACGAGGTTATCGAGCCCGTTGTGGCCGGCGAATGCAATCGCCTCTTTTGCCACGCCTTCTTGAAGGCAACCATCACCAAGGATAGCAAAAACATGGTGATCGATGATCGTATGGTCGGCGGTGTTATAAAGCGCTGCGGCGCGTTTTCCCGAAAGGGCATAACCCACAGCATTGCCCACACCTTGGCCGAGTGGGCCGGTGGTTGCTTCCACGCCGGGCGTTTCATGAAACTCGGGGTGACCGGGGGTGATCGAATGCAGACGGCGGAAATTTTTCAAATCCTCACGGGAGACCGCGTAACCTGCTAGATGCAGCCAACTGTAAACAAACATCGAGCCATGACCTGCAGAAAGCACGAAACGGTCGCGGTTAAGCCACTTCGGTGCATCCGGGAAATAACGCAGAGACTCTCCAAACAGCACTGCACCGATCTCGGCACAGCCCAGTGGGAGGCCCAAATGGCCGGAGTTACAGGCATGGACGGCATCCATGGCGAGGCCACGGGCTTCATTGGCGGCTTGCGCGAGTCGGTTCGTATTCATATTCGTAGTAAAATTGGGTTGCATCTTGTGACCCGATGAAAGGGCAGCTACCCTAGAAACCCACCCCCGCTTGACAAGCCAGTATTCTAAGCAATCACAGGAAAACCGTTCATTTCCACCATGATTCCGGCAGTCACGATTTTTTCCCTAAAAAAACCTTGCACAGTCCGAGCGATTGCGGTTCTTTTCCGCCCGCCTCACAGCACACGACCCGTTCGTCTATCGGTTAGGACTCCAGGTTTTCATCCTGGCAAGAAGGGTTCGACTCCCTTACGGGTCGCCATTATGTCCATCAGCCTCCGCCCCAAGCGGGGGCTTTTTAGTTTCTGAAAGTGTGAAACCCAAGTGACCGCCCTTCAAAAAGCCGAATCCCTTAGAGCCCGCAAAGCCGGTCTCCCCATCACAGCGCTGACCGCTTACGATTACCCGAGCGCCCGCCTGCTCGATGAAAGCGGGATTGATATTCTTCTCGTGGGCGACTCGCTCGGCATGGTCGTTCTGGGTTTCCCGGACACCACGCACGTCACGTTGGACCACATGCTTCATCACATCGCCGCCGTCGCCCGTGCGAAACCGCGCGCACTGGTCGTGGGCGATCTCCCGATTCACACTTACGACACGCCTGCTCAAGCGCTAGAAACCGCCCGGGGCCTCGTCGCAGCAGGTGCAGAAGCGGTGAAACTTGAAGGCGCCACCCGCCAGGCGGAAAAAATTCGAGCCATTACCGGTGCCGGCATTCCCGTGATAGGTCACCTTGGAATGCTTCCCCAGCGCGTGCTGGAAGAAGGCGGCTATCGGAAAAAGGGTAAAACCCCCGAGCAGATCGAAGCCATCCGCGAGGGTGCCGATTCGATCATTCAAGCCGGCGTGTTTGCCATCGTTTTCGAGTCCATTATCCCAGAAACTGCTAGACTCCTTTCCAAATCGCTCGCCGTTCCCACCATCGGCATCGGTTGCGGTCACGGCACCTGCGATGGTGAAGTGGCAGTTCTTACGGACCTGTTAGGTTCTTATCCATGGTTCGTTCCACCCTTCGCCAAACCCGAAACAGACGTAGCGTCGATCACCCGCGCCGCCGTGGCCAGTTACATTTCACGGGTCCAGCATATGGAAAGTTAGACCTTGCTGCTTTATTTACATATCCCCTTCTGCCATCGGATCTGCCCTTACTGCTCGTTTTACAAGCACACCCCTGG
>JAYVNE010000067.1:0-17768 GCA_043758615.1 Akkermansiaceae bacterium
GCGGGCGAGGTAGCTGGAGCCGAGACCACCATCGAAGGAGCCGACTTTCGGGCCGGTCTGGCCGAAGCGGGCGTTGTCGGCGGCTATCGTTAGATCGCAAACGATGTGTAAAACATGCCCGCCGCCGATCGCATAACCGGCGACCATGGCCACGACCGGTTTCGGCAATGAACGAATTTTTTTCTGCAAATCCAGCACATTGAGGCGCGGGATGCCGTCCTCACCGATGTAGCCAGCGTGGCCACGGACTTTCTGGTCGCCACCGGAGCAGAACGCGAGATCGCCAGCGCCGGTTAGAATGATCGCGCCGACTTTCGGGTCCTCGTGCGCGAGCTCAAAAGCCACCAGCATTTCCTTCACCGTCAGCGGTCGGAAGGCATTGCGTACTTCCGGGCGGTTGATCGTGATTTTCGCAATGCTTCCCTCATCCGTCGTTTCGTAGCGGATATCTTCAAATTCTCTCATTTTGGACCACATGATGCAGCATTCTGGACGCTTCACCGCCCGCCCGCAACCCCGATGCAGGCCGACTTTTCTCCTCGACCGGTCGAACATTTGTAATAACGCCTTCCTATGACCGCCAAATTGAAAATCACCAGTATTGGAAATTCCGCAGGGGTCATTTTGCCGAAGGAAGTGCTCGAAAAACTCCGTGTTGGGAAAGGAGATACGCTTTTTTAACAGAAACTTCGATGGGGTTTGAGCTCTCACCCTTGGATGAAAAAATCCAGCGGCAAATGGCAGTTGCTGAACAGGTGATGCGAGATAATCGGAACCTGCTTCACAAGCTCGCACAATGACGAGCGGGAAGCAGTGAGAACCAGAATGGATCGAACTGGAAACGGTCTATCGCCTGCACTCTCGCCAACTCGCGGAACATGGAGGTGCTAACGGAATCCGCGATGAGGGGCTACTGCATTCTGCAATGAATCGCCCGATTTCAAAGTGGGACTACGAAACACCCCCTCCAGATCGTTGCGAACTCGCTGCGGCCTACGCTTATGGAATCGCAAAGAACCACCCATTTCTCGATGGGAAAAAACGCACTGCCGCAGTCGTGTGCGAAGTCTTTTTAATCCTGAACGGCCTGCGACCCGATGCCACCGAGGACGCAAAATATCCAGTGTATCTCGCGCTAGCAGCGGGTGAGCTGCATGAGAATTTCTTCGCCGACTGGCTGAGAAAAAACACCCGCGAAATTTGATAGAAGTTTCGCAGCAATCAATGCATCGCGTTAGCAGGACACTCCATCCTCAAACGTAACCCAGTTTAAGGAAATCCGAAACCGTCTGCGCAAACCACGCGTCCGCTTCCCATGGCGCGCGGTGCCCTGCGCCCGGCGCGATGGCGAGCCTAGCACTTGGCATGAGGGAAACGGCGCGTTCGGCTAGATTGAGAAATTTTGCGTCGTTTTCTCCGGCAATCCAAAGCACGGGAATGGAAATTTTGCCCAGCCGATCCCACAGCGGTTCCTGCGCGCCGAGTGACCAATCGACGAAACTCCGGGCCACCTCGCGCCGCCGCTGCACCAAGCGACTGGATGCTTGCGGATCGCGTATCGCAGCACTTCCGAGGGTAGGTTGTGCGTTCCAAGCATTGAAAAATTGCTGCCAATTTCCGGTTAGCGCTTGCGATGCCCAGTCGGCATCGGTGGCACGGCGTTGTGCCCGCTCACTTTCATTTTCCAAACCGGCATGAGCGGAAACGATAACTGCGGCTTGCCACGGGTGACCCTCTTCTAACAACGCATGCAGCGCCATCCGCCCGCCCATCGAGTAGCCGATCAAGGCACGTCCATTGCCGCGGAAAACTTGGCCGGCAGCATCGGCATTGAGCGCTTTACCGAAGTCAGTTAGAGTCAACGGGCAACATTCGAGAAAACGCCATAAGTCCACCGCCCGCGAGCCGATGCCGTTGGTGGCGAGTTGTTTTGCAAAGCTGCGCCAGTCTGACGCCATGCCGACGGCACCGTGCAGGCACCAACATTCTAGCGGCCCGGCATCGCGGCGTTCGTCGGTTTCTTTGGAAAATTGAATCACTGCTTCACTGCTTGTGCGCTGACTTGCTGGATCACTTCACGGAGTTTTTGCTGAAGCTCCGGTGTGCCGATCACGCCGAAGAGCAGTGCGACCATCGCGGCCGCTGCTAGAATGAGAGCGACGATTAACAGCCAATAGACAATCGCGAGAAACACGCCGACGCCATCGAGCTTTTTATGAAAGGCATAACCTCCAGGACAGGCGAAACAGCGGTAACCTATCCAAACATTCAGGAATGGGACGAGATTTCCAAACCACCACCATCCGCTCATTCCGACATTGATGAGGCGTTTCACAGCGAAATAAATACACACGATGAGTGGCACGATTTGCGCACCCGCAGTCACGACTTTCATGATTTCCGGCCCAAATTGTTGTGTTAGAAAACCCGTCGCGGCCCCAAATCCAAAGCTCCACAATAACGGAAAAAGAAAAAAGGCTGCTAGATAACTCCGCCTCCGTGCGCCCGGCCATTCTTGCCCGCGCCCCATCTGATCTTCCACCGATTCGCCTTCGGGCGGCGCGTAAGGATCTGAGGCCGGAGCCAATTCCTCGCGTGCCGCGGGGGCCGCGGCACGTTCGAACAAACCCTCGATTTCCCCCGCCGCCTGCCACTCGTCCATCCCATGTTTCCACACCAAATCAAGGCGCGGATTGATTCCTCCCTCTTTCGCCTTGATCTGTAAATCGGCAAAAGTCACCGGCCCGATTCTTTCACCCTCATGAGAGTAAAACCAAGCATCCTGCGGCGTGTCGTTCATGGGTGTGAAATATCCAAAATCGTAAAATCTGTCAAACGCCGCTTCTCACCAAGCGATTTACACACGCGGGGGCTTGTCAAAGCGCAAGGCGTGGAGAAACTCACAACGTCCGCACGTGAGGTAGGGGCGGCGTCTCAATTTCAAACAACACTCATGCACTTTCTGGGAATTGAAATTGGCCCGAGCGGGACCCGCGCGGTGGCTCTGGATCTGGAGTCCGCAGTGATCCGTGCGGAGGCGTTTGTCCCACATGATTGGGTTGAAGGGCTGCCCGCCGGTTACTGTGAACAAAATCCGGCCCAGTGGATCGATGCCGTGGATCGCGCGGTGCGCCAATGTCTCGCCGCGTTAGAAGGCCAGAAGGATCGCGTCGCGGCCATCGGCGTGGCCGGCCCACAACGCGGGCTTGTTCTGCTAGATGAGGCGAACCGCATCATTCGCCCGGCGAAATTGGCAGGCGATTTCTCGGTAAAACGCCAAGCCGAAGAAATCGCCCGCGCCTTCGGTGGTGCGCCCGGCCTGATCGAACTTGCAGGCCAAGCACCCGGCGTGGAGTCCGCCGCTGCAGAGTGTCTCTGGCTAAAACAACACGAACCCTATCACTTTCAAAGGGCCACCAGCTTACTCACCGCTCAGGATTTCATCGCGTATTGGCTGACGGGCGAACGCGCGACGGAACCCGGCAGCGCTTCCGGCACCGGGCTGCTAGATATCCGGACGCGGAAATGGGCGACTGAACTTTTGGATTTCATCGATCCCAAATTAGCTTCCCTGCTGCCACCCATTGGCGTGTCTGACCAGCCGCGCGGACTTCTGCGGCCCGCACTCGCCCGCGAGTGGGGCGTGTCCGAACTCGTGCAAGTCGGAGCTGGCAGCGCCTCGCCTATGTTGGCGGCTCTAGCAGCCGGCTGCGTCGCTAACGGAACGGTGGCCGTGGAACTCGGCGCAACCGGCGTGATCGTGGGCGTGGGGGACGCACCCGTGATCGACTACCGCGGCGAAATCACCCCGCTTTGCAATGCGACCGGCTCGTGGTTAGGCCTCGCAACGACGACGAACGCGGCCGTTGCCCCCGAGGTCCTGCGCCGCCACTATGGTTGGTCCGCAGCACAATTCGAGTCGATGGTCTCCAGTGTCGCTCCCGGCGCGGACGGCTTGCTGCTTTTACCCTATTTCACCGGCGAGTCGATCCCCCGCCTCCCTGATGGAAAGGGCGTGCTCCACGGCATGACTCCGGACAATTTCACGCCCGCCCACATGGCCCGTGCCGCAGCGGAGGGCGTGGCGCTAGGCCTAGGATACGCGATGAGTCGTCTGCGCGATCTCGGATTCGAGCCTGCGGAGATTAGATTGTTAGGTCCGGGTGTCGTCAGTCCGGTCATGCGACAAATGTTAGCGGATGTTTTCGGCGCTCCGGTCGTCCCTGTCTCTAGCAGACAGGGAGCCGCGATCGGAGCCGCGATGCAAGCGGCGGTCGCATTTTTTCATCAAAGCGGTGAATCGCTAGGCTTCGAGGAAATCGCCAGCTACCTCGTCGCCGGGGATTCCGAATCCCGCTGCGATCCCGATCCACAAACCCAAGAAATCTATCAAGAACTGATGGCCCGCCAGCAATATCTAGTGGATACGCTGCATCCTGCGGGATTCCTGTGAAGCGACCGTTGCGGCAAGCACGTAACAATTAAACTCCTTCAGCACTGGTTTTTTACCAAATGTATTGCAAAAACATCCATTATGGATACTTTCGCGCTACTTTAAATGCATTTGACCACTCAAAAACTTGATGAAGCTCTTCATCTGCTCGGTGCAATTCTTACCCTCTGGAAGGGAGAGGCGTATCAGCTCGTGGTGTGTGGTGGCTCCGCGCTCATCGCTCAGAAGCTGGCTTTCCGCGCCACGCACGATGTTGATGTCCTCGCACTGAGAAATTGGGACCACGAGCCTTGCCGAGCATATCCTTTTCCAGAACCTCTTGCGGAGGCGGCGAAGCAGGTGGCCCAGGAATTGCGCCTCGAGCAAAACTGGCTTAACAGCAACACTTCCTTGCTTTTTTCCGATCCTGCTGCCTTTCCCGTCTCGTTTTGGTCAGATCTTGATACACGCGAATACGGAGGCTATCTCAGAATAAGCTTCGTTGCCCGCTCAGGGTTGATCCTGCTCAAGCTTTACGCCGCTCTGAATCGAGCCGATCCCCGCGATTTCGACGATCTTAGGGCTCTCGCCCCCAAATTTAATGAAACTAAGGAGGGCCTCCACTGGTTGCTCGCCACCTTTCCCGGTGTGACTCACGTCGACAAGCTCCCCAGCCTTCTCATTCACCTCGGCCATGACGAACTCATTAATCACTTCCAAAGATAAACTTCTGCAACAATTCCTCGGTTTCCTCTGGCGTCAATGGACAGCCTCTGGCGTACCGGGCCATGACGGGCCGCGTGGAAATTGGATGATCGATCCCGAGGCTCTTCTGCTCGCCACCACCCGGGTCGGTTGTCACGACTCCCGCTTGCTGGATCTGTCAATTGACTGGCTCTGGTCAAACGGACGCCGCCTCAATCTCCAGCGGCTCCGCACACTCAGCGGGCAGTGGCCTGTTGCGGATTCACGCGTACTCAGCGCCATCAGTCAGATCCTGGCCGAGCAATCGGCGATGAGAAAATGGGGCACGTTGGCTGACACCCTTCATTTGCACGAGGAGGACGCACCGCTATTCGTGAACCCTGATGGAACACCACTGCCTGTTCTTTCCGATCCGGATCCCCGCTTCCGCCGCTACCAATTACTGCGTAACATTTGGACCCCTCGCGGCACTTCACAGCCCCCGGATTCCTCGAAGTCCTGCAATATCCTGCACACGCTTCGTGCCCTCTTCGGTGTCAATGCCCGTGCGGAAATTATCGCCTGGCTCCTGACTCACGAATCGGGCCATCCGGCGGCGATCGCCCGCGACACCGGCTATTTCTCCAAGTCCGTCCAGCTCACGCTGAACGACATGGAGCAGTCCGGGCATATCCGGTCTCGGCGGGACGGCAGGGAGAAAGTCTTCTGGTTGCGCCGGGATGACTGGAGATTTCTGATCACCTGGCAGACTCCGAAGGAATTCCCCCGCTGGATCAACTGGTCTCCGGTTTTCTACTTCGTGACCCGCACCTTGATGCTTCTTGACCAAAAAAACCCGGATCAGAACTCAGATCGTTTGCGGGCCATTCAACAGCGGGGATTTCTCGATGAAATGATGCCTGCCCTCACACGTTCCGGTCTTGCTCCCAGCATGACCGCTCACCGCGACCTCACAGGCACCCAACTGACCGATGCCATCCTCCACGACGTGGCAATGCTCGGTCGGTTGCTAGAAAACGACTTCGAGCAGGAGATAATAGAATGACCCAGTCCGGAAAAATCAAGCGAATCTACCTTTGTTAATGTTGACCCAATCTGCCGCGCTCCTCCAGCCTACAAATTCGGGAGAAAACCAAAACGCGCGGCATCCAAAAACGACTGAAGTCAAAATATGCTAGAACTTCATTTCCTTTAATATGGAGTCGGCGCTTTCCTCGTCGGTATCAGTTTGTTCGTGCTCGGCATTTTCGTAGGCGGCGAAAAATGGCCTAGAATGCCCTTTTTTCGGTCTAATTCGGCTTTTCTTGATTCATCTGTCCCTTCTGAGCTCCCTGCGGAAAAGGAAGCTTTATGATCCCATCACCATCGGCCTAACCGGCACGCCGCGGCTGGCAAAGTGGCTCTTCGCCTCCGCCACTGTATGCATGCCGAAGTGGAAAATACTGGCTGCTAGAACGGCGTCTGCTTTTCCAGCTTCCAACACGTCCACCATGTGATCGAGATTTCCTGCGCCGCCACTGGCGATGACCGGGATGCCCACGGCAGAGGAAACGGCAGCAGTTAGTTCAATGTCATAGCCCGCTTGGGTGCCATCCGAGTCCATGCTTGTTAGGAGAATTTCTCCCGCGCCGCGTCGCCAGACTTCTTTGGCCCATTCTACCGCGTCGAGCCCTACTGGCGTGCGACCCCCGTGGGTGTAAACGCCCCATTTTCCCGGGCCTTCGCGTTTCGCATCGATGGCGACGACGATGCACTGGCTGCCGAAGGCCTTGGCTCCGGCATCGACGAGCGAAGGATTGGTAACGGCGGAGGTGTTGATTCCAACCTTGTCCGCGCCTGCAAATAGCATTTCACGCATATTTTCCACCGTGCGAATTCCGCCACCTACCGTGAGGGGAATGAAACATTTTTCGGCCGTGCGGCGGACCACATCGACCATTGTGTTTCGCTGGTCCGAAGAAGCGGTGATATCGAGGAAAACGAGCTCGTCGGCTTGCTGCAGGTTATAGGCGATCGCGCACTCGACGGGATCGCCGGCATCGATGAGATCCACAAAATTGACGCCCTTGACCACGCGACCATTGGTGACGTCTAGGCAAGGAATGATTCGCTTCGCAAGCATGCGGGCAGCAAAGCGCCGGATGGTCAGTTCGCCAAGCAAAAGGGGATTTCAAGCCGATCCAACCGAGGTGGAACTTTATTTCGTCGTGGAGTTCGCAACTCACGATGTAGAAATAGCCCGAGAATTATGAACATTTCCATCTTTAGCACGAAAAGCTACGACCGCACTTTCCTAGAAGCTGCTAATCAGACTGCGGGCCATCGTTTGGTCTTTCATGAAGCACGTCTCTCTTCGGACACTGCGCCACTCGCTGCCGGGGCGGAAGGCGTTTGCGCGTTCGTCAACGACCAGCTCGACGCGGAAGTCATCGAAATCCTCGCGAAAGGCGGGACACAGTTGATTCTGCTGCGCTGCGCGGGTTTCAATCAAGTCGATCTCAAAGCCGCTGCCGCCCATGGCATCCAGGTCCGCCGCGTGCCTGCGTATTCGCCGTATGCGGTGGCAGAGTTCACCCTTGGGATGATTCTCACGCTCAACCGCCAATATCACCGGGCATACAGCCGGGTGCGCGATGGAAATTTTTCGATCGAGGGTCTGATGGGGTTCGACCTCCACGGACGAACGGTCGGGATCATTGGCACCGGGAAAATCGGCTGCCTAACCGCCAAGCCGCTCGCTGCGTTGGGTTGTAAAGTGATCGGTTTTGATCCGTATGAAAATCCGGAGTTCACCTCGCTCGGTAGCCGCTATGTGGACCGCGCCACCTTGTTAGGCGAATCCGATATCATCAGCCTGCATTGCCCCCTAACACCGGAATCCTTTCATCTAATCAACACGGCCACCCTCGGAAAAATGCGCGATGGAGTGATGATTATCAATACGAGCCGAGGCGCACTGATCAACGCGGCAGACATGATCGGGGCGCTCAAGTCCGGCAAAGTCGGTTATTTGGGAATCGACGTTTATGAACAAGAAGGCGATTTATTCTATCAGGATTTATCCAATGAAATCATTCAGGACGATGTGCTCCAACGCCTGTTGACGTTTCCCAATGTCATGGTGACCTCGCACCAAGCCTATTTCACCGACACCGCGCTGCGAAACATCAGCGAGACCACCCTCGGAAATATTGAGGATTTCATTGCCGGAAAATCCACCGCAAATGAAGTCCGCACCGCGAATGCCTAGCGGCGACCGGGAAAATTGTTCGTTCGCCATTGACGGTGGGATCGGCCATGGTGCAGGCCGCCGCGCGAATCCATAAGCACACACGATGTCGAAAACTTTCAAAGAACTCGGGGTTTCCCCAAAGCTGATTCTGGGCCTAGAAGAATTGGGCATCCACACCCCTACCCGCATTCAGGAGGAAGCCATCCCTTTTCTCATGGAAAACGGCGGTGATCTCATCGCCCAAGCCCAGACGGGCACGGGGAAAACCGCCGCGTTCGGCCTGCCTTTGCTGGCGAAGGTGGATCCGAAGGTGAATGAAATCCAGGCCCTCGTCGTCGCGCCGACTCGTGAGCTGGCGAAACAAATCGCGAAGCAGCTTTTCCGCTTCACCAAGCATACGGAGAAAATCTTCACCGAAGCGGTCTGCGGTGGTGAGGACTTCGACCGACAAGTCGCGTCTCTTCAGCGCCCGACTCACATCGTCGTCGCCACGCCTGGACGCCTGATGGATTTGTTTAATCGGAAGGCCCTGACGCTTGCCCATGTGAAATACCTCGTGCTCGATGAGGCGGATGAAATGCTGAGCATGGGATTCAAAAAAGAGCTGGTGAAAATTTTCGCACTCACCCGCAGCCGCAAGAGCACTTGGCTTTTTTCCGCGACGATCCCGGATGCGATCCAAGGACTCATCAAGGACTACATGTCGCCTAAAGCGCACCTGTTAAAAATCGACAAGGGTCATGTGGTCAATCGCGACATCGACCACCGTTTCATCACCTGCTCGCGGGATGACAAGACCGACTTCATCTCCGCATTTCTCAAAAAACAAAGTGAAGAGCGGGGCATCATCTTCTGCCGGACCCGGGCCGGAGCAATTGTGTTAGCTAAACAATTGGCCGTCCGCCAGTTTCCGGTAGATGTGATCCATGGCGATCTAACACAAAAAGAACGTGACAAGGTCATGCGTGCTTTTAAGAACAAAAAAGTGCAGTTCCTCATCGCCACGGATGTCGCCGCGCGCGGCATCGATGTGGAGGGTCTATCATTCGTCATCCATCACCAGCTCCCCGAGCAAACGGAGTACTACACCCATCGTAGCGGCCGTACGGCGAGAGCGGGAAAAAAAGGCATTTCCATTGCTTTTATTGAGCCCCGCGAGCGTGGAAAAATCACCGGCTTGGAGAATGAGTTAGGACTCTCGTTCAGCGAGGCGTATTAATTGGTTTCGGCTCCGGCTTGGCGGGTGGCTGCACGTAATTGAGCAGCTCCATGGCAAAGCGAATATCGCCCTTGTCGATGATTTCGCCGCTGGTTTTGGGGGTTTCCGCCGGCTTCACTACCCGAAGCGCTTTGGGGAGAAAGGCATCGTATTGGGCCGTGTCCTTGGGTACTTCCACTGGCAGAAGCGTTGGCGCGACTGCCACCTTGGGAGGCGTTTCCACCGTGGGAGGATCCGCTTGGTATTGAATTAAGAAAATCGCAGCCCACAGGATCAATGCCGCTGTTGGAATGAGAATGACGAGCGTGACTTTTCGGCCTTTGTTGCTCCACTCATCCGCTTTCCGGCGTTCGGCTGCTTCGAGGAGTTCCCGCAGACTTTCGTCTGACTTGTGTTGGACTCTCCTGCGATTTTCCCGATTCACTTGGGTGAGAGTAGTGAAAACGCTGCCGAGAGTCAAAAATTCTTATTCACAAACAGATCCGCCGGAACAACACGTCCAGAGGAAGCTGCATGCCGATGTAGAAATCGCCGAATTCGCCATAGCGGGCAGTCACTTCATCGAAGCGCATTTCATAGACGATGGATTTGATGTCGATGGTGTCCTTGGCCAGTAGAGTGACGCCCCATTCATATTCATCGAGGCCGGTGGAGCCGGTGATGAGCTGGAGAATGCGCCCGGAATAAGTGCGTCCGACCTTGGCGTGACCGGCCATCAATTTCCGGCGGCTTTCGTAGTCGAGGGAGTACCAGTTATCCGGACCGTTGCGGCGCTTAGACATCGGATAGAAACAGATCACTGGCCAATCGGGTAGAACCGGATAGAGACGATGTTTCAGATAGTGCGCCATCCGCTCGTCGAATTCCTTCAATGCGACTTCAAACTCCGGTGTCCCTTCGCTAAGACCCTTTTCCACCACAAGTGTTTCAGCAGCATACTGATCGCGGGTAGTGGTGTATTCGGAGCCTTCTGTTTGTGATAGATAGGAATAAACGGGGCTCAATATCTCCGGACCAAGTGAGAGGCTGAGCTGTTTCTCGTAAGTGTTAGCCACCTGCAGATCAGGCGTAAGAAGCATGAATCCAAGATCGGCTTTCGGCGTGGCAATGGAAAAAATCAGCAGATGGGTGTCCGGTGTGGCTCGGATTTCCTGCACCAGCTCGGTGAGTCGGGTTTTCGCCTGACGCTGCTCTTCATCGCTGTAAAGTGACCATTGAGCGTGATCGACATGATAAAATAAATGCATCACGTGCCAGCCTTCCCTCGGCACCAGTGGAGTGGTTTCTTGATTGGACATAACAGTGGAATTCAGCGACGGGCGGTAGTGATGTTCATTTCAAAAAGCTTCTTGAATGCAATATTCAGGGAGTCAACGGATTTGGCTTCATACACTTCAATCCGCCATGGGTTACCCTTTCCCGTGCGGTAGGCGGCGTGCATTCCGACGTCATCAAATCCGGCAGTGGCGGCCACTTCAAGTTCCTGCCCGTTCTGCACCGCACGAGTGACGGTGTCGCCGACGGATTCACCGTCGGCGTTGCGAAAAATCACACGAATGGCCGCTGTGCCATCGCTCGTGAAAAGATGAATCACAGGGATGAGAACGGTGCCGCGCCGGATGATGTCAGGGTTTTTCCCCTCGACAATCGGGGTCCGCCAGTAGTTTTCCGCAGAAACGATTTTAAGATATTCGCCCTTAATCGGAAAGTCGTTGGCTTTCACCCGCGCCGATTCGGTAGGCAGACGATTCAGCGAGAAAATCACGATGGATACCGAGCCTATCAGAAGTATCGCGAGTAAGGAGAGCAAGCCGATGCACTCTAGCTTCGTTAGAATCAAATATTTCCGCAAGGGTGGCGGGACAATATTTTTGAGAACGTCGGGAAAGGGTTCCGCTAACTGATCCACCCCTGTTGTGAGTTCCGAGGGAACAAGCAGCGGCTCATCTTCGGCGGGCTCCTGCGGTGCGGTCAGTTTTTCAGGCTCATTTGGAATTTGCTCCGGTGCTTTTTCGATCTCAGGGGCAGGGTCCAAGTCGTCCCAATGATCGAGGTCATCGAAATCCTTAATCGCCCTCAGTGGGCTTTGTGGGGGAACCCCCGCCGTCGATTTTGGACGGATCTTGCTGACGCTGGGTTCACTTTTGGGAGCGGGTGCCGGCGTCCTCGTCTTGACGGCGGAGATTTTCAGTGGATCGGGGTTCCGCGATGCTGGAACCGTGGGCAAGTGGGAAGATGAGTCCTTTAAAAGTGTTTCCGAATGTTCCACGCTATCAAATGCCCACAAATCGAGTTCCGTGGCGTCCTTGACGAGATCACCCAAGTTTGGGCGATGTCGCGGCGGAAGAGAAGATCCATCGGAAGATGACGGTGGCGTGGGTGTCATGGTGAGCAGCTCCCTTGGTCTTAAAGTCAGGAGCCGGACTTGACCAGTGCGAAAGCCGAATCCCAAGTTCCGAAAAAATCCAGTTGCATCCGCAGCCCTGCAAAGGCATCCAAGGGGTGCAAATCCCCTTATTTATCATGGCAGACCGCGAAGACAAAAATATCGAAAACGTGACGGGCAAGTTCTATGTGGACAGCCAGTGCATCGACTGCGATCTCTGCCGCGAGACTGCGCCTAACAACTTTACCCGCGCCGAAGACGAAGGATATTCTTACGTTTTCAAGCAACCGACCAATGACGATGAACTCGCCCAGTGCCGTGAAGCCATGGAAGGCTGCCCTGTCGAGGCCATCGGTGAGGACGGCGTCGAGTAAGCGCCCCCGTGCCATGAGGAAAAAACCGCACTCTAGCAGAATCCGCGAGGAAATTCTGCGGGAGTGGCGAGGCGCGGATGAGCCGGCCGATCTCAACGCCGGTATTTACCAAGCGGCAAATTTCGTCGCCGCCATTCTCCGCGCTGCCGGGGCTGAGGACGGCCTCCACGAAGACCAAGTCCGCGCTACGTGGAAAGAACTTGCGGGAGAATTCATCGCCCGCCACACCGAGCCCGTCTCGGTAAAAAACGGTCATCTCGTCCTCCGCGTGACCCAACCTGCGCTACGATTTCAGCTTGAGCAAATGAAGCCGATGCTCTTTGCCCGCATCCGCACACAGCTAGGCGAAACTCGGATCAAATCCATTAAGTTCACCCTGGGCTAAGATTCTCCTCACCATGTTTCGCAACCTCATTTTCGATTGGTCTGGCACTCTTGTGGACGATCTCGGTCCGGTAATCGAGGCGACTAACATTGTGCTAGAAAAATACGGAGTCGCCCCGCTCGACCGCGATTCATTCCGTCGCAGCTTTCGTCTCCCCTACAGTGAGTTTTACGCAGAGCTGCTTCCTAACATTCCGCTCAGAGAATTGGAAGCCCACTTCCGCCCGGCCTTCGATGCGGCCATCGCGCCCGTCACCGTACTTCCCCACGCCCGAGAAAAACTTGAATGGTGCTCCGCGCTTGGCATCCGCTGCTTCGTCCTGACCTCCATGGACACCCTCGCCTTCGAGCGCCAAATGGACGATTTCGGCCTGCGTGGCCACTTTGAAGCGACCTACTCCAGCGTCATCGACAAACGCGAGCTCATTCACCAAATTCTCGCCACCCACGACCTCAATCCCGCCGAAACCGCCTTCGTCGGGGACATGACCCACGACGTGGAAACTGCGCGCCACGGTGGGATTTCTTCCATCGCCGTGCTCACCGGCTACAACCACGCGGAGATTCTCGCTGCCGTCCGCCCGGACCTAACCGTTCCCGATCTCGGGGTTCTCCGAACCCTCCTGGACCGCCGCCGCACCGTGACCCGCCCGATTGCTACTGTCGGTGCGCTGCTGCATGACGGGCACGGAAAAATCCTGGTCATTCGCACCCACAAATGGGGCGACCGCTGGGGCATCCCCGGTGGGAAAATCGAACGGGGCGAATCCTCCATTGCTGCCCTCCGCCGCGAGATGCTTGAGGAAACCTCGGTCGAGCTCGATGACATTCATTTCGTCCTCGTCCAAGATTGCATCGACTCCCCCGAGTTTATGCGTGCCGAGCATTTTCTGTTATTAAACTACGTTGCCCGCGCTTGCACTACCACCGTTAGGCTCAATGATGAAGCAGAGGAATTCCGATGGCTTCTGCCAGCCGAAGCGCTCACACTCGATCTGAATCACCCAACCCGCCAGCTCCTGATCGAGGCCCTTGACCGCGGTTTGATCCCTTCTTAATTGTGATTTTCGACCCCTTGAATCCCATGCCAGACACTATCGAAATTCGCCGCCTCCGTGTTAGCACCCTCATTGGCGTGCCGGATGATGAACGCGCCAATCCTCAGAACGTCCTCGTCACGGTCACTATGACCCCCGGCCAGAACTTTGATGGCCTAGCGGACGAAGTTTCCCGCACAATTGACTACCACGCGGTATCGTTAGAGATTGAGGCGCTCGCCGCCGATCGTCCTCGCCGCCTGATAGAAACGCTTGCCACTGACATCGCAAATCATCTGCTAGGCAATCACCCGCTTGCCAAGATCGCCATCACGATTGAGAAGCACATTCTCCCAAATACCGAGTGCGTCGCCGTTCACATCGAGCGCAGCCGCTAACTCTTCGCTCCTAACCATCGATTTGCGTCATTCGGAAAATCAATACACGTCGCGCAGATAGCGTTTCTCTTTTTTCATTTTGGCAATATAGACTGAGGCGTCTTCAGGCGAAAGTTTGCCATGCTCTTCAGCGACTTTGAGCAAGGCTTGATCCACGTCCTTGGCCATACGCGAGGCATCACCGCAGACGTAGAAAGCGGCACCGTTCTGGAGCCATGCCCACAGCTTTGCACCGTTTTTTACCATCAGATTCTGCACATAGATTTTCTCCTTCTGATCGCGAGACCAAGCGAGATCGAGTTTGGTTAAAATGCCATCTGCTAGATAATCTTGCAGTTCACTTTGGTAGAGATAATCCGTGGCACTGTAGGGATTGCCGAAAAACAGCCAGTTTTTCCCTTTCGCATCGGTTGCTTTACGCTCTTCCAAAAACGCGCGGAAGGGGGCGATACCCGTTCCTGGGCCGACCATGATGACCGGTGTTTCACTGTTAGCAGGTAAGCGGAATGCGCTGTTGCTGTGCACAAAAACGCGAGGCTTGACCCCACCACTGAGACGATCCGCGAAGAAGCTTGAGCAAATGCCTCCACGTTTCCGCCCGTAGGTTTCATAACGAACGATCCCAACGCATAAATGAACTTCACCCGGATGGGCCCGCGGGCTCGAGGCGATCGAATAAAGCCGTGGTTGGAGTTTTTTAAGAATGGAAACAAATTCCTCTCCATCTGAAAAATCCGCAGGATGGTCGATGACGAGGTCGATTAATTCCCGCCCCCAACAGAAATCATCCCAAGCTTTTTTATCATCCGCAGCAACCAATGAGCGCAAGAAGGGGGAGCCGCTTTTCGCCTGCCATTTCTGGATGATAGATTTGTTGAGCGAACCGATATCGTAGCACCGAATCAACGCCTCGCGCAGAGGAACCTCGTTGCCTTCAGGAGTCGGCACGTTGCCGGCCTTGAAGGGCAGGTTTGAAATGATTTCATCTACGACTGCTGCGGAGTTGAGCGGATAGACTCCGAGCGCATCACCCACCTCGTATTCCAAACCCGAGCCATCGAGTGAGAGCGCGATCTGATGGGTTTGTTTGTCACCTGGTCCATTCAGATTGAAATTCTGAAGCACACTGGAAGGGAAAGGATTTGCCTTGGAATAGCCTTCTTCAGTGGAATCGGCAGATGTTGACTTACCGGCAGGGATCGCGGCACCGGAGGGAGCGAGAACTGATAGAACACCGCCTGACCATTCCGCAAACGGCGCATCTGCGTCCACATCCACATCCATCCGCGAGTAAATACGGTTCGCTCCCAGTGCCGAAAGCCGAGTGTCGAATTCTACCCCGCATTTACAAAAATCAGGATAGCTGCTGTCGCCGAGCGCGAGTACCGAGTAGGAAACCCCATCGAGCTTCGGCGCCGCATCGCTCATCAGCCAGCCGTGAAGTTCCGCCGCGGTGTCCGGCGGCTCGCCATCTCCGTAAGTGGAGGTGATGATGAGAAGATTTTTTTCCTGAGTCAGCCGAGCGCGGTCGTATTGCGCCATATCGTGCATCTCCGCCTCGAAATTTCCCTTTTTGAGCGTCTTTAAAAGCTTCTTGGCAAGACCTTCGGCAGTTCCGGTTTGAGAACCGTAAATGACGGTGACCGGTATGGAAGGCCCAGAGGCGGCACTCACCTGATTGCCCTGCGCCAATGCTTTGGACAGGAAGTCATTGAGCCATGCGCGTTGCTCCGGAGTGAAAGGCGCGTCGTTAGGAAGTTGAATCGGGAAAACCATGGCTCTGATGTGGCGATAAGAACCGAGCGCTCTCGGGCGGCGAAACCTGTGAGCAGACGGGAAGACGATCAAGCCAGAATCATGCCAATTTCATGAGTTTCGCTCATGAGTATTTTAACTTTTTCGAGGGGTCCAATTCGAAGTCCATCGCAAACTGGCTGCTCGTATTTGGCTTGATGTGTTTCTCCAGAAACTTGAGATAAAACGGATCGTCCCGGGTGATTTCGAGTTTTTCAAGTGAAGCTACTTCGATCGAAAAAAAGAACTGCCACTGCGATTCGCGCGCAATATTCCGCCCAGATCGCACACTCAGCACTTCAGGAATCTTGAGCAACAAGCTGCGCGTGGTCCGCACTAACTCTTCCATCAAGATTTCATCCACCTCAGGCTTGAGCTGAAAATAGACGACGTGATAGATCATTTGCGGAACCTCAGGATTTCCAGTTGAGCGCGCCCTTTTTCAAAGCGTAAACATAGGCGAAAATCAAAATTCCCGCAAAGCCCGCCATACTTACCAATGCAACCGGCCCATCCGCGATGAGGTCACGGAATTGCACCGCCCAAGGATACATAAAAACCACTTCAATGTCGAAAATGACGAACAACATCGCCACCAAATAAAACTTCACCGAAAATCGAGGTGCGCCATCGCCAATGGGAAGCATGCCGCACTCGTAGGCGCTGTCTTTGATCGAATTACGTTTCCCTGATCGTCCGAAAATGATGCTGGAACTCAGCACCGTGACAGCAAATCCCAGAGCGATCAGCACTTGGAATAGAACAGGAAGGTAATCTTGAGGCATGAAATCAGTGGGGTGACAGCCCCGTCTTAGGCATCATCAAGCGGGATGGGTAGAAAAAAAACCCGCGTCCTCATCGGGCGCGGGTTTTTTCAGAAGAATCCATCGATCAAAATCAAGCATCCTCTTGTGCGGCAGCTTCTTGGGCTGCTGCATAAGCACTGGAAGCTTCGTGAACGCGGGCGGTTCCTTTGTATTCCTTACCAATCTTTTCTACCAGGCCACGGGTGACCAAGTTCTGCAACTTTTCATAGGCGCGCAGGCGGAGCATTTCTTCTCCACCACTAACTGCATTGCGCACCTTGAGATTTGCAAAAACTCGCTCAAATAAGTCGTTGAAACCAAAGACCTTTTTTTCCGCAAGGACATTGCAAAGTTCATCAGTGACATGATCAGGAAGACGACGTGAGAATCTAGTGCGTTTCGTAGTAATTGCCATAACAACGTCATACTAGATGCTCTTGTGACAAAAGCGACTCAAAAAACGCGGAATGATACCAAATTAAAATAAATATTATGCAATTACTAATTTCCAACTTGTCTAAAAAGATTGCAAATCACTTGGTTTGCTAGCTTGACAGCGCGGTGTTTTCCTCCATCTTCCGCGTCCTGCCGCGTCGGAAACGCGGTTGGATCTCAAATTCTCATGAAAAAGGACCTTCATCCGAAATACAATCCGGTCGTCTTCGTTGATATGACCACCGGCAAGCGTTTCATCAGCCGCTCGACTAAGACTTCCGAGAAAAAGGAAATCATCGATGGCGTGGAACACAGCCTCATCTCGATCGGTATCACCTCCGATTCCCATCCGTTCTTCACTGGCCTCGCCCAGTTTGTTGACACCGAAGGCCGTATCGACAAATTCCAAAAACGCTTCGGTGCCGTCCGCCGCGTTGGGAAGCCGAAACTCGACTGATTCAGTCCATTTCCCACGGCATTTTCTTTTTGAAGGGAATATCCGCATAGGTTCCTGATTTCGAAAAAATCCTAGACAAACCTCCCCGATTCGACTCTGGTGGGGTTGG
>JAYVNE010000068.1:0-6075 GCA_043758615.1 Akkermansiaceae bacterium
CACCGCTTTTTCTTATTCTTTAGTCTTCTCTGCGCACTGATCATTACTCACTTCTAACTTCACACCACTATGTCCTGGCAATCCTACAATCAAAGTCTCGTCCGCTACCCCCAACACGGATTCTCACTCGATCTCTCTCTGATGGACATCGAGCCTACTTATATCGCCGCGCTGGCACCGAGGATCGCCAAGGCCTTCGCCGATATGGAAGCCGTTGAGTCCGGGTCTATCGCGAACCCCGATGAAGGGCGCATGGTCGGCCACTATTGGCTGCGCAATGCCGACCTCGCACCCACTGAAGAAATCAAAAAATCGATCACCGAGCCTCTCGCCGCGCTGAAGCATTTTGCGGAAAAAATTCACACAGGAACGATCCATCCACCGACGGGCGGAAGCTTTAAACAGATTTTACTGATCGGCATCGGCGGCTCGGCGCTCGGCCCGCAACTCGTGTCCGAGGCCATCGGCCAGAACGCGCGGCTGCCGCTTTACTTTTTCGATAACACTGATCCCGCCGGCATGGACACCGTGATTGCTAGACTTTCAAAAACCGGTCTCGATAAAACTCTCGTGCTCGTCATTTCAAAATCCGGCGGCACTGCCGAAACTCGCAATGGCATGCTCGAAGCCAAGACCGCCTTCGAAGCCACTGGCCTCGACTTTGGCCGCCACACGGCTGCCGTCACTGGCACGGGATCAAAGCTCGATCAATACGCCACCCAACATCATTTCATCGCCACCTTTCCGATGGAAGATTGGGTCGGCGGGCGCACGTCTGTGCTCTCCACCGTCGGCCTAGTGCCCGCCGCATTGCAAGGCCTTGATATCGATGCCCTGCTCGCCGGTGCCGCTGCGATGGATGTGGAAACGCGCAAACAAAACGCCGCCAAAAACGCAGCCATGCAGCTCGCCATCGCTTGGCACAGCGCGACGAACGGCAAGGGCGAAAAGGACATGGTCGTGCTGCCCTACAAGGATTCGCTCGTGCTCTTTTCCAAGTATCTCCAACAGTTAGTCATGGAGTCGTTAGGTAAGGAGCACGATCTCGATGGCAAGGTCGTGAACCAAGGCATCGCCGTTTACGGCAACAAAGGCTCCACCGATCAACACGCCTATGTCCAACAACTTCGCGACGGGGTGAACAATTTTTTCGCCACTTTCATCGAGGTTAGAAAAGGCCGTAGTGGCCACAGCATTGAAGTCGATCCCGGCACCACCACCGCCGACTACCTTCAAGGGTTCCTGCGCGGCACCCGCAAGGCGCTGCACGATTCCGGCCGCAAGTCGGTCACGATCTCCATCCCAGAAGTCACGCCTTTCCAACTCGGTCTGCTCATTGCACTCTTCGAACGCACCGTTTCGTTCTATGCCTCACTGGTTAACATCAATGCCTATCACCAACCCGGTGTGGAAGCAGGAAAAAAAGCCGCGGGTACATTCATCGACACTCTCACCAAAGTCCGCGGCCACCTCACCGCCTCCGCGAAAACGGCCGACGCCGTGGCCACAGAAATCGATGCCGATCCTGAAGACGTCTATCACTGCCTTACCCATCTATCAGCAAACGGCGAAGTCCAGATTTCTATCGGAAAAACCCCAGCAGAGGATCAATTTACGCTCTGAGCCTGCTCACCAAGTGCTGGTATTTCTCAGCTCTTCGAGTTTCGAATCGTAAATATTGAACTCGATGCGGCTGAAAGCGGCGATCCTGAAAACGGCGCTGCCAAAGTTCTGATTCGTTCCAACGAGCGTGCCATCGCCCACGGATTCGAGGCGGAACACAATGGATGTCCCATCAGGAAACCAGCCGCGGACGTCGCCGTTCTCGCGCTTGCAAGTCTCCCTCGCAGAGGGTTTTAAGGCGATGGTCTTGAACCTTTCGATAGGCAACCTGATTTCTTTGAAGGGAGTCTTGATAGCAATCATGTCGCCCGCAATGGAAACAATCTCACCCACGAGGCTATCCCCGTTGCGCAGCATCATCCGGCCTTTAGTCGATTTTTCTTCGACCGGCGGCTTTTGATCCTCCTGCATCTCTTGACCACCAAATTGGCGGAAGCCAGCGGCGGGCTGGACCTCGGGCGCTTCATCCACCACGCCATCCCAAACACCGACTTGGATGTTAGATAATCGCACAGGTGAGGCATTGAGCGTGACGAAGTGAATGCCGCGCCCGATTATATTTGCTGCGACATCCGCGTCCTTCCACACCGCCGTGCACTTGCCATCGATGAATACCGCAATCTGTCCGGACTTCGAACTCGCGTGGATTTCGATCTTCGCCATTTCATTTTCCTGAAGTGCAAACGCATTGGCAACGCGACCGAGGGCTAACTGATTCTTGCCGCTCTGGAGAAAAATCGAGCGCTGCTGGAATGTCATGGAATACCCACTCTCGGGGGAATCCTGTTTGAGATCATTCGAAAAGAAATTCACTTTCAAAGCGAAGGTGCCCCGCCAAGCCGCCTCGAAGACGATGCGGCATTCATCAGGCAGATCACAATCTCTAGCAATCCCCCCGGCAGCAGTGGAACGGAATGACGAGTCCCGATAGGTCCATGCAGGCGGCTCCTCTGTTTGTGTCCAGTCGCTCAGCCCAGTAGGTCCTTGATAGACTAACGCCATGTGTTCATCGATCTGGATATTCGCAATATTGACCCGGCGGAATTTCATACGCCCGGCGAACCAAGTATCGAGCTCGACGGCATCGTCAGTGATAGACGCGAGCTGGCCGCGAATGGTGTCGCCTTTGTAACCGGCGGTGTGATCGCGATTGGTGAGTGTGATCGTGGCCTCATACTTCGCTTCGCTTTTCGGCTGGGAGGGAGAAAGTTTGAGTTCCACGACATCCTTGAGAAAAAATGGCGCGGGTTTTTCTAAAATGGGAGAATTCCACACCAAACGCTCCGTCGTGAGAGACTCCAAAGAGCCGGAAAGTAAATCGTTGTTAGCAAAGCGCACCACGGACCGCGCCTCCTCCGCTGCGGAAGCGAGGGCGAGTGAGGCAACCAGCGCAATGATCGGGATCACAGGTTTCATTTTTCAGGGGCTTCCTTAGGTTTCCGATCTTGACGCTCCAAGGCAGTGACACCCGCCCGCCGGATGTTCAACAGACCCAGCAATGGATGCATTGCGGAAACCGTAGTTTCGGTGAACGAGCAGGACGAGACATGTAACATTCCGTTAGCTGGCAAACGGAGAACGAATGGATGGAGAGCATCGGCTTGTTTCACCTCATCCCGTTTTGCAAAGAATACCGTGGAAACATCCGATTCCTGAAGCTCTAACAGCCCTTCTTGGAAATCGCTCTTGAAAAAGAAAACCAACCCCTCACCCGTCTTTCTAATATCCGTTAGTTGTCCACCCCAGCGATCGTCATCCACACTGATCATACTGTCCGTCTTAGGATCGCCCCGATCCTCCGAGCGATGGCGGCCCCGGGAGTCATCAAGCTCGAGGATCTCGATACCGCGAATTTCCTGTTCGCTCCCGTTATTCGCGTTACTCACCAAACTGACCCCATTGCCTTCGGGTGCGCCTTTGACGGGATCGATACCGGCCCCCTCGGGTTCACCGTTGAGGAAAAGATGCAAGCGGGAGGACTTACGATCGACTCGAATTTCCACATCGAGTTTGCTCTCGGAAAATTGCTCCGGCGTGCGGTTAGAGAGGATCACGGTGGTGTAGCGATTGCCTTTGGAGGATTCGCGTTTGAGTTCCATTCCTGCCCCTGCGAATTGCAGATAATATCGGTCGGCGACTTCCCCTTTAGGCTTGAGCGGATCGGCGAAGTAGATCTGGAAATTCGGAGTGCCGTGCCATTTCAGAGAGAATCGGAAGATGAACTGAGTGGGAGTGTTAAAATTTTTCGCAACATAAGCCGGGCCGTTAGCAACCAGCGCATTGTGTTCGAAACGCCAGTTCTTCTCCCCTTCGATATCGCTCGTCCACTCATCAATGTTCTTCGGGCCGGAATAAATGACCTTGCGCGCTTGGACCCCCAACTGAAGCGCTTTCACCGCCCCACGGGGGATGACGAGGCGACCGGCATCCATCGTCATCACGGTAATCCCCTTCTCATCCAAGCCCTCAATCTTGACGGGAAGCAGGTCACCATTGATGAGCTCCACGACGGCCCCCGGCGTGTCGGGTCGATCATGAGGCGGACTGAATTCAACTTTTTCTAATGCTCCAGATTTAAGCAAAACCGGCTCCGGTGACAACGTGGTAGAAAGTTCGACCACACCCGCTTCATTGATCGATCGGATCGTCCCACTAAGACTCGCATCACCGGTCAATGCGATTTCATCCGCATGCACTGAGACGGCTGCGAACGGGGCGAGAACCACGCACAACCAGCACTTCAGTTTAAAAATCCGCATTCCAATCATCGATACTGTTATTAGAGGGTTGAAAATCGAGCATGACCGCGGACTCCAGATTGAAATCCAGCTCCCCAGCAAACGGGTGGAGAATTTTTATCGCAGATGAATTTCCTGATAGTGGACGCCCAGTGACTTGCCCCAGCGGACTGAGACGTATCACGATATGGTCCGCAGGCTCTTCCGTTTTGCTAGCCAGTCGATTGCGGGCGAAGCGGATCTCGGCAATGTCGTCGAGTGGAAACTGGAACTCTCCATGTTTAGTTTCCAACAGAATTTTCCCATCGTTGAGTGATTTCACATTCCCCGAAAAACGGTCCACCCCGTTGGATAGAAGCACGATATCCTGATCGTCCACTTGAAGGCTCCGGGCTGAGTCTGGCATGCCATTCCACTCGGCGACCATCACGTCCGATAATCTAACTGGCGAATTCTCCGACTGCACAATGAAGCCGAAGCCCGAGCCTTTTGTGGACAGCGCTGGCATCGCCGCCCCGCCTTCGCCGCCATCCGTCCACTGCGCGGCGAATTCATCATTGATAAAGAGCGAGATTTGGCCGGTGTTCCGATTGCTGCGGATTTCCATCGTCGCATTCCCAGAATCACTGAGCCTGACATTGTTAGCATTCACCAAAACCCTTCCGATACTCGCAACGCCATCACCATTCACTGAAGTCCGATAGAGCATCAGGTGGCTGGAAAAAATATGTAACACATAACTGTTACCAAAAATGACGGGCAACATCGCGGAATCACCCGGCACAAACTTCACCGCCTTTCCCGCACCATCATTTCCAGGATCGCCTGCTTCCTTACCGGGCTTGGGATGGGCGAAGTCCGCGTGAAAACCGATTGCGATAGAGAGACGATTTTTCCAAGCCAACTCGAAGCGCAGGATGGCTCGGTCAGGCATGACGTCCTTACGCAGGATCGCCGTGCCAGACAGCTTGCTTTGCCAATACCATGCGGAACCTGAAAATTCCCATCGTCCCGGCATATCCTTCGCATCGCCTTCCTTCTTCTCTGAGTCCGGAGCAGGATCCACAAAACCGTTAGGAAAAGAAGCGTTAGCCATCTGCCACTCGTCTTCCACGAATGGCCCGTGATACTGAATACGGCCACCCAATGGGCTAGGTGCCAGCATCGCCACCTGGCTGCGAGGAATCCTTACGACTCCGGCATACGACGTATCAAGGGTGACCGTCTCGTCGTCGAGTTTACGGATGATCCCCGGCATGCGGTCACCATCGACGAGTGCCACGTGCGAAAGCGATGTTAGGGATTTCAAAGCCCTTCCCCCGTGAAGCACGATGTGGCGGATCCGGGACGGTTTGAAATCAATAGGTGCAGTTAGATCCTCCCGCTGCCAGATCGCCTGCGGGCCGGATTTGATGCCGAGAAAAGTCCCGTGGAGTTGATCTCCATTCGTGAAACGTAACAGGTCGGATGGCTCGGCAGCCATCAACCCGATCATGCCAAAAAGCCATGAGATGGAAAGTTTGCGAATCATTTCTCGTAGATCGGCAAGTAGCGAAAATTCAGCGCCAATGATAGAAGTGCTCCCGCAGTGTTGAATGAAGCACCTTGATTTCCAGGAAAAGAACCATCTGATAACTGGATCGTGGAAAGGTAACGAATGTTACGCGCATTCCATTCCTTCCATGTCGCCTCATCCCCGTGGAACAGGGCCTGA
>JAYVNE010000069.1:0-6046 GCA_043758615.1 Akkermansiaceae bacterium
CCCATTTGCCAAGTCCCACAAAAAGGGTCTTACGTGCCAGATAGACCATCTCGGTCTTGTAAAGATTTCCGATCAATGGCGGATCGAGGAAACTCTGATGATTTGAGGCGACGAGCACCGGCCCTTCGGAAATTAGATTTTCTTCACCGATGATTTTCAGTCCGAAAATCGTCCGGAAGGCCGCGCCAAAGGCCATCCAGCCAAGCCAGTAAACCCAGCGCATTTGAGTTGGTGATTTCAGTTTCAAGAGATTGAAAATGGTTTAACCGCGAAGGAACGCGAATGGCACGAATGCAGAAAACACAATGACGACAATCATGCCGCTCTCGATGTGCCGAATTTTCCGCTGCCGATCAACACCAACGCAACCGCAATCTTCGATTTTTCCCCCGCATCACCTCCGCGGCCATCGGAGCCGGCCAAAGTTAGACGGTTCCCCCTCACAAAAAAAGCCGGAGAAGGAAAACATCAACCTCCCCCGGTCTCAAGCACTCCCACCTAGCCATCATCCATTCGCCACCAGCACCTTCGCCTTTTTCTCCTTCTGTGGCGGGCGTTCCGTGTGGCTAGCAGTTAGCCATTCTGCCAATTTCGTCACGTTGTTCCGGTATTTATTCCGCATCAGCGCATCCAGTTTCCTCAGCGCCGCAGCACCGGTGGCCACTGCTTCTGCGATTGTGCGGGTCGCTCCCACCTTCTTCGTCATCCCCTCGCCCTGATCATCCTCCGCTTTTTCAAACGCCTCGATGTCATCCTGCAAATTCTCTAGAAAATCGGCCGGTAGATCATACTCGATAAACTCCGCTTTCAAGGGTGCCGCGTCTTTCAGAAACGCACGCGCCGAGATGAGAACTGCCTTGTAGGACGGGGAAATCGGCATGCGGAATTTCTCCTCAAGTCCTGGCAGATCGTCTGCGGCGATCGCTTTCGCCGTCCGATTGAGCGCCTGCAAATCCTCGTAGAGTTCGTCGTATAAATCCGCTTTCGTCTGCGTTCCGGCACGGGTCTCGCCGCCACTGGAGGATTGATTGGTGGCAGCGGTCGTCGCGTCTGTTTCCGCCGCGCGGATGATCGTCAGCAGCTTATCCGCCTTCGAGAGAGGGGGGAATCCACCGGATAAAGCGCTGCAAATCCGATGACGCGGCCGAACGTGGTGATGCGGTTGTTTTGTGTAATTCTCATAGTGTTCTTTGCTTATTTAATTTTATTGGAACGACGGATCTTCATTTCAAATCCATCCCCCCAGCGCTAACACGTTCCCGCCCCGGAATGCCAGTGATCTATTCAGAAGTCCCCCTGAAATCCTTGATTCTACGGGGAAAAATCCCTCTCCAACCCGCTATGTTTTTTCCCAAGCCCCCCAGAATCGCCCCCAAGGATCCTCGAAATGCACCCAAGGTGCCCCGATTCAGCCCCAAGGTGTGGCAGAACACGCCCAAGGCAGAGCGATCCGCATCCAAGGTAAAGCGGTACCCGCCCAAGGTGAATCGGCAAGCATCCAAGGTAGTTCGATCCCCGCCCAAGGTAAACGGGTATCCATCCAAGGTGCGGCGGTACGCATCCAAGCCGCGTCGATACCCGCCCAAGCGGAATCCGCCCAAAATGTAGCGCAGGTCTGCGACCGTAGGTGGCTGACCACTGCTCTTTGATCACTCGGCAGGACGCTTGGCTTGTGGCCAGCAATCCATTAAAACTCGTTCTGGGGTGTCCATTTTTGTTAAAATGCCGTGGCAAGGATCCGGAGGACGATTAAAACGACCTTGTTCTGCGGGGATTCCGCGACTAGAGAAATTTGCTGATTTTAGCAATTTCAGTATAAATCCAATAACTAATACAACCCTATGAAAGCACTGACCTCACTCGTCCTCATCGCCCTCGGCATGCTCCTCAACAGTTGCGCGCCCAGCTCGTCACCTTCAATGGAGGATCATAGCAAACACAAGGGAA
The DNA here is from genome assembly GCA_043758615.1 of Akkermansiaceae bacterium. Taxonomy (GTDB): domain Bacteria; phylum Verrucomicrobiota; class Verrucomicrobiia; order Verrucomicrobiales; family Akkermansiaceae; genus Luteolibacter. Next base: position 1,948 of record JAYVNE010000069.1, read on the forward strand.
TGTCTGACATGCCGGGGATGACGGCCGCAGAGCACAAAAACATGTGAGCCGCATAGGTTTCACCCCAGCTCCATTGATCCATGGCCATTTTTATCCGGTTTTCCTCGGTCCTTTTCATTCTGTTTGCCACTCTTGCGGCTCAGGCCAAGACGGTGACTTACGATCTCAATCTCGGTGAGACCAAGGTCGAGTTCAAAGACGGGGAACGTCCGGCCATGAGCATCAATGGCAGCATTCCTGGGCCGACGCTCCGCTTCACCGAGGGGGACGATGCGGTGATGAATGTGCGGAATGATCTCAAGGAAGACACTTCGATCCACTGGCACGGGCTGCTAGTTCCCAACAGCCAGGATGGTGTCCCGCATGTGAACATGATGCCGATCAAGCCGGGAGAAATCCGCACCTATCACTTCCGTCTCCGTCAGTCCGGCACCTTTTGGTATCACTCGCACAGCGTGCTCCAGGAGCAGCTCGGCATTTACGGTGGCATCGTGATCACCCCGAAAGGCGGAGAACGTGTCAACGCTGACATCGATTACGTGGCGGTCCTCTCCGACTGGACGAATGAAAAACCCCACGATGTTCTCACCCAGCTCCGCGCCGGTCGCGAATGGCAACAGGTAAAGAAGGGAACCGCCCAAAGTGTGAGCGGAGCCATCCATAATAACGCCCTCGGTGCGTATTTCAAGCGTTCGATGATGCGGATGCCGCCGATGGATTTGTCCGATGTCGCTTACGACGCGTTTCTGACGAACGGAAAACCCGAAGTCACTCTCTCCGCGAGGGCTGGCCAGACCGTTCGCGTTCGGTTGATCAACTCCGCCGCCATGACTTACTACTTCATCGAGTTCGCAGGAGGCCCTGTCAAAATAGTGAGTGCTGACGGAACGGATGTGCAGCCGGTGGGGATTAACCGCTTCATGATGGCCATCGCGGAAACCTACGACCTTCTAATCAAAGTCCCCGCCGGAGGTTCCTACGAACTCCGAGCCACCGCCCAGGATGGCACGGGCCACACCAGTCTTTTCATCGGCTCGGGTGATCGAAAAGCGGCGCCGGAAGTGCCCCGCGCGAATCCCTATCTGGATCACTTGATGATGGGAGGAATGGGCGGATCTTCCGGATCTTCCATGGCCGGAATGGATCATTCGACGATGAAGATGCCGATGAGCATGAAGATGGACGGTATGAAAATGGATGGGATGGAAGGAATGAATCACTCCAAAATGCCCGGTATGGACATGTCGGGAGACAAGCCGCCCATGGATCATTCCAACATGACTGGGATGGATATGTCCGGGGACAAAAAAACGGGGGATCATTCCGCGATGGACACGACGAATTCAGAACGCCCCGGCAGTCCCTACGAAAAACTGCGTGCCTTGAAGTCAACCGTCATCGGCGGTGCCCGCCCATTGAGGGAATACCACTTCCACTTGCAGGGTGACATGATCCGCTACGTCTGGACGATTGATGGAAAAACATTCACCGAGGCCGATACCGTCAACATCCGCGAAGGCGAGTTGGTCCGTTTCACTTTCACCAACGATACGATGATGCATCACCCGATGCACCTTCACGGGCATTTCTTCAGGGTCGTCACCGAAGCCGGAGCTTATTCGCCCATGAAACACACCGTCGATGTCCCGCCGATGTCCACCCGGGTCATTGAATTCGCCGCTGACGAACCGGGAGACTGGATGATGCATTGCCACATTCTCTATCATGCCGAGGTCGGGATGGCCCGCATCGTTCACTATGAAAGCGCCCCGCCGAATCCTTACACGCACTCGCTGCACGGCATCATGCCGATGCATGATCCGATTTTCGCATTCGGAGAAGTGTCAGCTCTTTCAAACATGACCCAAGGCATGATCGCGCTGGAAAACAACCGCAACGGTCTCAGCGCTGCATGGCAGATCGGTTGGCAGGACGTGGAAAGAACCGACTACGAAATCGATGTAGCCTATGATCGCTATCTCACTTCTTTCACCAGCGTTTTCGCCGGAGCGCAATTCACCAATGACGATGCCGGCAACCGTGGAGTATTTGGAGTCCGCTACCTACTTCCTTTCCTCATCCGCTCGCAGGCTTGGGTGGATACTTCCGGCGAGTTTCGTTTCTCATTGAGCCAGTCCATTCCAATCACCCAGCGGCTGATGCTCTACGGCGCTGGTGAGTACGACACAAAAAGCAAATGGCAAAGTGAGGTTGGCTTGGAGTATATCCTGGACAAGCGTTTCTCCCTTATTGGCCAATGGCACAGTGACTACGGCTGGGGCGGTGGAATTGGGTTCCGCTTCTGAGTGCGGATGAATCGTGCTGCGGGTTTGCTGGTAAAAATTCAAGGGTTTCGCGAGAAACCGGTGTTTTACCCCATGGAACGAAGCAAACCAATCGCCCTAACAAACGTTAACTCAATCACTAATATGACAAAACCTGCTTCATCGAAGCCAGCGAACAACACTCGATATGTCAAAAAGGAATGCGGGCATCACTGTAAACCATAAGGCAATCCATCATGAATGACTCTGATATCGATGATCTTTTGAGGACCGCAAGGCTGGAAACTCCCTTGCCGGATTCCTTCAAACAAGAAGTGTGGAACCGCATCGGCACTAACAAAGTCGAGCCTCTGCCGGGCGTGATTTGGTTCCAGTCCTTTGCCGCCGGATTGCCCCGCCCTTGGGGTGCCGCTGCCGGAATAGCTGCTACCGTCACACTTGGCCTTTGGCTAGGAAGCTCCGGCATCCGTGATGCGAAAAATGCGGAAGTCGCCTACGCCATGTCGATCAGCCCGTTTTCCAAACACGACCGAAAATGAAACGAAGCGTCCTTGTTTTTGCCATCGCCATCATCGCTGGAGTGGCGGCATTCTGTTTGATCCGCACGCAAATCGCGGTCAGGCATCAGAACGTGCTGCTAGACTCCATGCCTGAACTGGCCTGGGTGAAATCGGAGCTGAAGTTGAACGACGAGCAGTTTGCCAAGGTATCCGCGCTGCACGCCGCCTACCGACCGAAGTGCATGGAAATGTGCGGAAAGATCGCCGCCGCCCACGAAAAGGTGGAGGACATGATCTACAAGAATCCGGGTGTAACTCCAGAACTTGAACGCGCGATCCACGAACACGCGGCAATCCACGCCGACTGCCAACAAGCGATGCTTGATCATATTTTCCAGACGGCGGGTGTTCTGAATCGCGAACAAGCAGCTTTGTATATGAAAGAAATGCTGCCCTATGCACTGGATTTCAGCCACAGCGAATCGGGGAAATTGCATGCCCGCTGAGGAGGTTCCTGTTCTTGAGGTTTCCAACTCGGAACTCATGGAGCGCCTGGCGAAGGGTGATGATTTTGCATTGAACGCCCTGATGGATCGATGGGCGAACCGTGTCACCGCCTTTCTCTACAAGACGACGGGCCAACGCGAGGCTTCAGTAGATCTTGCACAGGAAACATTCGTAAAACTCTATCAAGCCAGGAAGCGTTACCAAAGCAGGGGAACTTTCAGCACCTATCTCTTTGCCATCGCCTCGAATCTGGCAAAGAACCACCTCCGCTGGAAAAGCCGCCATCCGACGGTTTCCATGGATGCGGCTGATGAAGACTCCGTTTCATCAGTGCCTGAAGTGATAGATTCTAACCGAACCCCCGGAGAAGCTGCCGAAGCGGGTGAGAAATTCCGCGCCATCCATGAAGCTTTCCGCAGTCTGCCGCATGATCTGCGCGAGGCGATGTCATTGTTCATCTACGAAGGAATGGGATATGCGGAAATTGCTACGGTCAGTGGATGCAGCCTGAAAGCCGTAGAAACCCGGATCTATCGGGCGCGCCAGCTTCTCAAGGAGCAGCTCGCGGATTTGCGATCTTAACCCGCGCTGTTTGGATCAGATTATTTTCAGAATTCTCAAGGGTTTGACATGGAGACGGGTTTTAACGCTCAGCCCGCCGATTCAAAGGAACGGGATCAACCCTAAAACGAAAATCAAAATGAGACCAAATCTTGCACTCGCCATCAGCCTGCTTGGCGTCGCCTTCGCCAGCTCCACCCTCAAAGCTCAAGAGCCCCACCATGAGACCGCTCGTAAAGAAGCCCA
>JAYVNE010000070.1:0-5998 GCA_043758615.1 Akkermansiaceae bacterium
GTCGCTCTCTTTTTTCTCAGTTCGTTAGCTCCCCTAACTGCTCAGAATCTAGCCAGCGCCTCCCGCCTACCAGAAACCAGCACCAATTCTGGGATTCTCGATGAAGCTCGTAATTCACAATTTGCCGCTGACAGCGCTCTGCCAGGCAATTACGAAGTTCCCGCTGTGGATAAGGCTCAAGGCCAATTGTCCGACGGAAAACCTGTTTACGCAGCCCAAGACGCGCTCACTCTTAACACTGAAGCGAGCAGCCCTCGAAACGTCGAATCCGTGGTGGATCTCAATGTGCTCCGTCAACCATCGGCCTATCGCAGAGTCGCAATGAGCGCTAATGGTGGTAAGTCCTCTGAAATGGCGACCGGAAATTTGCAAAACGGCCTGGCTTTGATTTCCGCAATTTATCGCGAAAGCGGTAAATCAGAAAAAGGTGCGGACTGCCTCAAGGTGTCCCTCTCAGTCGAGCAGCGGATCAAGCTTGATCCTGCCAAGGTTCTCGAAGTCGTCGAATCTGAAGTCGGAGCCAATCCAAGCTGCGCCTGCGAAATCGTCAAAATGGCGATCAATGCAAGTGAGGCAGACGTTTCTCTCGTTGTCTCCATCGTAGAAACCGCGATTACAGTCGCGCCAGACAGCATGCGCCTTGTATCTCAGTGTGCCATCGCCACGATGCCGGAGTCGATCACCGCCGTGCAGGCCCTGCTTGCCAAACTCGACCCAAACAGTGGTGACGAATCACCCAGCTCCAAGAGCTCGAAAAGTGCCAAAAGCGCGAAAGTCGCGTTGATCGTTTCCTCTCCACTGCCAGACCCACTGGATCGGCCTTATCTGCCACCTACAACGCCACCACCGCACTTCCCGCCGTTAGTGACGGACGTCGATCCTTGCACGCATTGATCTGCTAGAGAAAGTTAGATAATCCTAGAAAGAAAAATTGAACCGCAGATGGACACAGATGAACGCGGATAATGAATGAGTTACAAGATTTAAAGTTTTCATTTTTTGGGTGAGAGTCTTGCTTTTTCTAACTCTCTTCTGATCCGTGTATTCTGTGTAATCGGTGGTTTTCATCTTCCTCTTAAAGATATAAAGATAACCGAAAAGCACCTTTTTTTGTTAGATCCTACCACCCGACTCAAGTTCTAGCGGGTGAATCTAACCAAGCTCAACCCTGATTTACAGGATCAAGGAGAAACGACAAGGCGCTCAGTGGCTGCCTCACGTTCGAAAAGGAAGCCGTTTTCCTTGTAAGTTTTGAGCCGAAAGTGAGTGGCGGTAGAAATAACGCCATCGAGCGAGCTGAGTTTTTCAGAAACGAAACGGGCAACCTCGCGAAGATCTGAGCCTTCGACCACGACCATAAGATCGTAGCCGCCGCTTGCAAGATAACAGGAAACGACTTGGTCAAAGCGCGAGACACGCATGGCCAAGCGATCGAAACCGCCACCTCGCTCTGGAGTGACTTTAACCTCGATAAACGCGGAAACCGAAGTGTCTCCGGAGGCCTCGGGATTTACAACGGCATGATACCCGAGGATGGTGGCATCGGCTTCCCAGGCAGCAACTTTCGCCGCGACGGTGCCTTTGTCCGACGATAGCAAATCCGCGAGCTCTTGGTCGGAGAAACGGGCTTTGCGGCGGAGGAGCTGGAGGAGTGGATCAGAGGACATTGGAAGAAGATTGAGAGTGGTTGGTTGAGGCGAAGAAAAAAACGACTTCGGGAGTCTTACCTCTGTCTCTCAACTCTCAACTCCAAACTCTCAACTTTTTCAATCCCCTAAACAAATGCCGACGGCTTTCGCGGCTTGGACGAGCTCACTGTCCGGTTGCACGAGACGGAGTTGATGAACGGCTTCTTCGATGGGGACGGACTCGACGTGATAGGACTGATAGCTCACCATACGCCCAAAGGCTCCTTCCTCCGCGAGTTTTGCGGCCATGACGCCAAAGCGCACGCCGAGAATCCGATCCAGCGATGTCGGGGCGCCGCCGCGCTGAAGATGTCCGAGGGTGCAGGCCCGGCTTTCTTTGCCCGTCATTTTTTCCAAGCTGGCGCAAATTTGCTCCCCGATCCCACCGAGGCGGACTTCGCCGCCTTCATTGGCGTGGCTGGTGACGATTTCCCCGTCTGGCATTTTTGCCCCTTCGGCAACGACGACTAAGGTGCTGTGATGGCCTTGGGCATCACGTGTTTTGATGAACTCGGCGACTTTCTCCAAATTAAAGGGAATTTCCGGGAGCAAAATCACGTGAGCACCTCCTGCGATGCCACCCCAAAGAGCGATCCATCCGGCGTGGCGACCCATCACTTCCAAAATCATCACACGCTTGTGACTTTCTCCCGTCGTATGAAGACGGTCAAGGCCATCAACGACGGTGGAAACCGCGCTATCAAAACCGAAGGTGAAAGCGGTGGCGCTGAGGTCGTTATCAATCGTTTTCGGCACACCAATGATTGGCCAACCTTCCCGATAGAGCTGCAAGCCGGTTGTTAGCGAGCCGTCCCCACCGACGACGATGAGGGCAGAAATCCCTAACTGATCCATCGTGCGCTTCGCCTTAGCGACGATTTCTGGCGGGACTTCCGCGATATCACCCTTGCCTACTTTCGCGGCGAAGTGGCCTTTGTTAGTCGTTCCGAGAATCGTGCCACCCAGCTTGAGAATGCCAATGGTATCTTTCGGCTTCAGCACTGCATAATCACCCGGTGGGAGAAGCCCCTCGAAGCCATCGCGAAAGCCAATGACCTCCCAGCCGAGTTGATCTGCCGCACCGACGACGCCGTGGATGACGGCATTCAGGCCGGGGCAATCGCCTCCACTATTTAAAATTCCGATTCTTTTCATGTTGGCGTGATTGATAGGAATGGAGGAGGTGTAAGGCGCGAAGCGCTTGGCTTATTGCGGGTTAGGCACGTCGATCATCTCGCGTTTTCGGTCTTGCACAGGAGCACCGGATGCGAGCCATGGATCGTAAGCATCCCAACCCTGCCGGATCAAGCTGCGGGCGCGGTTGAAACGATCCGGGTTATTCAAAACAACGACGACCAGCCGGCGTGGCGTGGCGCCCTTCGTCCCATCTGGCTTCTGGCGGACGAGAGGATCGCGATCCATGCAAACCGATACGCAAGGCCCCGAAGCATTGGTTGTGCCGGTTTTTACACCCAGAATCCCGGATTCGCCGATCAATTCATTGGTGTTTTTAATGTGGTAGCTACGTTTCCCGGCAGGCCCGGTGACGCTGATCTGACGATCTGGCTGCCGGACGGTGAAATTAAAGGCATTGCGGCGCATGGCATAGATCGACATGCGAGCGACATCCGCCGCCGTGGAATAAGCCTTTGCTCCCTCGCGCTCTAACCCATGGGGATTTGCAAAGCGGGTCTGCGTCATCCCAATCGCTTTTGCGAGTCGATTCATTTCTCCGACGAAGGTGACGACAGGATCGCCACTGCCACCCCGGCGATTCTGAATTTCCCGCCCGATGTGATCCGCGATGGTAAGAGCGGCGAGATTATCCGAGCCGAGCAGGGCCGAGTAGAGCGCATCCCGCAAAGTGAGCTGATCGCCGGGCTGGAGATTCATAGGGTTTGGGCCGCCGACGAGAGCAATCGTCTGAGGCACCGTAAGCTGAACTTCTCCGATGTCTTTGCCACTTGCAGTTGCCCAATCGACTGCGACGGCACCTGTGGCGATCTTCGTCAGGCTGGCGATGGGACGCTTGACCGAGGCATTTGAAGCGATGAGGACTTTTCCAGAGTAGGCCTCCATTACCATCACGCTTTCACCACTCTGGGCAAAAATGGAAACAGGGAGAATGGCAACCAAGAGCGCCAGGGTTTTGGGGATCGAAAAATACTTCATGAGGGATAACGGGCGGACATTACCCCCCTGATCCGACAACTCAACTCCAAAGGCATTTTTGCGGACTGTCCGGCAGGATAGGAACATTGGTGCTATGGGTCCGAAGAGAATTGCAATGTTAGTGGCCTGACGTACGCGACAGCCCATGCAAGATCGAATAAAATCGCAGATCAGTTTGATTGTTAGATTTAAATTTCGAGGTTTACGACGGGGGAATGCGTGCCAGTATTCGGCCCGTGAAACCCATTGGAAAGCGCTTGGCCGGGCTCCTCATTCCCGCCTTTTCTCCGCGCCGTGAGAAGGATCTTGGAATTGGGGATACCCTTGCTCTCCGTGAGTGGATAGATTGGGCGGCAGAGCACAAGGTCGGCTTCATCCAGCTCCTGCCAATCAACGAGCATGGTGCAGAAGAAAGCCCCTACAGCGCCATTTCATCCGTCGCGCTCGATCCAATCTATCTGGCGCTCGATCCCATTGAAGTCCCCAGTCTAACCGAGGCTGACCTCAACCACGCCCGCAATCATCTGGGCGACGCGATGCGGGCAAAACTGGTCGATTATCCAGCAGTCCGGCGGGCCAAGCGCGGCCTGCTAGAGCTCGCGTGGTCACGGTTCGAAATTTCATCCCCGCCTTTCGCCGAAGAGTTCGCGCACTTCAAACGCGAGCAAGCGGATTGGCTGGGCGACTACACCCTTTTTCGCTATCTGATGGAGCTCCACGGCGAAGCACTCACATGGGATCAATGGCCGGACACCTGCAACACTCCCGAAAAAGCCCGTAAATTTCTTGAAAAACTCCGACAGAACAACCCGGCGCTGGTGGATTACAGGCTCGGTTATTTTGCCTTCGTGCAGTGGCTTTGTTTCCGCCAATGGATGGGCGTCCGGGCTTATGCACAACTGCGGCAGGTGAAACTCATGGGCGATGTGCCGATAGGAATCAACTTTCATTCGTGCGATGTTTTCTTCGAGCAGGCGGAGTTTCATCTCGATTGGTTCGGCGGATCACCGCCCGAGGGCGCGGGCCAGAGCGATCCGTTTTTCCAACAGTGGGGTCAAAACTGGGGCATTCCGCTTTATCGGTGGGATCACATGCAGGCTAACAATTTCCAATGGTGGAAAAAGCGGATCAAACGTGTGACGACATTTTTCGATATCTTCAGGCTCGATCACATCCTCGGATTCTATCGGATATACGCCTTTCCATGGAGCCCCACGCGCAACCATGAATTCATCGGCCTCAATCACGAGCAGGCTGCGGCAATCAATGGTGGCCGCCTCCCCCGCTGGTCCCTTCACCCAGACGACACGGTAGAAAACAAGGCTGCTAACCGAGCGGACGGCGATGTCCGGCTGCGGGCAATCGTCGAGGCAGCAGGTGATGCGGAAATCATCGCGGAAGACTTGGGTTGGGTGCCTGAATATGTGCGCCCGCATCTCACCGATTTGGGGATCGCTGGGTTTCGGATTCCGCACTGGGACTGCAATGATGATGGCCACCCCACTCCCGGCAATTCGTTCCCGGAAAATAGCTTTGCCACTTACTCCACCCACGATCATGACCCAGTCAACGGGATTTGGCGCGGCTGCCTGCGAGTCATTCAACAGCACCAACAGAATCCCACCGAACAAACCGGGTGGTGGGTCGAGGGCTCGCACAACGCCCTCCGCATCCTTTCCGAGTTCGCCGGAATTCCCCTCTCCATCGGCGGACCATGGCCACCATTCACCGAGGGTATCCGACTGCGTTTCATCAAGGCCTTGTTCGCCTCTAACTCCCGCTATGCGACACTGATGATCACTGAACTCTTCGGTCTCGACGAGCGCATCAATCACCCCGGCACTTCCGGCGGTGAAAACTGGCGATTCCGCCTGCCATGGACCCTCGATGAAATCGCAGACGACCCGGCGCTCACCGCAATTTGTCAAAAGCTCACTTCTCTCGTCAGCATCACTCGGCGGGATTAGTGGCTGGGCCAAAAATAAGGACAATCTCGTCCACAAAACGATTGATGCGTTCGCTGTTTCCCGGCACGGCATGATATACTGCCGCGCATGAAGTTTTGTGGAATCCCTGCGAGGCGGATGCGGCTGTGGAGAAGGGGTTTGAAACCCCTTTCACCGGCAGGGCATTTTTCG
>JAYVNE010000071.1:0-5989 GCA_043758615.1 Akkermansiaceae bacterium
TTCCGTTTCCCGCATCGCGGCAAGTTGGGTGAGTGCGTCTGCTAGAGCCGGTTCGATGGCTGCCCAAGCGATTTCCGCGTCGATCTCATTGCTGCCTAGGGAAATGATTCCCGGTTGGCGCAAGTAGTCCGCAGCGGTAGGGATCAGATCGTGGCCGATGGTTTTCCCCAATCCCACGAACGCATCGGCAAATGCCTGAGCGAGCGCCGCGTCCACCCGGATCACCGCGGCGCTGCTTTCCGAACGATCGAGATTGATGGCCACTTGGATGCGCCCTCGCGATACGACTCCGAGCACGCACTTACGAATGCGGGCATCGAGTTCGGACAACTCGCGGGGTGCCTGCACCACGACCTCGGCCTGCTTGCGGTTGACTGAGCTGATTTCAATCGTGGCCTGCCATGCGTTCGTCGCTGCTGAACCGCGACCAAATCCTGTCATTGAATGCATGGACGGAGGATGAACATCGAACATCGAACTTCCAACATTGAAGTTTGAGGATTTTTCCATTTCGTCCGACGTCCCGTCTTAGAGCGTGGAATGACCGGAATGCCTCCATTCCTAGATCTAACTTTTATAAAAGCTGGATCAAGAAATGGGGGCACTCCACCATTACCTCGGCATGAGAAACCTATCCAAATCCAAGATCATCGCCTTCCGCCAGTGCCCAAAGCGCTTGTGGCTTGAAATCCACAAATCTGAACTGCGTGATGACTCGTCATCCGCAATGGTGTTCCAAATCGGCAATCAAGTCGGCGACATAGCGCGAAGCATCTACGACTCAGAAGCTAATGGAGAATTCATCGACCTCAATAGTCTTGGCCATGAACAAGCTCTCGCCCTCAGCGCAGTACTGTTGGAATCTGGTAAGGTTCCCATATTCGAGGCGGGTATGGCCGCTGGCGGTGCTTTGGCCTACGCGGACGTCATGCTGCCCGATCCGCAGGATGGTGTTGTTGCTTGGAAAATGATTGAAGTAAAATCCTCTACCAGCGTGAAAGATTACCAGCGAGATGACATTGCGGTGCAGGCCCACATCGCAGCCACCGCTGGCGTCCGGTTATCGTCCATTTCACTGGCACATATCGACAGCGCCTTCGTCTATCCAGGCAATGGCGATTACCAGGGCTTGCTCAAGGAAAAAGACCTAACCGAAGAGGCCGTCTCCCGCAGTGACGAGGTGAAGGAATGGATCGATGGCGCCCAAGCCATCGCCGCACTATCAGATGAGCCGGAAATCGCAACCGGACCGCACTGCAACAGTCCTTTCACCTGCGGCTTCTCCGATTACTGCAACCGCGAAAAGGTCACCCCACTGTATCCGCTCTCATCCTTGCCGCGTCTTCATCACCGTAAACGCGAACAAATCGAGACCGCCGGACACGAGGATCTGAGAGACGTCCCGGATGAGTTTCTTGGCGCGATCCAAAACCGGGTCAAGCAGTGCTCGATCACCGGCGAAACATATTTCGATGCCACCGGTGCCGCCGCGGATCTCGCTCCCTACGGCTTCCCCGCTTATTTCCTAGATTTTGAAACCGCCATGTTTGCAGTGCCCATCTGGAAAGGTACGCGTCCCTATCAACAACTGCCTTTCCAGTTCAGCCTCCACATTCTCGCAGAAAGCGGCGACCTCCAACACTACGGCTTTCTGGACCTTTCCGGCGATGATCCCTCGCACGGTTGCGCACAATCACTGGTTGATCTTTGCGGCGAAAAAGGCCCCGTTTTCGCCTACAACACCGGATTTGAATGCCGCGTGATGCGCGAACTGGCAGCTCGCTTCCCTGAATTCGCCCCAGCCTTGCAGTCAATCATTGAACGGGTGGTTGACCTGCTCCCCATCGCAAGGAACCGATACTATCACCCCAGCCAACACGGAAGCTGGAGCATCAAAGCCGTGTTGCCGGTCGCGATACCGGAATTGTCCTATGCCCAGCTCGACGGGGTCCAGGATGGCGGCATGGCGGTTTCCGCCTTCATGGAAGCGATTGACTTGGCCACCTTGGAGGAGAGAAAAGTGGAAATCCAAAATCAGTTATCCTCATATTGCCAACTCGACACATTCGCAATGGTGCGACTGTGGCAATTCTTCAGAGGCAGTCGCAACGGTGCTTAGGAACACTGTCCCATTGAATGTTTTCATTCTGTAAACACCCACCACAGCCCTGTTTTGCATCGACCTTCAAATTCCCTAGCAGGCCGCACTTGACACACCATTCGCGACTACCTCAACTCTGGTGTGCCGATAGTTTTCTTAAACTGCTTGGCGCGAATAAATTCGCGGATAGAAACGATCTCACAACAAATATAACCCATTATGCTAACTGAGAATCAAAACATCGACTTTAAAAAATCGCCGATTTGCACGCTTTCGCTATCCTCCAAGAGCCCTTTTTCATAGCAATATGAAATCATCCAATCAAACATCACATGTTGAGATTCGTTATAAGATTCAAGGATACCACATCATTGACACTGAAAAACGAATACAGAACGGCGATCCAATTTACATTAGAGCAATCTTAGATTCGAGTAGTCACGAATTTAAATCATCCGCAATTAGTTTCAAGGAACGTTTAGATATTGTGGGAAGTCTTGGGCTGAAAGTGTTAACAGGCGTTTTAGATGAGTGCTTTAAATTCGGAAACAAAGAATACAATGCTGCAAATGAAGCCGTTCTTTCGCTTGGCGACTTATTGAACGGCGCATATCCAGCATTGAAATTCAATCCTGTCGTTGATGAATCCCTATCAAACTTATCATTACATCTTGTTGGGCCAATCTATCCGTAATGCAAAGCGTTCGAGTGCACGGATTAATATGGATGTAATTTGGAGGCACTGACTCTATGCATGTCCGCTACCGATTTGAAAACGCCGGTCCTACATACATAATTGGAAAGGCTGCTCCGGGACGGTAAAGGTGCGCCACTGAACGCCACCGGTATTTTTTTCGGACTGTTTCTTCGGCTACCTTGCCGACGAATTCCATACGTTCACTCGGCCCAAAATTCCGGTTTGGATCGAGGTATAATGTTGATTCCGCGGGTAACCATGCAGCAATTTTATAAACTTCGCGGATCACTCCTCCGAATACGGCTGCCGCATATGCGACTTTTTCGACCGAAGCCTTGGCCACTGGCCATGTTCCGCGTGTGGCGTCATACAGTGCCATCGCGGATGTTTTTGAAGCATCTCTGTAGGTTTTGCTGATCTTTATAAGCACCATGTTGACATCGAAACTCCCGACCTCAGTTGCGGAAAGTTCAGCATGCACCGTATCAATGGACTTCCGCCCATATAGGCGTGCTTGATGTCCTATCTGTGCATTGGTCAAATTATCGAAACCAATGAGATCAATAGCCGCCGCTTCGACCTTGAACGCAGTTGGCTTGTCTAGTCCAAATGCCAGAATCTCGATCTTCGGATTGAGTCCTGCAGCATGAATCTCCTCGATCCGTTTTGTCTTGAGAGACTCTGATTTATCAATTAGATGAGCGAAAGCTCGATTTCCTTGCCCCTTGCCAACATAAAATGGACTGTTATTCCGTGGGTCGGTGTAGACATAGACGTAGTGCCCGAGTTCTTCAATTTCCGATCGGTCAAATTGCTGCATAATTGGAGTTTGGTCCGCGCTTCCGACATTTTGAAAGTATTTTTTAGAAAATAATCTTAAGCTCTTTCAAATATTGGGTGAGGTTATTGCTCACGAATTCACAAATGACGTATCTGAAAGGACCGGGTGTGATTTTAAAGAACAGGCAGGAATGCCTATATCACCTCGCTTGCCCACACGGGCACGAAGTATCGCGGCGAGTTTGAGGAACGCATGGAAGCGGTGATGCCGAAGCCGATTTTGTTGATCGACGAGATCCACCTGCGGCACGTAGCCGGATCGATCAGCGGCAGCTTGGATGCGGCGAATCACCTTGTCGATGTGTCGAATTCCCGTATGGTCCTGTTATGAGTTATCAAACGGTGGAAGTAGACTTGGAAAATGGACGTGTGCGCCCGCGAGGTGGGGATGCACTACCTACCAAAGCGCGCGCTTTGCTGACAATCGTGGAAGAGTCGCTTGAGACTCCCAAAGAACCAACCCGCACCATGGCAGACGCCCTGCGCGGCCTGAAGGTCATGGGGCAAGGGACATACACCGACCTCTCCACCCATAAGGCACACCTCGAAGATCTTGGAAAATAAAGCGGGTCATCATGGACGCCGGGCCATTGGTCGCATGGTTTTGCGTCAGAGACTATCATCACGATTGGGCCGTTCGAACCTTTGATCGTCTTCCTCAGGGGCAATCATTTGCGAAGCGGTCCTCACGGAAGCTTGCCACCTCGTTGCCAAGGACGGTGTGCCCCCCGCGTCCATTTTGAGATTGGTTGAACAAAACGATCTGGTTCTGGTTTCGTTGGCTAGAGAGATCACGGCTGTCCGCTCGCTCATGGAGCGCTATGCCGACACCCCGATGGATTTTGCGGACGCCTGCGTGACCCGTCTGGCGGAGATGCATGAGGGTTCCAACGTCTGCACCATCGATTCTGATTTTCTGGTGTATCGCAAAAACCGAAACGAGACGATTGCCCTACTCGCACCATTTAGCGAGTAAGGGCGGGCCTGAAATTGAGGAGAAATTTCTTAACCTCCGACGTTCCATGTTGGACCTTCGAGGCTCAATGTTCACCTTCCCCGCATGGCGAAGGTTTTAGTCGGGCTCTCAGGGGGGGTGGATAGTGCCGTGGCGGCGGCTCTTCTCGTGGAGCAAGGGCATGATGTGGCGGCGGGCTACATGAAAAACTGGATCAACGATGAAGGGATTCCGGGCGATTGTCCGTGGGAGCAGGATATCGAGGATGCACGGGCAGTTTCTAAAAAACTCGGCATCGAGTTTCGCGTGATCGATCTAATCGATTCCTATCGGGACAGGATCGTCGAATATCTTATCGAAGGTTACCGCGCCGGGATCACCCCGAACCCAGATGTTTGGTGCAACCGGGAGATGAAATTCGGGGTTTTCCTAGACTATGCGATTTCCCAAGGCTTCGAACATGTCGCCACCGGCCACTACGCCCGACGACGCACTTTGCCCGATGGCACGGCGGCGATTTTGAGAGGCGCGGATCCTAACAAGGACCAAAGCTATTTCCTTTCCTTGATGACCCAGCGGCAGGCCATGCACGCACTTTTACCCACGGGTGAGATGCTGAAGCCAGAGGTGCGTGAGGTGGCACGGCGATTCGATCTGCCGGTCTCTGAAAAAAAGGACAGCCAGGGAATTTGTTTTCTCGGCCAGGTGAAAATGAGCGATTTCCTCCGCCATTACGTCGCCGATACGCCGGGTGAAATTGTGGATCCATCAGGAAAAGTCTTAGGCGAACACCGTGGTCTGCATCTTTATACGTTAGGCCAACGGAAAGGTCATGGAGTGGCTTCTCCACGCGCGGGAATGGCGTATGTGGTCGTCGGGAAAGATGCCGCGAGGAATCGCCTGATCGTCGGCTGGGACACGCTAGAATCCGAGGGACTCTACACCTTGGAATGCACGGTCGGGACTCTATCAGCGCTCAACGAACCCTTTGAAACGAAACGTCTCATTGATGCCCAACCCCGTTACCGAGCGAAGGCGGAACCTGCGGTGATGGAGGCGATCGAGGATGGAAAAGTGCGGTTGAAATTCCAAGGTCCTCAGCGGGCGATTTCACCCGGCCAGATCTGTGCCTTTTACGACGGCGGCAGAATGTTAGGCGGCGGGGTGTTTGAGACGGTGGCTTGACCCTAAAGAGTAACATTAAAACCACAGATAAAAATTGTTAGATTCATATCTATCACTTAAGTGGTGAATACTTCAAATCTTGTAACTCATTCTTAATCTGCGTCCATCTGTGTCCATCTGCGGTTCTATTTTCTTTTCTAGGTAAATACGCACATGACACAAATCTATCCGTTTTTTAAGATGAAGATTTTCAACCGCAGATGGACGCAGA
>JAYVNE010000072.1:0-17430 GCA_043758615.1 Akkermansiaceae bacterium
AGGCAAAACCGCCTGTGTTGCCCTGTCCGCGGAGCAGGCGGCAGAGATGCTCCAAGCCATCGAGAACCACAAGCGGGTGGAAGAAATTGTGAGGGAAATGAGGGAAATGAGGGAAATCACCCAGACCTTGATCCTCGAAACGGTTCCAGGAATCCGGCGGCGAAAGCCACTCTCCGCGATCCCAAAAGCACGTTGAGTTAGCGCCATTCGGGACGGATGCCACGCCCATCGGGCTGCGGCCCCGTTGGCGAAATCCGCCGTTCCGCTGGATCTAACCACAAGAATTCGCGCTTGCGATCCGCCCGGCCCGCCCTCGAAATCTAACGAAAGCGTAACCGATGTTGTCGGTCAGTTTGTAACCCATGTCCCCGTTCGTCCCCCCTTTCGTTAGGAGTGATAGCTCCGCTCCAGTGCGGCGGCTACAAAACCAGCGAAGAGCGGGTGCGGGTGGTTTGGCTTGGATTGGAACTCGGGATGGAACTGGGCTCCGATGTAAAATGGGTGTCCCGGTAGTTCCACGATTTCCACGAGACCTTCGTTCGCGGAGACGGAAGAAATCACTAGCCCAGCTTCCTGCAAGCGCTCCTGATAGTCGGAGTTAAACTCATACCGATGGCGGTGGCGCTCGTGGATGCGGTCCACGTTATTATAGAGATCAGCGGCTTGGGTGCCGGTGAAGAGAATGGATTCTGAAGAACCGAGACGCATGGTGGCACCCATGTCTTCGATGCCTTTCTGCTCCTCCTGAAGGCAGATGACGGGGTGTTTCGTGGCCTTGTCAAATTCGGTGGAGTTAGCATCTTTCAGCCCGCAGACGTTTCGTGCGTATTCGATGGTGGCGATTTGCATACCGAGGCAGATGCCGAAATACGGAATCTTCTGCTCGCGGGCATACTTGGCTGCTAGAATTTTCCCTTCGATGCCGCGGTCGCCAAATCCTCCGGGGACGAGGATGCCGTCCACATCGCCGATGACCGACTTCGCGCCGTGATCCTCGATGGCTTCCGCTTCCACGCGGACGATCTGGACTTTGGTGTCGTGATGGGCACCGGCGTGAATGAGAGATTCGTAGATCGATTTATAAGCGTCCTGAAGCTCGATGTATTTTCCTGCAACCGCAATGGTGACCTTGTTCTTCGGATGGATGACACGCTGCACGAATTTCTCCCAATCCTCCAGCGCGGGCGACGGCGTGTGGCCGAGGCCAAGCTTGTCCACCACGAGTCGATCAATCTTGTCGCGACGCAAATCTAACGGACACTCGTAAATCGTGTGGGCCACATCGCGGAAGGCGACGACGTTCTTGCGCTCCACGTTACAGAACATGGCGATTTTCTTGCGGTTGTCTTCATCGAGATCCGCCTCGGTGCGGCAGATGATGATGTCTGGCTGAATGCCGAGCTCGCGCAGTTTCGCCACGGATTGCTGGGTGGGTTTGGTCTTCACTTCACCGGCCGCCTTGATATAGGGCAGTAGCGTAACGTGGATGAAACAGACGTTTTCCTTGCCAACTTCGAGCGCGAATTGGCGCAGTGCCTCGATGAAAAGTAGGCCTTCCATGTCGCCGACGGTGCCGCCGATCTCGGTGATGAGCACATCCGTGTTAGGATTGTTGACCGTCACCTGATGCATACGGGATTTAATCTCATCAGTAACATGTGGGATGAATTGCACGGTCTTTCCGAGATACTCGCCACGGCGCTCCTTTTTGATGACGGAGTCGAAAACTTGACCGGAAGTCAGGTTGTTCATCCGCGACAGCACGCCAGACGTGAAGCGCTCGTAATGGCCGAGGTCCAAGTCAGTTTCCGCGCCATCATCGAGCACGTAAACTTCACCGTGCTGATAGGGTGACATTGTTCCCGGATCGACATTCAGATAGGGATCAAATTTCTGCATCAGTGTGGTCAGGCCACGATGTTCTAGCAGAGTTCCGATAGATGCCGCGGCGAGACCTTTGCCGAGTGAGGAGACCACGCCGCCGGTGACGAAGATGTATTTCATAATAATTGAGTTAAAAGTTACTGGTTAAGGGTTATAGGTTAAGATCAGGATCGTGAAGGGTGAAGATCGGATTCTTCACCTTTAACTCCTAACTCATAACGTTTAACAACCTCTCCACCTCCCTCGCTTGCTCGGGTGTATCCACGCCGGGTGAAGTGTCGGTAGTGAGAAGGACTTTAATGGACGCGCCGTTTTCGAGGGCGCGGAGCTGCTCGAGAGACTCCGCTTTTTCTAAGGGCGAGGGAGGCCAAGTGACGAAGCGTTCAAGAAAACTCCGCTGATAGGCATAGATCCCCTTGTGACGCAGCACCGGCAGCCCTTCCACGGGGTTACGAAAGAATGGCAGCGGAGAGCGGGAAAAATAGAGCGCGCGGCCATCGAGTGCTGTGGCGACTTTCACCACATTCGGGTCGTGCACGGCGGGATCAGCGGGATCAAGCGGATTGGCAGCGGTGGCCATGTCGAGCGTCGTATCGGCGGTCATGGCGGCAGCGAGTTCGTCGATCAGTGCTGGGTCGATGAGCGGTTCGTCGCCTTGGATGTTGATGATGTGGGTGGCTTGCGGGACGGATTTCGCAGCCTCGGCGATGCGGTCGGTGCCGGTCGGATGGTCCGGAGAGGTCATGGCGACTTTTCCTCCGAAGGCGATGACGGCATCGCGGATCCGCTCGTCGTCGGTGGCCACGATGATGTCATCGAGGCGAGAACATTGCTTGCAGCGCTCCCAAACATGCTGGATCAGGGGTTTTCCGGCGATCAAATGAAGCGGCTTTCCGGGGAAGCGAGTGGAGCCCCAGCGCGAGGGAAGAACGGCTAAAATATAGATCGGTGGGGAAATAACGGACACGCTTACAAAAGGTTGGGCAAGCGTATGGCACTGACAAGCCCACGGACAAGAGCGGTTTCGGAAAAAGATTTTAACCCTCCGGAAATGCAGGAAAACTCACTGTCAACCGGTTGGCGCGATCCCGAGCATCATGGAAATGTGTATAGCGGTGAGTTCGCCCATCGACTGGCAGTCGCCGAAACCGCTGGTTGCGTGCATGCGATCCAGCTCGCGGGCGAGTGTGACGACGTGCTCACGAGGCGCGATATCCTCACGCCGCATGATGCCAAGCAACGCGCGGAGGCGGCCGCTCTCGACCTTGGCGCGGCGTGCCATTTGTGCATGCTCCTCGGCCACGTATTGGTCGATGCTTTTGCGGTTGAGCACCTCGAAGGCGAGCCGCGTGACCTTGCGGTTCGAGTTGAAACGAAAGGCCAGATAGACATTTCCATTTCCTTCGTAGGATTGTTGGTCGAAGTCGATGGCCCGCACGCGGTATTGGATCTCTTCAAAATCCGGCGTGATATCGACGACGTAGTTCACACTGCGCATATCTCCTAGCAGACGGATGAAACCGCGCTCGGTGAACTTTGTGAACTCTTTGGCGATGCGGACCTTGTTAAGGCCAGGCTGGGTGAGGTAGTCCCTAATGAAGACATCTCCCGGAACACCCGCGATGTGTTCTTCGATTAGAGTATTTCCATTGATGAGGTAGTTCATCCGGTTAGGCGATAAGATGTGCTCTAACTCCAGGCCATAGATGCGGGAAGCATCGGCCTGTTTGACGTAATAGTAGTCCGAGTTATCATTGAAAAGATTGGTGATTCGAATACGGAAAGGTTTGGAATTTCCGAAATCCCCAAAATCGATGCGATCCACGAGCAAATGTTCGTGCTGTCCGGCGTCGCGACCGAGCTTCAACTCCGTATAAATGTTAGTGAGGCGTGGGCGAAGTTCCGCAAAAGCGTCCTGCGGATAGATCACAGTGTGCCACAAGGTCTCGCGGCCGGTCGGGTCTTCGTAGGGAATCGCGCCGGTGAAACGGCAGAGCTCGTCATACACCTTGGGAATTTCCCGCTGGCGATCAAAGTGATAGAGGTATTGCCGCAGAGATTGGGAAACGGGATACTTTATCTTTTGCCGCGCGATCACGGGTGAATCCTAGTGAAAATTTGCGGCAAAGCGAGCGTGGGTTTAGCCTTTTGCCAAGGCAACGAGCACCGCCTTCTGTGCATGCAAGCGGTTCTCAGCTTGTTGGAAAATGGTGCCTGCATGGAGTTCCAACACATCCTCACTGATTTCTTTTCCGCGATACGCTGGCAGGCAGTGCAGCACGATGTGGCCGGTCGCCGCCGTAGCGAGCAGCGCGGAGTTCACTTGGAATCCGGCGAACTCCAGCTCTTTTTCCTTCTGGCCTTCCTGTCCCATCGACAGCCAAACATCCGTGTTAATCACATCCGCGTTATGGGCTGCCACGGCAGGATCTGCGGTGATCGTAACATTCGGCGCATTCAGCTTTGTTAGGAAATCTACGGGTGCTTGGCAGGAAGCGGGTGAGGCGATTACGAGTTCGAAACCGAAGTGTTTCGCCGCCCACATCCAGGAGATTGTCATGTTAGAAAAACCATCGCCGATGAAAGCGATTTTTTTTCCTTCCCAGCCACCAAGCTTTTCTTGGATCGTTAGAAGATCAGCGAGGATCTGGCACGGGTGCTCATCGTCAGTGAGCGCGTTAATCGTGGGGATGCCGGAATATTGTGCGAAGTCCACCACATCCTGCTGCGCGAAGGTCCGGATGATCGTGCCGTGGACCATGCGGCCAAGCACGCGGGCGGTGTCCTTGATCGGTTCACCACGGCCGAGTTGGATGTCATTTCCTGATAAAAATAAAGGGAACCCACCGAGCTCGCGGATACCGACCTCGAAGGACACTCGGGTGCGGGTGGAGGATTTGGTGAAAATGAGCGCCCACGTTTGCCCGGCCAGTTGATTGCCATCGCGCCCGCGTTGGAGTTTCAAATGCGCAGCAGAGTCTAGCAGCTTTTGGATCTCTTTCGCGCTGAGTTCTTCGATGGAGAGGAGGTGTTGCATGAGATGATTAAAATTCAGACAGGACCGAGTGGATGATCGACAACGCTTCATCGATCTCGGCAGCGGACACATTGAGCGGTGGGAGCAAACGAAAAGTATTCGGTCCCGCTGGTGGAACAATTAGACCTCGCTCCATCAGTTTTCCGACAACGACAAGCGCTGCGGTTTTTCCTTCCGGGGTCGGGATGAGTGTGGGGTCGAGAGCGATTCCTAACAGTAGTCCTTTTCCCCTGACTTCCGTGACGATTGATAGATTCCACGAATGCACCGTTTCGCGGATGCGGACTTCTTGGAGAAGTGCATTTGCAGCGAGTCCCTTTTCGCGGATCTCCTTCAACACGGCGAGCGACGCAGCACAGACGAGCGGATTGCCGCCATAGGTGGAGCCGTGGGAGCCAGGCCCCATCAGCGAGTAAAGCGCGGTGCCGGACTCATCGATCGCACGATCGCTGAGCCAGAACGCGCCGATTGGCACGCCGCCGCCCATGCCCTTAGCCCATGATATACCGTCGGGTTTGATTTCCGGGGCGATCGTTCGCCAAGCCATCGCATCGCCACAGCGACCGAAACCAGCCTGCACTTCATCGAAGAACAGGAGCAGATCGTGTTGTTTACAAAGCTCGGCCACCGCGCGGAGAAATTCCGGCGTGACAGCATTGACGCCGCCCTCACCTTGGATCGGTTCTAGCAGGATGGCAGCCGTTTCTGGGCGGGCTGAATTTTTCAAAGCTGCTAGATCATTGAAGGGGAGATAGCGGAAACCGGGAAGCAGCGGATCGAAGCCTTCCTGAATTTTAGCTTGGCCCGTGGCGGACATCGCGCCCAGCGTGCGGCCATGGAATGATTGCAGGAAAGTGATCACTTCGTAACGCGGTGCGCCATCCGGCTGTGGGCGCTTGTGGCCAAAACGGCGAGCGGCTTTTATCAAGCCGTCGTTTGCTTCGGCACCGGAGTTAGAAAAGAAATTTTTCCCGGGCATCCGGACGTGGTGCACGTTGATTTCCTCGGCTAATTCGGCTTGCAGCGGGATTTGATAGAGATTCGAGCAATGCAGTAGCTCGCCCGCTTGGTGGCGGATCGCCTCGACTATGCGCGGATGACAATGGCCCAGTGAGCACACCGCGATGCCCATGCAGAAATCGAGATAACTTTTCCCCGCATCGTCCCACAAGCGGCAGCCCTCACCTCGCACCGGGACCAGCGGAAACCGCCCGTAAGTGGGAAGAACGTGTTGCTGAAAAGTCTCTGCGGTGCTCATAGGAAGGGCGGAGACTAATCGTTATCCCCGGAATGGCAATGCGGGAATAGTGGCTAAATCCGCGTTCTGCCCACGAGCGGTTCAGCCCCAAGCGCTAAGAAATTTTTCCAAGTCATCGAGACTCGGGCTTTCTCCTGTGCGCACATAATGGCCGCTGGTGCAGACGCCGAGAGTGAGGCAGGCTTCGGGGTCGAGTCCGAGCATTTCGCCTTGGGCAAAGCCCGCATTGAAGTGGTCGCCGGCACCGGTGGTGATGAGTGGCTTATCGGTATAGGGACCCGGCACCCACCATGTGCCATTCGCCGTGGAGCAGGCAGCCGAGGCGCGGGGATGGACCACGACCGTGGAAAGTTCCAAGTTGCGCCGGATGTCGTCTGCTAGGGCGCGCAGCTCGATTTCTGTTTCACCACAGGCGGAAAACCCAAGTTCGGCATGCACGCGCTGGGCTTCCTTCAGGTTGAGGCCGAGCGTGACTTTTCCGAACGCACCGAAACGCCCAATGATCTCTAGCACTTCTAACAGATCTTCGCGCGAGCGTTTTTCTGGATCGGCGAGATCGAAGAAAAAGGTCCGCTTCGCGCGCGGTGGGAGGGCGGGCAGCACATCGTTGACGAGTGATAGAAAAATCTCTGTCATGTTAGGAATCATCGTCCAGTTCACGAGAGAAATCAGATCGACCGAGGCCAGTCTGTTGCGGAAATGTTCCGCACCCATGACCTCCTCGATCGACTCCAGAGTGATCGTGTCCAAGCTGCGGAGCTGGCCTAACATGATCTTTCCATCGTTGAACTCCACTGCGATGGTGGTGGCGGGATCACACAATGAAACGATTTCCGCACGGCTCGCGAAATCGAGGAAAACCCCGTGCAGCGAGGGTCGTCCTAGGGCACCGATGTAGGTCAGCCGAGTGCCGGCGGCGAGCAGCGCGTTTGCCATGATCGGTCCATTCCCACCGAGCTTGTCGATTAACGGATAGAACTCGATGTTCGTGCTTTTCCCTGCGGCTCCAGCGATGCGTTGGGCGAAATCTGGAATGGTGGTAATCGGTGTGAATGCCTCGCCTTGTGCGCTGCGCTGGGCTACCGGAGTGACGATGGTATCGACAAATCCATCAAAGCCAACGAGGGCGGAGTTCTCAGGATTTTGAGCGCGGGCAGCGCGCAAAGATGCGAGAGTGTGTGTCTTGAATGTCATAGGATGGAAGCCGTGAGAGGTTCGTGGCGAGTGAGCTTGAAATGTTCAAGTGACATGAGAACTGATAGGGCATACAGAATCGCGCGATTCTGTTATTTTCCCGAGGGGAGGCCTTCATAGATCACGAGGCTGGGCGGTGGCACCGGCAGCTTTTTACGCAGCGCGGTGAGCTTGGAAATGTCGGAAAACGTTTGGGATTTTTCGACGTCCGCCATGATAGGCCCACCTTTGTGAGGGAAGAAAATCATGCGGCCAGTTCCTCCATCTTCACCGATTTTACCCCCTGCATCTAGCAGTGAAAACTCGGTGCCATAATAGAGTGAGATGTCCTTTTGTTTTGGATCGTAAAGCGTGGGATCGATGCCAGTTGGTATATTGTTAGCAGAATCTTCATCGCAGAAGCGATCTGTCATCATGAAATACATGACATCATCACCCCATGGCCGGGCATCTGCCGCAGCGGTCAAGGAAAGGGTAACCAGCAAGGTTTTAAAGGACACAATTGCTAATGTTTGACTGCGCCCGATGGTTGTCAATTTCCAAGAAAATACGAGGAAAGCGCAGTTTCAAGGTCGGTATGCGTGACGGTGACGGAGCACGGCTTGGAAGGCAGGAGCCGGGGTGCAGATTCTTTCAATCAGATCGTCCCAGATTTCCTGACCTTTGAGGATTTCCACTTCGATCCGCAGGAAATACACCGGCACATCGATGGACGCCGGACGAGGGAAACGGACGGCGTCTTTTTCGGTGGTGACGATGAGCTGCATGTCGCGCTCGACACAACGCTGCATGAATTTTTCAACCTCCTTGCGCGAGAAGCGGTAGTGATCGGAAAAGCGGCGCTGGATTTCCACGCGGGCACCGAGTTTTTCTAACGATCCTTCGAAGGCTTCAGGCACAGCAATCGCGCTGATCGCTCCTACCCACTTGTCCCGCAGAAATTCAAGCGGCTTGCGCTCGCGGGTGAAAACGTCTTCCAGATAGATTGGACCGTGCGCACACTCAATGATTTCGGCGGTGCGATTGTAACGACGAATGCGGGCGATGAGCGCCTCGTTCGAAGAGCCGTTGCATTTGGTGATGAGAATGTAGCTAGCGCGACGAAGATTTTTCGGAGGTTCGCGGAGAGTGCCGCGCGGGAGCAGGGCCCCGGTGCCGAAGGGTGCGCCGGAGTCGATGAGTACGATGTCGATGGCGTGAGCGAGATCAAGGTATTGCATCCCATCATCTAGCAGCAAGGTGTCTGAATCGAGATTCGCAATGGCGAAGCGCCCGCCTCTCACGCGGTTTTTATCGACGACGACCGCGACGCCATCGAGATTGCGGGCGAGCATGAAGGGCTCGTCGCCGGCGAACTTGGAATCGAGTAAAAGAGCACTGCCGGTGGAGACGACTTTCGGCATTTTTTCGCCGGGGATGGAATGGCCCTTGGAATTTTGCCACTTTTGGGGCCGATCAAGCTTTTTGCTTTTATAACCCCGGGAAAGGATCGCAACCCGACGGCCTCGATCTCGCAGTGTGCGCGCCAGAAGCTCGACGACCGGCGTTTTTCCAGTCCCTCCCACGGTGATATTACCGACTGCTATGACTGCGGTGCCGAGGTGGTGTTGCGGTCTCCATCCATTGCGGTATCGGCGCAAGCGGATTTGCACAATGATCCGAAAAACCCCGGAAAGTGCCCGCATGAGGAACCGCATTAGCGCTGCCCGGAACCCCTTGGCGCGCCCGAAGATCACATCCGCTCCCCAGCGTTCGAGTTCTTCGATGAGTTCCTTCATGTTCTCCGCTCAGGATGCGCCGAGTGAGAGGGAAAGGGCAAGCGTCAATGAGATGATGGAGGGGCCGGGTGGCTACTGAACGTTAATTCTCTCTCTCTAGTACTAGAACCGGCAAATCCCGGAGGGTTTTAAACCTCCCGCGTAATTCCTCTGGCTTCGAGTTGACCCACAAACCGGGATCTAGCAGCATTTACAATTGCTATTTTTAAAGTGATTCGGTGTGTATCTTCAATTTTTACGAGCGTCACGTCGGTCAATTCTCCGCTATCCCAGTCGAAAGTAACCCGCTTTGGGAATTTACAGGAAACGGCAGCGATAGAATACCGAACGCTCGGTCTTTTTGTCACGATTTCATTGTTTGATGACGGAACAAATCCATTCAAAAACCTCAGCTTCTCCAATAATTTGGTGCACAGTTTCAACGATCCAGCGCCACCACAACCACCTAACAGCGCAGGTCGGGTTCATGACAGGATTTCTGATCGAGGTATGACGGTGGAGCTGGATGATCGCGCGGTGGACCTGATCCTGCGGGAAAAATTCCAGTTAGATGACACGTAACCAGTCCGCTTGTTGGGAAAATAGATGATGCGGGCACCAGTAAAGGAAATGCTCCGCGTCCTCAGCGGAACTTCACGCCGAGGCTTTTCGTCAGCGCTTCGAGCACTTTCTGATGAGCGGCGTCCACTTCCTCGGCTTTGAGAGTGCGGTCGGGGGCGCGGTATTGGAAGCGGTAGGCGACGGACTTCTTATCGGTATCTAACTTTTCGCCGGTGGGGTCGGTGAAGACGTCGAAGCATTCGGCGGCGATGAGCAGGGGCTCGGCGAGTTTGGCGATGACGGCTTCGATCTGGGCGTTCACGGTGGTGGCGGGAAGTTCCATCGCTGCGTCGCGGGAGGAGCCGGGGAACTGCGGAAGGTCTTCGACTTGGCTGATGCCGCTGAGGAGCTTGCGGAGTTTTCCGAGGTCGAGTTCTGCGACGTAAACGGGAGTGGTGAAATCTAACTCGCGTTCGCGGGCGGGTGTTAAGCGGGCGAAGACGCCGATGTTCTGGTCATCGACCTTGATGTCGCTGGCGAGAACGAAACCGGGGCGATCTTTCGGGGCGAACTTGATTTCGCGGCCGCCTAACAAAGCGGAGAGGATGCCTTTGAGGTCGTAGAGATCGGCGGTGCGGTCGGCTTGGGACCAGCCGGTGGGCAGGGCGGAGCCGGAAAGAAGCAGGGCGAGGGTTTCGCTTTCCTGGTCCTTGGCCTTGCCGCCGCCGGCATTGCGGAAGACGCGGCCCATTTCGAAGAGGCGCAGCGATTTCGCCTGTTGCCGGATGTTTCTAACGGCGGAAGCGATCAGACCGGGGACGATGCTCGGACGCATGACCGCGTGATCCTCGCTGAGTGGGAGTTTCACGCGGATGACATCGCCGTCCTGCATGGGGCGCAGGGGGAGGATGTCGGAAACCTGGGCGTCGGAGATGAGTTTGATGGTTTGGCATTCGTGCAGGCCGAGTGCTGCTAGACGACGGCGGAGAATCATGTCGGCGTCGTAGGCGGCATCTATCGGACTGGCTGGGACGAAGGTGCCTTGGAAACGCGAGGGCACATTATCGAGGCCGTGGACGCGGGCGATTTCCTCCACGAGATCGATGTGGCGTTGGAGATCGGCGCGGAATGAAGGAACGTTCCACGTGCCGTCGGGAAGTTTCGTTAGGCCGAGGCGGGTGAGGATTTCCTCCGCAGCAGTTAGCTCGATCGAGCCGCCCATGAGTTGGTCGAGCTTCTGGGCATCGAGCGTGACGGGCTTGGTGAGAATCGGGGCTAAACCGGCGACTTGCGTGGTGGAATCTGGACTGCCACCAGCGATTTCGAGGATAAGTTTCACAGCGAAAGCGGAGGCAGTTAGGACGCCTTGGGCATCAACACCCCGCTCGAAGCGGTAGGAGGAATCCGAGCCAAGGGCAGTGCGGCGTGAGGTGCGGCGGATGCCTTGCGGAGTGAAATAGGCGGACTCTAATAGAATGTCGGTGGTGGCTTCGGTCACGCCACTTGCTGCCCCACCCATCACGCCTGCGAGAGCAAGGGCTGCGCCGGATTCGTCGGAGATGAGGAGGTCGTCGGGTGTTAGGACATGAGTGGAATCATCGAGCGCGAGGAAATTTTCGCCATCGGCGGCATTGCGGACGATGATGTTGCCGGTGAGTTTCGCGGCATCGAAAGCGTGGAGGGGTTGGCCGAGCTCGTGAAGCACGTAGTTCGTAACATCGACGATGTTATTGATGGGGCGTAGGCCGATGGATTCGAGTCGTTGTTTCAGCCAAGCGGGGCTATCTTTCACCGTGACTCCTTTGATGGCGATGGCGGTATAGAGTGGACAGGCGGCTGGCGCGTCGATTCGGATGTTGACCGAGACATTAGTGTTAGGTGTGGGAATCTCTAACGGTAGCAGTGGCGTTTTCAACAACGTCGCAAGCTCGCGGGCCATGCCTCGGTGGCTGAGGAGGTCGGGACGATTGGGGGTGACTTCGAGTTCGAGCAGAGTGTCGGAATCGAAGAGTTGTTTGACGGGTTTTCCGATTTCAGAATCAGGAGGAAGGATCAGCAGGCCGTCTTCTCCGGCAGGCAGGCCGATCTCGGAAGCGGCGCAGAGCATGCCTTTCGATTCTACTTTCCGCATGACCGTCTCGCCAATGGTGAAGCCGCCGGGAAGCTCGGCACCGGGGAGGGCACAGGGGACTTTATCGCCAACTTTGTAGTTCTGCGCGCCGCAGACGATCTGGCGGAGCGTGCCCTCTCCGGCATCGACCTGGGTGACTTTAAGGCGGTCCGCGTTCGGGTGCTGGACGGCTTCCATGATCTGGGCGACGACGATTCTATCAGAGGCGATGCCTTTGGAAACGATGCCTTCCACTTCGACGCCGGCGAAGGTGAAAAGATCGTCGATTTCTTTGATAGATTTACCGGATAGATCGAGATGGGTAGCAAGCCAGTTGAGAGAAATGTTCATGGGAAGATAAGAGGATTGGGGATCAGGGATGGGGGAGGAAGAGCGTGTTGTCAGCGGTCTTCGTTGTGGTGGGTTTCCACGCCTCGTGTGAATAGATAGATAGACTTGGAGAGTTGGTTCAGGCGTTCGTGAAGTGAGTGAAACAGTTCGTCATCACGGAGGGATTCGGTTTCGAAGAGTGTTTCCAAATGATCGACCGTTTCGAGCGTTGAGCCATATGAGTAGTCTAGGAAACGGATGTATTCAGCCTTGTGGCGACGGCGACCATAGCCTTCGACGATATTGGACTTCACGGATTTCATACTCCGTCGAATTTGGCTGCCCTCTTCATAGAGCTCATATTTCGGCAGCGACACCAAGGTCATCCGATGAATCTCGATCACCAGCTCACGAGCCAGTATCCAAATCCTCAGCTTTTTATAACCCAGCGAGTCCGATTCCATAGTCTCTTATCTAAAATCTCCCATCTCCCATCCCCTATCCCCTATCTTCTATCTTCTTCAAGCGAATTGTTTGAGGAAGCGCACGTCGTTTTCGATGAGGAAGCGGATATCCTTGATGCCCCAGCGGATCATGGCGAGGCGGTCGAGACCCATGCCGAAGGCGAAGCCAGTGACTTTTTCGGGATCGAAGGCGTTATCTTTGCGGGACTTGCTGATGGCCTCGAAAACGGCGGGATCGACCATGCCGCAGCCGGCGATTTCGATCCATTTCGGAGCTTGGCCTTTCACGGTGAGTTTTACGTCGATCTCGAAACTCGGCTCGGTGAAGGGGAAGAAGTGCGGACGAAATCTAACTTCCGTCTGGGTGCCGAAGAGCTCGCGGAGGAAATATTCGAGTGTACCTTTAAGATCCAGCAGTGAAACATCCGTGCCGACGTAGAGGCCTTCGAGCTGGTTGAAAACGGATAGATGCGTCGCGTCGATCTCGTCGCGGCGATAGGCGGAGCCGGGGGCGATGATGCGGATCGGCGGGGTCTGAGTTTCCATGGTGCGGACTTGCACGCTGGAAGTGTGGGTGCGGAGGAGTTTTCCCGAGTCGAAATAGAACGTGTCCTTTTCGTTGCGCGCTGGGTGATCGGTGGGTGTGTTGAGCGCGTCGAAACAATGGAACTCGTCTTCGATTTCCGGCCCGTCGGCGAGCGCGAAGCCCATGCGGCGGAGAATGCGGATCGCTTCCTCGCGGATCAGCGTGAGCGGATGCAGTGATCCAACAGAAACCTGGCGGGCGGGCAAAGTGACGTCAATCCCCTCCAGCGCGGCGCGGTCGGCGATTTCTCGCAGCGCGAGCTGCTTCTCCTCCAGCGCGGCGGTGATCGCGGTGCGGGCGGAGTTGAGAAGCTGGCCGACGGCGGCCTTGTCCTCTTTCGGCACGTCCTTAATGCCTGCGGCGGCGAGAGTCAGCGTGCCTTTTTTGCCGAGAACGGCGACGCGCGCGTCATCGAGCGAGCGCTCGTCCGTAGCGGCGGAAATTTGCGCAAGCGCTTCAGTTTGGATAGCTTGGATAGGCTCCTTCATGGGAGAGGGTGGAATAGCCCGAAACCCGCCGCCGGTCAAAGCCTAGCTGCGCGATCTTCCGCCGAGATTACTCGTGGGGCCATCGTATCCATTAGAAATTTCTATCTTGACTGTTCAAATGATCATCCTTTTTATTCCCCTATGAGCCTGCAATCACTGACTCGCTGCCTCAAGCAAACTTTTGGCTATGACAGCTTCCGCCCTCTTCAACGAGAAATTATGGAAGCCACGCTTCAAGGGCGGGACGCATTGGCAGTGCTTCCCACCGGTGCGGGGAAAAGTCTTTGCTATCAGTTACCCGCGTTGGTTCGCGATGGATTGACGATTGTGGTTTCGCCCCTGATCGCGTTGATGAAGGATCAGGTTGACCAGCTCCAAGCTAGTGGGGTGAGTGCGACCTTTTTAAACTCAACTCTGGAGGCAACGGAGGCACGGAATCGTCTCGATAGATTGGGCCGCGGTGACTATCAGATGCTCTACGTCGCGCCCGAGCGCCTGATGCTGCCGGACTTCCTCTCGCGCCTGAAGGACTGGAAAGTCTGCGCCCTAGCAGTGGATGAAGCGCACTGCATCAGCGAGTGGGGCCATGATTTCAGGCCTGAATACCGTCGGCTCAGAGAAGTGCGCCAATGGACGGGGAACGTCCCAATCCTCGCACTAACAGCGACAGCCACGGAACGGGTGCGCGCGGACATCGTGAAGCAGTTAGAATTGAGGGATCCCGTAAAATTTCTCGCCAGTTTTAATCGCCCGAATTTGAAATACCAAGTGATCCCGAAAGCGGGAGCGGCAGCGCAGGTTTGTAATTTCGCTAGCGGAAGGCCTGAAGACTCTGGCATCATCTATTGCCAATCCCGAAAAACCACCGAGGCCCTTGCGGCCACTCTGATAGCTAACGGGTTTTCCGCAGTGGCCTATCATGCCGGCCTCGATCCCGCCGAGCGTGAAAAGAATCAGGACGCCTTCCTCCGTGATGAGGCGAAAATCGTTTGTGCCACCGTCGCTTTCGGCATGGGAATTAATAAACCGAACGTCCGTTACGTCATCCATGCGGACATGCCAAAGAATATCGAAGGCTACTATCAGGAAACCGGTCGAGCGGGGCGTGATGGATTACCGGCAGATTGCCTGCTGCTTTTTTCCCGTAGTGACTTCATGAAATACGTGAGATTCCTCGACGATATCCCGGACGAGCACGCGCGGAAATTGGCGCACCAACAGCTCGACCAGATGACGCATTTTGCCGAGAATGATGCCTGTCGCCGTGTCGGTCTGCTAGGGTATTTTGGTGAAACTTGGACTCACGAAAATTGCGCAGGGTGTGATCATTGCCTCGAACCTCGCGAAAAATGGGATGCCACGGTCGATGTCCAAAAGCTGTTGAGTTGCGTACTGCGCATCCGCCAAGCAGGAAATTTCAATGTCGGCCTCAATCATGTTTCCGAAGTTCTCACCGGCGGTATGTCCGAGAAGATCAAACGATGGAAACATGAGCAACTGAAGACCCATGGCATCGGCAAGGACCAGCCCCGTCCCTACTGGGTGGATCTCGGGCGACAATTGGTGCGCAATGGTCTGCTAGTGGCTAGCGAGGATCAATTTCAGACGGTGACTGTTAGCCAACAAGGAATCGACCTTTTAAAAAATCGGGACACCGTCATGCTGACACGTTCGATCATGGCTCTACGCTCACAACCGCTTGCACGCACAGGTGAAATTCCTTGCGACACCGGTCTTTTCGAACGCCTACGCGCCCTTCGCAAGGAATTGGCGGATGCGCGAAATGTCCCGCCCTATGTGGTTTTTTCTGATGTCACTCTGCGTCACTTCAGCCGTGATTATCCGCGCGATGATCAGGCTCTTTTGAATATTCCTGGCGTGGGCGACAAAAAGCGCGAGGACTACGGCACAGCATTTCTAACTGCCATTCGCGATTGGGTGAAGCAGAGTGTGCCGAAGGAATTCGCGCCCCTTGATTCTCTCGCCGTTCAAGCGGCGCCCCGGAAACCAAAGGTGGTTGACGGGCTAAGTGATACCGCCCATGAAACTCTGGCTCTTTGGAAATTAGGTAAAACGGTCATTGAAATTATGGCCATTCGTGGATTCAAAGATACGACCATCGAGGGGCATCTTGCCGAAGCAATCGCACAAGGTGAATTCATCGATCCCCGTGCCTTTTATTCGGTCGCCGAGGAGCGGGAGATGCAGGCCGCACTCGCGGGTTATGACGAGGTTTCCCTGAAGCCAGTCTATGAACAACTCGAGGGCCGAATCAGCTACGGCAAGCTCAAGCTCTACCGCGCCGCATCCGTTAATTTAACAACGACTAACTGAAATTCACCCTTGAATTTTGCTAGATTTAATGGGATCGATGCTATATGCAAAAGTGGTTTTTGCGTCTCGCCGCAACCTTTTCATTTTGGTAGAGAAATTACTGGTTGCCGGCACGACTTGCTCTCGTCTATTCTGCGCAAAAGTTATTTCGATAGATACCATCGAACGAGACTTATTGCGGCGAGACGCCACAACCACTCTCAGTGCTCTGCCCGACAATATGAACCTTACGTGACACTAGTGTCGTGTAAAATTTTATTGATCGGTTAGGAAATTTTAAAATTGTACTTTTTAACAGGTGTGTCCAATCGGACAGGTGCCTGCCAAATTACACCGAATTAAACTATCAGAATCTGAACGCCATGAACTCGAAGCCCTCCGCCGGCGTTGCTGCGAAGTAGGGCCGGTCGCCGCACTCGCACGCAAGCCCCGTGCCACTCCGGGGCGCGAGGTTACCATCACCGGCGACGCCCATGCGCGCATCACCCAGCTTGCCTACTCCAAGCCTCCGGCAGGCAATGCCCGCTGGACGCTACGGCTGTTAGCCCGCCATCTCGTCGAGATCGAAGTCATAGAAACCATCTCCCACCAATCCGTCGGAACGGTTTTAAAAAAAGCGAACTCAAGCCATGGCGGCAGGAACGCTGGTGCATCCCACCCAAGCAAAACGCCGCCTTCGTAGCAGCGATGGAAGACGTGCTGGAGGTCTATTCCAGAGCACCACGGCAGGATCTTCCGTTAGTTTGTCTGGATGAATTCGCCAAACAACTTCTATCAGAAGTGCGTGATCCGGTTCTTGCCGTCCCCCGTCACCTAGCCCGGGAAGACTACGAATACGTCCGCGAAGGTAACGTGAGCGGTTTCATGATCGCTATGCCCCATTTGGGAAAACGTGATGTCTTCGTGGGTTGCGGCGGACGCCGCATATCGCTGGATTTCGCCGCCTGTCTCGACCATCTGGCCAACACCCTCCTGCCAGATGCCGGGAAAATCGTGTTAGTGATGGACAACCTCAACACCCACAAGGAAGCCTGGCTTTACGAAGCCTTCCCGCCAGAGAAAGCGAGGTCACTCTGTGAACGCTTCGAGATGCACTACACGCCCAAACACGGCAGTTGGTTGAACATGGCCGAGATCGAAATCGGGCTTCTGGGGCGGACCTGTCTGGATCGCAGGATCGGCTCGGTCGAAGAATTCACCGACGAGGTGAAAGCCTATCTCAACCGAAAAAATGAAGAATCCAAATCGATCAACTGGCAGTTCACCAACGAAAAAGCCCGGATCAAACTCAAATCACTTTATCCGACAATTTAAATTTTACACGACACTAGGGACTCAGCCAAAATTAAATATCCATTTGGGTTGGATTCTCGACGAAGTCCATGGACTGCGGCAGCCTGCTGTCGCTTTCCGCAATGCAGCCTGCT
>JAYVNE010000073.1:0-5947 GCA_043758615.1 Akkermansiaceae bacterium
TACTGACGCGCATAAAGATTTGTGGGTTTTGGAGTAATAAGGAGAAGGGGTTTGAAACCCCTTTCTTCTATTAAGCACCGAAAAATGCCCTGCCGGTGAGCATCCTCCGGACTGTTTCAAGGTAGCACTGGCGCGCTCGACTGGATTCGAACCAGTGACCGTCCGCTTAGAAGGCGGATGCTCTATCCAACTGAGCTACGAGCGCTTACGCGACGGGCTGATAACAAGGACCCGCCATGAAGTCAAAAAATCGTTCGATTTGTTTTCGCTGTGCATTTATCATTTCCGGTTTCGGCTTTTTACCCCTAGCCTTTCCCCATGCGCACTGCGGTTTACGCCGGTTCCTTCGATCCACCGACTAATGGTCATCTCTGGATGATCGAACAGGGGCTGGAAATGTTTGACCACTTGATCGTCGCGATCGGCAACAACCCGTCGAAACGTTATTCGTTTACCGTCGAGGAACGGCTTGAACTGCTGCGTGAGTCCACCAAAACAAGCGAGCGCTTAGTCATCGCTCATTTCGACAATCGCTACTTGGTGGATTATGCGAAAAAAATGGGGGCAAAATACATCCTGCGGGGAATCCGATCGCCGAACGACTACGAATACGAGCGGGTCATGCGCCACATCAATGCGGACATGGCTCCGGAAGTTACAACGGTTTTCCTCATGCCTCCGCGAGACATTGCGGAGCTTTCCTCGAATATGATCAAGGGCCTCATCGGACCCGCCGGTTGGGAGGAAACCGTGTGTCGCTACGTGCCAGAGCCGGTCTTTCGCTCCCTCGCCGCGCGTGGTGGAGCGATTTGATGCCGGCAGCGAGGATCAAATTCCTGCTTTTTTCATGATCGCATGAACATCGTAATCGAGGCTGCGTGGCTTGCGGGAGCGGAATGCGTTTGCTTCGTCATCACCGACGAACGATTCCGTAGCAACGTCCCAATGGAGCTTGCGTCCCAGCTTCATGCCGATCCAAGCGGCGGCGCAAGTTTCCAAGCTGCGGGCAGCCTGATCAACAGGCGCGATCGGCTCACAATTGGCGAGGATGGATTCGATCCAGTTAAATTTATGCTCCTTGCTCGCAGGCCAGCGCTTGGCGTCGGGGCCGAGTGGCGAAAGCAGATTCGCGGCACTCGCTAGCAGCGGGCTTTTCCCATCACTAGGCGCGTTGCCATCACTTGCGGTAACTTTCGCGGCACCCCGTGTGCAGAAAATCCAACCTTCCTCGCCCTCAAACCTCAGACCGTTTTCAAATTTATCGTCAAGGATGACTTGGACATCATTTGGATAGAGCATTTCCACATGATAGTGACGATGGACGTTCCAAACATCGTTCGTCATAAAGTCGGCCTTGGCATCGATCATTGACGGCCCGCCTAACTGCTGACCCATCGCCCACTGCGCGATATCGATGTGGTGTGCCCCCCAGTTCGTGATCATGCCAAGTCCGAAATCCTCGGTGGTGATCCAGCCCGGGCGCCCAGAAAAACTATTCTGAGGATGACAGCGGCCTTCCATGTAATCTTGTTGGGGCGCGGGGCCGAGCCAGCGCTCGTAGTTGAACGTTTCAGGCACCGGCATCGCAGCCGGGGCTTTCCCACTCGGTTTATCGAGCCCAATGCCGATTTTGATACTTTTCAATTTTCCAATACGCCCATTCAAAACCGCTTCGCTGGCTGGCCGGAACGCGGCGAAAGGATGCTCCGAGCGCTGTTGAGAACCCACTTGCAGGATCACTTTTTTCGCCTTCACTGTGGTGCGAAGTGCAATGGCCTCGGTAATGTTATAAGTTAGAGGTTTTTGACAATAAATATGTTTGCCCGCGATGGCAGCTTCCACCGCGACAAGACCATGCCAGTGGTCCGGCGTGCTGATGACCACCGCATCAATTTCTTGATTTGCCAATAGCTCTCGGTAGTCGCTGTAAACTTTAACTTCAACAGTGGCCTCACCCTTTTTCTTGTAGAATCCTTCGATCCTTCTCTTACCCTCAGCAGCACGCTTCGAGTCGAGATCACAAACGGCAACAACCCGCGCCATCGGCACATCGAGCACGTTACCCATGTCCTCCAAGCCCATCCGACCACAGCCGATCTGCGCAACTTGGATGATTTTGTTAGGTGAGGTAGCGGCAAACAATGAGCCGGTAAAGATATTGGGAAGTGCAATCAACCCGGCGGTCCCGCCGAGTGTTTTAATGAATTGGCGACGATGACTCATATAGAATGGATTTTGACGGGGTAGATTTGAAATACTGAAATATTTTAAATTTCTTTCAAGTTTTCCGATTGCACGTATTCGTTAGAATTAGTTTAGGACCGCGAGCGTCGAATCATTTAGCCACTTCACTCAGTTGGAAGCGCTCCTACATGAGCGAGTTGAGAGTCCGAGGTTATTAGCGCCTTCACTGCGTCGCCACTTTCACCAAAAGTCCGGTTTTCCTAACATGGCGGAGATTAGCGGCGAAGAAAAAACCTGCGACGGCTCCCCAGATAACATTGAGAACCACGGCAGACTGGACATTTGCCCACGGCACCGGATGCCCGGCGAGCACGGTGCGCATGCCCTCGAATACAGGCGTGCATGGCAGCGCCCTAGCGATCGGTTGCAGCCACATCGGCAGCACCGAAACCGGATAGAAAACCGCTGCGAGTGGCTGGATGAAAAATGGCACTGCCCAAGCCAGACTCTCAGCCGCTTGACCCCAGCGCATGATGAGCGCGGTCGAAATCATGCCAAGGAACCAACCGAAGACCATCAGGTTTCCGAGAAACGGCAGCAGGCCCAGCCCCAAATCGGTGAGGTGAAATTGATAGGCCAGCGCTGCCACCACGGTTAACACGATGAGTGTCACTAACACCCGCAGCACCCCTACCACGCACGTCGCTGCGACGTATTCACTGGTGCGCACTGGTGCGACAAAGACGTTGAGTAAATTCCGCGTCCAGACGTCCTCTAGGAAAGAAATCGCCACGCCTTGTTGAGAGCGGAAAAGGACATCCCACAAGATCATCCCGCCAATCAAATAAGTGATCGTAGTGGGAAATTCTCCGGAGCCTTGCTTTTGCAGATAGATCGTGAGAAAACCCCACATCAGAAGATCCACCAGCGGCCAAAAAATCAGCTCTACGAAGCGCACCGGATTTCGCGTGTAAAGATAGATATATCTCAGGACGAGTGCACTGACCGTGTGGACAGAAAATGGCATTGAAGAGGTTAGTGGTTGAGAGTTGATGGTTAAGAGGAAGAAGATAAGAAAGTGCTAGTTAGATGTGCCTTGTGAGTCTTGTCGGTTTCGCGTTTTCTGTTTGGCTCGCTGCGGCGGGGCACCGTGACCACGTCGAAGAACAGACAGGAATGTCTGCATCACGCCGTTGGCTGTAATCTTTTTCGTCATCTTTTCATCAACTATCGACCATGAACTATCAACTTCTTCCCAATTTCAGCAATCTCGCCACGCGCCACACCGATAAAAAGATCTTCTAACGAGGAACGGTGGAAGCGTTCGTGCACCTCGCCCGGCGTACCCTCTGCGAGCACCTTGCCGCCGTGAAGGAAGATGAGCCGGTCGCAGACTTCCTCGATATCGCGCATGTTGTGAGACGTGTAGAGGATCGAAAGCCCCTTTTCTAACTGGAGTTTACGAAGCAGCTTTCGCACGCGGTCAGCGATGTCGGGATCGAGCGAGGCGGTAGGCTCATCTAGCAGGAGCAACCGTGGTTCGTTGAGCAGAGCCTTAGCGAGATTCACTCGGGTGGACTCGCCGGCAGAGAGTTTTCCGGTGACGGATTTCCTCAGGTGAGTGATTTCAAGCAACTCTAGCAATTCATCAATCTTCTGTTTCGGATGCCGCACCCCGTATAGCCGGGCAAACACATTCAGATTTTGCCAGACCAGCAGATTGGACGGCAGGCTCGTGTAAGCGGAGGAGAAATTAACCTGCTTGAGAATTTCGATCCGGTGCTTCCAAAAGTCTTTGCCTAAAATGCGGATAGTCCCGGACGTGGGAGTGGTGAGGCCGAGCAGCAGATTCATCGCCGTAGTCTTTCCCGCGCCGTTCACACCTAACAGGCCGAGCGATTCGCCCTTGCCAACCTTGAAGGAAAGCCCGTCGAGCGCGGTGAAATCGCCAAAAGTTTTGACGAGTTTGTCGGCTTCAAGAATGGGCGTGGCATCAAGCATGCGGCGACCTTGCCACGGTCACCGAATTTTTCCAGTGACAATAAAGGCAGCTTGGATAGGCATTGCCAAAGCGATCTACATTTTGCGTGTCGCGTGGTGCCGGGGATTTCTCCAAACTCAACAGACGTGGAACACAAACCCGCCACGCCGGGATGGGAAACCTGCTGCACCACTTGCTCCGCGCTGATCCCGGAGACACTCACCTTACTTTGGCAGACGATCGAAAAATTTTCCGCGCTCACCCGCCGGTCCGGCGCGTTCGACTCCCGCCGAAAACATCAGTCGATCGGGTGGATGC
The DNA here is from genome assembly GCA_043758615.1 of Akkermansiaceae bacterium. Lineage (GTDB taxonomy): Bacteria > Verrucomicrobiota > Verrucomicrobiia > Verrucomicrobiales > Akkermansiaceae > Luteolibacter. The sequence goes on from JAYVNE010000073.1 coordinate 4,484, forward strand.
ACGCGATGATCCAGGAGGAACTTCATCAACGCTTTTCCCGCAATTCATCAGTTAGATGCCAGCTCCCTGAAATCGAAAGACGCGTGGCGGATCAAACACTCCCCGCCGCCACCGCAGTGAGGCAGATCATGGACAGCTACGACCGCTAGATTCTATCAAAAAATCCGGAATAGAAGCGTCTCACTCGCCCTATTAAACTTTGCCAAGCAGCCGAGCGTCGTTGATTTTTGATTACCAACGGGTGGCTTCGCGGAAAGCTTGGAGGCGGGATTCGATGTCTGTGTCTGTGAGCCCTTCAAGCTTTCTCGTGGAGAATGCTTCACAGGTGAAAGAAGCAAGAATCGAGCCCTTGACAATGGCTTCGCGAAGTACGGCATCGGAGTAGGGTGGATGTCCTTGAGATGCGAGGAACCCGGCCATGCCGCCGAGGAATGTATCGCCCGCGCCTGTGGGATCGGCGACGTGTTCGAGCGGGTAGGCGCTTGCGCGGAAAATCTCACCGCCTGGTGAAAACAACATAGCACCGAATTCGCCAAGCTTCACGACAACATGGCGGGGACCCTTTTCGAGAAGAATTCTACCCGCTTTCACGAGATTGGTGGTGCCTGCCAGTTCGCGGGCCTCGCCTTCGTTGAGGACGAAGAGATCGAGGTGTGGCAGCACTTCATGCAGACGATCGTTAGCGATTTCGATCCACAGATCCATGGTGTCCGCGATGATGAAACGCTTCGATGCATTCGCGTCAGTTCCTTTTAAAGCATCACATTGCGTGAGCATTTCTAGTTGGTTATCGGGCGACATGTTAGCCAGCACGACAATCTCGGAGCTGGCGGATTCAGCGGGCACTTTGACCTGCCAACTTTCCAGCACATTCAGCCCGACCTGGTGCGTCGTGCGGTCGTTCATGTTTGTGTGATACTCGCCGGACCAGGTAAAAGACTCGTTTTCCGAGCGCTCCACGCCGTCTAACGAAACACCCTGAGCTTCTAACATTTTCAAATGCTCCACCGGAAAATCATGACCGATGATGCCAATGAGATTGACCGGTCGGCTAAAAAACGAGGAAGCCAGCGCCGCGTAGGCCGCAGACCCACCTAGCAGATTCTGCGCCTCCGCTTCGGGAGTTTTTACATGATCGATGGCGATCGTGCCGCCGATGACAATACTTGGATTAGGAATCGGGTTGGACATGGTTGGGCAGGGAAATTGAACCAGCCACCCACGTCTGCAAAGGCAAAAGCACCAAAAGAGCCTCCTTGCATAGAAAGGGTTTTCAGGGCACTGGAATTTCCCCGTAAACTCCTCCGAAAATAACAGAAACCGTGAACGAAGAAACCAAATTTCCGCTCTATTAAAAAAAGAAAAAAGTGGTCGGGGCGGCCAGATTCGAACTGACGACATCCGCGTCCCAAACGCGGCGCTCTACCAGGCTGAGCTACGCCCCGTGCACGGGCGGACCCTTGG
>JAYVNE010000074.1:0-17284 GCA_043758615.1 Akkermansiaceae bacterium
CCCCGCTCCAGTTCATGGCATAGCTGCCGCTTCGTTGTCTGATAGAGATGCCCGCAACGCTCATGGCGTTTCCCCCATTACAAACAAAATCTCCCCTCCCCACGAAAATTTCCTCTGCCCAATTTCTTGCCCACCCCGCCCGCCTCGCCTAAATCTCCGCCCCGCATGACCCATCTCGAAGCCATCGCCCGCGAAACCGGCATTTCTCTTTCCTCCGTCACCGCCACCTCCAAGCTCATCGCCGAGGGCGGCACCGTTCCCTTCATTTCCCGCTACCGCAAAGAACAAACCGGCTCGCTCGACGAAGTCCAGATCACCACGATCCGCGATCGCATGCTCCAACTTGCCGAGCTGGATTCACGCCGCAGCGCTGTTCTAAAGTCGCTAGAAGAGCGATCGCTCCTCACCCCCGAGCTGAAAAAGAAACTCGAAGCCGCGCTGACTCTCACCGCCGTGGAGGACATTTTCGCGCCGTTCCGCCCGAAGCGCCAGACCCGCGCCACCAAGGCGATCGAACGCGGCCTAACACCCCTCGCCGATTTCATTTTCGAAAACCAATCCGCCGATCCCGAGGAAGAAGCCGCGAAATTCATCAACCCAGAAATGGAAGTGCCGACCATCGTCGAAGCTCTAGCAGGTGCCCGCGACATCATCGCCGAGCGCGTGGCCGATGACGCCCCGCTGCGTGGCCGCGTCCGGAAAATTTACGAAGAAGAAGCCACCGTTTCGTCGAAAATCATGTATGGAAAAGAAGAGGAAGCGGATGCCCAAAAATTCCGCGACTACTTCGAGTGGAGCGAGTCACTCAAGACCATCCCATCCCACCGCACACTCGCCATCCGCCGCGGCGAAAAGGAGGGTTTCCTGCTGATGCGCGTGGAGGTTCCGCTAGAACGCGTAACATCACAAGCCCTCCCGGATTGGGTGAAGTCCACCGGCCCGGCTGGTAAACACGTCGCCCAAGCAATCGAGGACGGCTGCAAGCGCCTGCTCATGCCGTCGATGGAAACGGAAGCTCGCCTCTCAGCGAAAAAACGCGCCGATGAAACCGCCATTAACGTCTTTGCCGACAATTTCCGCGAGCTCCTGCTCGCCTCGCCGCTCGGTGAGAAGCGACTGTTAGCCATCGACCCCGGCTTCCGCACGGGTTGCAAAACCGTCGTGCTCGACCGCTCCGGCAAGCTGCTCCATCACACCGTCCTCCACGCCACTGCTGGGTCACAAAACCAAGCTTACGAGGCCGCCGTCGAAGTCACTACTCTGATTAAAAAACACGACATCGAAGCCATCGCCATCGGCAACGGCACCGCAGGTCGCGAGACGGAAGCGTTCATCAAAAAACTCAAACTCCCCTCCTCCATCCCGGTCGTGATGGTCAACGAAAGCGGCGCTTCGATCTACTCCGCCTCGGATGTCGCCCGTGAAGAATTCCCTAACGAAGATATCACCGTTCGCGGGGCTGTTAGCATCGGACGTCGTCTGATGGACCCGCTTGCCGAGCTGGTGAAAATCGATGCGAAAGCCATCGGCGTCGGTCAATACCAGCACGATGTCGATCAGCGCGCACTCAAGGCCGGCCTCGACGACACCGTGGTGAGTTGCGTGAACGCAGTGGGCGTGGAAATCAACACCGCCTCCAAGCAACTGCTCTCCTACGTCTCCGGTCTCAACGCCTCACTGGCGGAAAACATCGTCGCCTGGCGGAATGAGAACGGTGCGTTCACCTCGCGCGAGCAATTGAAAAAAGTCCCGCGCCTCGGCGAGAAAGCCTTCGAGCAAGCCGCAGGTTTCCTCCGCGTCCGTGGCGGCAAGCACCCGTTAGACTCATCCGCAGTCCACCCGGAACGTTACACGCTCGTCGAGAAAATGGCAGGCGACGTCGGTTGCAAAGTGGAAGATCTGCTAGGGAACGAAGCCGCTCGCAAAAAAATCGATTTAAGCAAATACGTCGATGACCAAGTCGGCCTGCCGACGCTCAAAGACATCGTCGCCGAACTCTCCAAACCCGGCCGCGATCCACGGAAACAATTCGAGATGTTCTCGTTCGTCGAAGGCGTCGATAAACCCACCGATCTCACCATCGGAATGAAACTTCCCGGCATCGTCACCAACGTCACCGCCTTCGGTGCATTCGTGGACGTCGGCGTCCATCAGGACGGGCTCGTCCATGTCTCGCAGCTCGCGGACCACTTCATCCGCGATGCATCGGAAGTCGTTAAAGTCGGCCAGAAAGTGCAAGTTACCGTCGTCGAAGTCGATCTCAAGCGCAACCGGATCGCTCTCTCGATGAAGAGCAAGGTGGATTTAGACAATCAACGCCGCTCCTCCGCCGATGATCGCGACTCTCGCCCTAACAATAGTGGCGGTAACCGCAACCCAAGTGGCCGCAACACGAATTTCACCCCCAACTCAGCCCCGAACAACGACTGGTTTTCCCAAGCGCTGAACAACGCGAAGAAGAAATAACCTGAGCGTTGCTCTGCGACCGTGGCTGGTTTTCAAGGGATGTGGAACAACACTCCATCTCAGGCCTCGATAATATGGCCTCAATTGGCAAATGGCAGGTTCCGCAGATCGCTGCTGCAATGAGAAATCAGACTTTAGAAAAACGCCGACCCGTGATTGAAGCTATTTTTCCAATTTCAGTCGGGAGGCTTTTGCAAAAAACAGATCCACGTTTCCACAGCAGTCCTTGAGAAGCTGATAGAAAACGGGCACATTTTTTTGATAGGTGATGATAGAAATTAGATGCGCGTTGTTGAGATCCTCTTTCAGCCAAGATTCCAAACCGTGCCCACCCCAGCGTCGACGGAGGTCGCGGAAGTTTTCTTGGAGCCCGTGAAGAACTGCAGATTTTTCGCAGCGCATTTGCTCATTTGATTTTCCGCTGGCATAAAGCTGTTCGAGCTGCAAGCGGGCGCTGTCGATTCGGTCATAAAACTGGCTGCGCCGGACGAGCAGTTTTTCATAGCGGAGGAGGTCGGCTTTGCGCTTCTGAGCGACCAACCAACGTTTCACTCCTTCCTCGGAATACGCGCTAGCAAGGGATTCGTTAAAAGCGGTATCGCCATGGCGGAAAAGCCGCCGATGCGTGAGCTCGTGGAAGATGATCTCCGCCAGATAGATGTCGGGGTTTTGGACGAAACAATTAAGCACCGGATCGTGAAACCAGCCGAGTGTCGAATAGGCATCGACCCCACCGATTTCTACATCGTCGCCCCTCTCACGCAATTCTATCGCTAACTGCTTGGCATCTTCCTCTTTGAAAAAACCGCGGTAGTCGAGGTGACCTAGGAACGGATACCACCAGGTTCTGGGTTTGAGGGAAAACTCGGGCGAGGCATAGAGCACCCACGTCACATATTTGCGGCCGAGATCGGCGTAAGTCCCGTAACTTTTAGTGCCGGGAAGCGAGAGTTGGTCTGCCGCGAATTGTCGGATGCTTTGGATCGCCATGAGCTGTTTGCGGAGCTTCGGATCAGTTTGGAGATCCGCGATGATTGGCGGAATGGGGCGACTTTTTCGTAAAATTTCAAACTGCCCGCCAGCAGCTTGCCCATAAAATTTCACAGTTTGGCAGGATGGCACGAAACATAGAACGGCTAATAAAACAAAAAAATGGCGAATCAAACGCGGCATTGCAAAGATCATCGCAAGATGCCATTCGCAGGCTGAAGAGGCAAAGGCAAAGCGTGTCATTTCGAAAATGAGTTCCTCTTTGACCACGGTAGCTCAGGCCGATACGAAATAGACATGCGCTACTTCACGACCAAGCTACCGGGGCTCATCAGAATACTGGGGCTCTTAGGCATCATTTATTTGAATTCGTGCGCCCCGGAGCAAGCTGCTGCCAAGGCCATTGAAAAACCTCACAGCAAAGCGCTCAAAGTTTCATCCACTCACAAATCTATTGGAAAATCGACCTCGATTGGGTTGGATGAACTCTTCCAATTGCAACAATCCGGCAAGGTCCTGATTTACGACGTTCGTGTCCCCTATTTCTATCAAATCGATCACATTCCCGGAGCGATCAACTGGCCCTACACCGACTACATGGCAGAAATTCAGTCCCGGGACCTGGAGATTCAAGCAGCGCTCGCATCTGGAAAAAAGGTGGTGGTTTACTGTTTCAATTTCGGCTGTCCAGAAGCACGGGGAGTCGCCCACAAACTTGCCAGACGTGACTACAAAATTTCAGTTTTGAGCCTAGGAATCGACAGTTGGAGGGCCGCTGGGTTACCGATGGAGTAAAAATCACGACGCCTGAAGCAATCGGACACTTCAATTGATTTCCACATAACTCATTAAGAATGAGATCAAAAAACTCATTCGGTTGAAGTGAGTGTACTCGATTTCGTGACAGTCAAATAATATATTTTAGAATAATGGCACGAAATTTGCTGCAATCTACTTAGGAATGCGTAGCGTTGCCTCGGCAGTGAAGTTGCCGACGAAGTTGCATGCCAGAAACATTCCTCCATCAGTCGCTCTCCCAGCAGCAGACTCTCGCGCCACAGATGCGCAAGAGCTTGGAGATTTTACAGGCGGGAACCCTTGAACTCTCGCAGCTTGTCCAGCAGGCGCTTGAGACAAATCCTGTTCTCGAGGACATCACGGAAAGCATTTCTCTCGATGAGGAAGCTCCCGACCCCGAGGAAGCGGATTCGCTGGATTACATGAATCAAACCGACGACGACTGGCGCGAGCGCACCATCCTCGAAGGCAAAAGTTCACCGTGGACCAGCGAGGACGAGGAGAGGCGTCAGCGCATGTATGATTCGATTGTGGCCCCCGAGACGCTTCAACAGCATCTCCAAAACCAGCTCGATCTTTCGATGGTGGACCCTGAGATTCGTGAGGCGGCTCAAGCGATCCTCGGGAATCTTGATGAGCGCGGATTCTTAGACCTTCCCGCCAAAACGCTGGGTGTCCGCATGGGAATCAAACCGAAGGACCTCGAGCAGGCGCTGAGTCTAGTTCAGTCGTTCAACCCCGCAGGCATTGGAGCATCAGGCATCCCGGAATCGCTGCTACTTCAGCTAGAGCAAACCACCGGGAAGGACACCATCGAATATAAGATTGTTCGCGACCACCTAGAAGACCTTGCCCGCAAGAAACATCCTCAAATCGCGCGTGCCCTCGGCACTAACGTCGAGCGAATTGCCGAAGCCGCCTCGCGGATTGGGCGCCTCACCCCGAATCCTGGTGGTGAATTCGATCCCACTGGCAACCCTTACATTCTACCTGATGCCGTCATTGAGCGGGACGATGATGGGCGTTGGTATGCCCGCCTCACCGGGGAACATCTACCGAATCTCCGCATCAATGATTTCTACAAGGACATGATCGGAAAAACAGGGACCGACGCGAAGGCCCGTCAGTTCCTACGAGACCAGATCCGAGATGGCCGTAGCCTCATCCACGCGATCTCACTCCGTCAGGAGACGATCCTCGCAATCGCGCACAAGCTCATTGAGCACCAGCCACTTTTCCTAACAAAAGGCCACCGTCATCTGAGCCCCCTCACCATGAATGACATCGCCGAGGAGCTCAGCCTTCATGCCACCACCATTTCAAGAGCGGTAGCCGGCAAGTATATTCTAACACCTCACGGGCTGATGGAAATGCGTGCATTCTTCGCCACAGGATACCAGACCACGAACGGTGCAGAAGTTTCTAACGCAGGTGTCCGCGAAGCCATTCAACAACTGGTGACCGCCGAAAATCCGGCCAAGCCCCTTTCGGACGAAGTGCTGATGAAGGCACTCGACAAGCAAGGCATCAAAGTTGCGAGGCGGACCGTTGCCAAGTATCGGGAGCAGCTCAACATCCTCCCTTCCCATTTGAGGAAGACATTTTGATAGATTTCACTCCGGCCTGCGGAAGCGATAATGGGAAACGATCCACTCCTCTCCATTGCGGTATCCCCACAATTCAGCGCAGGACATGAAAAACACCCGCCAATAAACCCACCAACGGGTTTGCTGATCCGCCCCATAAGTTTCACCGATCAGAGGCAGTAGCTCAGCACGCGCCGCATCCATCCGGGCAAGCCACGCTTCGGATGTTTTCTGATAGTGGGAACCGCTGACGTGCCAGTGGTCCTCAATTTTTAGGTCATCTTGAAAATATAACAAGAGATCGTCCGAGGGCATTTGTCCACCTGTGAAGAAATACCGCGCCATCCAGTCATCTTCACCTTTCGCTTCGTAATGGTAGGCAAATTCCCGGTGGGTGAAGATATGCACAAACAGGCATCCGCCGGGTTTCAACCAGTTCGATATTCGTGAGAGAAGCATCTGATAGTTTTTCATGTGCTCAAACATTTCCACTGATACCACTCGATCAAAAACCGAAACACCCTCGCCTTGATAATCGATCATGTTCACCGTTCTTACCTCTGCATTGGTAAGAACGCGTGCCGCGAGCTGCGCATCGATGTGAAGTTTTTGAGTCCGTGAATTGGAGACGGCCGTAATCTTCGAATTCGGATAGTGCGCCGCCATCCAAAGTGTGAGGGAGCCCCAGCCACAGCCAAGTTCGAGGATGCGCTGGCCATCGACCAATCCCGCTCTCTCACAGGTTAGAGCGAGCATGCGAGCCTCCGATTCCTCAATCTCAGTCACTCCCTCGTCCCAGTAACCTGAGCTGTATTTCATGTGCTTACCTAGAACCCTTTCAAAAAACCGGGTAGGCAGCTCGTAGTGCTGCTCATTTGCCTCGGCGGTGGCAATGGCGATCGGACTCGCGCGGAGTTCTTCCACATGCTTCATCAGCAGGGCTTGGCGTTGCTCACAGTCCAGTTTCTCGAAAGGTGCCAGTGTTCCCGCCAGACGGCTGCGAATCCCAAAGCGAATCAATTTATCAGGAATAACATCTTTTGCTAGAATTTGGTCGGTATTGATCATGATTTTCAAATTTAGATTTTCTGGCGCGGAGGCCAAGGAATGAAGGCGCTGGTAGTTTTCTGATAGTTTCGGTAAGCATCACCCTTGCGAAGCACCGCCGCAGCTTCGGTAGGAGGGATACCTGTCACACGTAACAGCAGATAGATAATCATCGCCGGGGCATGAATTGTCGCCCAACCCCACTCGGAGCCACAGGCAAAAACATAAAAACCACTCCAGATGACAGCCTCGAAAAAGTAATTCGGGTGCCGTGAGTAATACCACAATCCGGACTGGCAGACTGCTTTCGAATCGCTATTCGTTCTTTTAAAAGCAGCCATTTGTGCATCCGCCAATCCTTCACCCACAATTCCCACAAGGCTCAACGCTGATCCCAGTGACTCCCACACTCCCCATTGTCTATCAGCATCACGGGCGATGAGCAAAAACGGTAGCGCTAACAAAACCACCGAGACGGCCTGTGCCTGGAAAAACCAGAAAAACGCTGAGACCTCGCGATTTTTCCAAACCTCCCTGAGCTTGATATACCGTGCGTCTTCGTGGGGATGATGGTGGCGAATTCGCTTTTGCAGATGCCACCCCAAACGCAGGCTCCAGAGACTCACCATGACAGCCGCCACCCATTGTCTCGCGTGCCACTCGCACGGGATCAACCAGAACCAAGCAGTTAGACCAATCCCAAATGCCCATACGGCATCGACAAGCGAGTAGTTATCGCACCGCCGCGCAAAATCCCAAGAAGCAAGGAACACCAAGCCCATCAGCGCCAATCCAGCAGCAAGCGATAATCCAAGACTCACGGCGTCACCTCCGTGCGTTTAAGAATCGCGACCCGCAATTGTCGGAGAATTGGAATAACTGAAACTTTCAAAAGGATCACAGCAAACGGCGCAACAAGCACCCACGCCACGACGCCATAAAAGGCAGCAAGTCCAAAATCACGGCCAAATTGAAGCGGGCTGTCTTTGAATTTAACAATCAACTCGGGAATCGAAAATGAAAGCAATGGCGCTTTGAACAAGTGTTGTCCCATGTGGATGAAAACTAAAATTAACGCGAGATGGAGCGGGTAAACGACTGCCCGAAAAACATGCAATACCGGTTGGTTAAGCCGGAACACCCACCCCGCCAAGAGACAAACCAACGTGGTGGTCCCCATCACAGGAAATATCCCGGTCACCACACCAAGGCTGATCGTCCATGCGAGACGTTCTGGAGAAATACCGCAAGTCAGTTGAGTGATCACGGGGGCCACTAGCCAGCGTCGCCACCAACTGGGTTTATCTTCCGACAACAATAATTCAAGCATACCCATCAGACTCGCACTTCAGTAAACTGGTGGTGCAAATTAGAGTTGTTAGGCCGGGTATAAATTCCTTGCACCACCGATATATTGCGTGTCCTGAATGCGGCTTCGCAGTATTTAAGATAATAGTTCCAACTCCTGATAAATGGCTCGTCAAATCCAAGTGCCCTCACTGGTTCGAGCACCCTGTTGAAATTGTCATACCAAGTGGAAAGTGTTCGCGCATAGTCCGCCCCCAGATCCTCAAGGTCATGCATGAACAGATCACCAGTTTTCAACAAAACTTGATTGACCCGCCCGACACTGAGAAGCAATGAACCTGGGAAAATGTGTTTTTGGATCCAGTCCACATTCTTTTTCAAACTGACGTAACTGCAATCCGGCACGGTAATCATTTGCACGCCTAGCAGACCACCAGGAGTCAACACCTGCGCACACTTAGTGAAAAATGACTCGTGAAACTTATCCCCTACGGCCTCTAACATTTCAATGGACGCGATCTTATCAAACCTGCCCTCGACATGCCGGTAGTCTTGCATCCTGATTTCAATCCGGTCCTCTAATCCCTCCTTCGCAATTCGAGCTCTCGCATAAGCCGCTTGAGATTCTGATAGAGTCAACCCGGTCACGCGGCAGCCATAGTTTTTCACGGCATGGACCGCAAAGCTCCCCCAACCGCAACCGATCTCTAGCACGTGGTCGCCCGGCACCAGTTTGAGCTTGCGGCAGAGAGCATCGTATTTCCCAATTTGTGCCTCTTCTAACGATTGATCCGCGCGTTCAAAACGCGCACTGGAGTAAGTCATGCTTGGATCGAGCCAGAGGCGGTAAAAGTCATTTCCCAAGTCGTAATGTTCCGCAATATTTCGGCGACTGTTCACCACGGTATTTTCCCTTCGCAAATGCCTGAACCAATTAACGATTTTCAATACATTCACACCTGGAAGACTGGCGGATGACGTATCAGCTCCTTGGAGGGCATTTACGTTCAGAACGAACCAGGAAATCACTGCGGCGATATCATCCGTGTCCCAAATTCCGTCGGTGTAAGCCTCGCCCATACCAATGTTCCCATAGAAAGCACAGCGTTTGAAAAACTCTCTATCACTCCGCACAAAAACCCTCGCGGTAACGAGTGCGCCGGGCTCGCCGAAATGCCGCACACGGCCATCGGCATATTCCATGCGCAATCCACCGATGGGCATTTTTTCGAGTAACTTGACGACCATCCGCTCTGCAAAACCGGATACCGGATGTGCAAGCGCCTGCTGGGGCACGAGTTCATTCTCAAATTCGATTAGAGCATTCATGGTTGGTTTTCTTTTAAGCTCGTGTGAGGCCTCATGACGTCAAGTTGTGCTTCCCGGCGATCAGCTTTACTGAAATACGGCACTTTCTTCACCCATAATAGAAACGCATGCCAATGAATTAAGCCAATGATTTTTAATGACAACATCGGATATTTAAAAGCATACCACAGCAACCGACTGGCGGATAGATCACGTCTCTGCCCGCGGATCGCACTGAGCAGTATCCGCTCGTTCGCATCATAATCGTCGATGTTCACCCGCCACTCCTGATCCGGAATCCCCAGTCGGAAATCAAATTCCAAGCCTGGGTCGGAAAACGGCGATACATAGAAATTCTTTGCCACCCTTCGATGCCAGACCGCGTCCGCGCCCAGGTGATTCAATGCGAAAAGTTTCATTTCCCGATAGGTATTCACTACTTCCGCAACGGCGAGTAGCGGTGAGCCGTTAGCGGATTCGATGTAGTAAAAGGAAACTGGATTGAATCCGTATCCCAAGACGCGAGGGAAAGTCAACAGGCGGACCTTAGTATCCGCTGGGCAGTCGATGCCTTCATCCGCCAGCCATTGTGTTAGGTTCGCGCGAATCCCACCCGGCTTTCCGAGATCCACATGATCCTTATCATTAATGGAAAATAAATTAAAGCGGTTGTGACTGAACCATGGAATCCGTTTTGCGATGGCGGGAATTTCATCGAGATTCACTGACATCATAAACACCTGATAATTGAAGGCATGCCGCTTCGGTAACAGCCGACAATGGGCTACCGCGCATTCATAGATTGCGTTCATGACCATGGGCTCCTTCCTAGAATCTCAGTGCAGACGTTCACCGCTGACCACAGCCCGTCTTCGTGAAATCCGTAGCGTTGCCAAGCACCGCAGAAAAATCTGCCGCTTTCATGCCCCACTTTGTGCAGTTCCGGCAACCGCTCCTGAGCGGTTGCTGATTCCAAATCGAATAGCGGATGTTCGTATAACAAACGGCGCTTGATGGTATCTTCTCGCGGCGATGACGATGGATTGATAGAAACGAAGTATAGTTCCCGATCTGACACGCCCTGTAACTCATTCATCCAGTAATGGGTGGAATAGCGATTTCCCCCACTCGCGGCACGATCAATCCGGTAGTTCCAGGCCGCCCAGCAGCGTCGGGATTTTGGCATGAAGCGGGTATCCGTGTGCAGTAACGCCTCATTCTGTTGGAAAGGAAATCGGGTCAATAAATCATTCTCTAACAAAGTGGAGTCCGTTAACATTCGGTGCGCCTGATCGCTGTGAGCTGCTATCACAACTTTGTCAAACTCTTGATGGTTTCCATCACTCAGCACGATCTTCGATTTACCATCTGCCAAACATGATACTGCGGTCACACCCGCACCACGATGAATTTGGTTCTCAAAGGACTTTGCAAGTTTCTCCACATAACAGCGTGAGCCACCCGAAACGGTGCGCCACGGATGTTGCGTATCTAGCCCCAGAAATCCATGGTTGTGCCAGAAACGCATCAGGGTTCTCGCAGGAAAGTGTTCAATTTTTTCGGGCGGGCTCGACCACACCGCAGCGGCCATCGGTGAGAGATACCAGTGCAGGAAATCATCGCCATAAGCGCGGGCTTTCACGTAGTCCTTTAATGACATATCTCCAAACTTCGGGGCCTCTAACTCATTAACTGTCTCTTGATTAAAGCGATTGATCTGGATCAGCATTTTCCAAAACCGAGGATTCACCAGATTTCGGCGCTGCCCAAATAACTGATTGAGGCTACCGCCGTTGAACTCAAGACCGTCTCCCACGTGCTGCACGCTGAATGACATCGAAGTTGGCTTGGTGGCCACATCCAATTGCTTGAATAAACGAGTAAGCAGCGGGTAGGTAACCTCATTATAGACCATGAAACCGGTATCCACCGGGATTTGACCGCCCTTTTCTTCTACCATCACCGTATGTGAATGCCCGCCTATCCGGTCTTCCTTTTCGAAAACAGTCACGTCATGATCGCGTTGTAAAAACCACGCGGACGCGAGGCCGGAGATGCCTGAGCCAACAATCGCGATGCGCTGCCGCTTCATACGCTCGGTTGTTGATTGCCCGTTGAGGCCAAGCCCTCTTCAAGCACGATCTGCGGCACCGGGCGGAGATCCCAAATCAACCCCATCCACGAAAGAATTTTAAGACCATAATAAGTCACATCCAGTTCCCACCAACGGAAACCCTGCCGCACCGAATGGGGATAGCGGTGATGGTTGTTATGCCAGCCTTCGCCTAACGTAATTAATGTTAGAATCCAACTATTCCGGCTGTCGTCATCCGTTTCATAACGACGCTTGCCCCAAACGTGAGCCATCGAGTTAATACACAGTGTGCCGTGAAGCAGAACCGTCGTGCTGATGAAGAACGTCCAGATAAAGAATTGACCGATTGTCACACCCGTCTCAGGAAAGAACGATTCTAGCATCCAACCGATACCTAACATCAGAAAGCCGTAGGCGAAAGGAACCGTCTGATCAAAGCGGTTGAGAAGCACCAATTCTGGATATTTGCTCAAATCGGGAACATTCTTATAAGCGGTGGGAAAATTCTTCATCGAGGTGAGCCAACCGATATGTGACCAAATAAAGCCGCTGACGACGGGCGAGTGGATATCTTCCTCATGATCCGAATGCTTATGATGATGCCGGTGGTTCGCCGCCCACCAAAGGGGGCCTCTTTGCATGGAGCTGTTACCGATCACCGCAAACAGAAACTGGCAAAATCTCGATGTTTTGAATGTTTTGTGGGAAAAGTATCGGTGATAGAAACCGGTGATGGCAAACATGCGGATCAGATAGAGAAAAGCTGCCGCCACCACGGAGACCCAACTGAAACTCACCCAAAGCACTGCGAGACACCCGACGTGAAGGAAAATAAAGGGCAAGGTCCGCTGCCAGTTGACTTTGTCTGGAAGCGTCGAGGGGTCTGGAGCTTCCTCCCTCCGATAGTCAGAATCCAGCCACTGAGCGAATGTTAGAAACGCAGTACCGAGAATGCCGCGCTTTTTTGATTTCGGAATGGTTAGGTTTGGTTCCATGGGTTTCGGGGGGCTGAATTATTCCAAGCGCTTGCGGATGAATCCAATCACACCACCGGCAATGGGAAGATGTGCGTAAAAGTTTTTTCCAGAGTCCCAAAAATCCTGATGGAAGGATACTTTTCCTTCTCGATCAAATCTTACTTGGCTGATTCCCACGGAATGCACCGGCTTCCCCCCGCTCATCGCCGGTGCAGCGAAAATCATCGTCCAGCGCACGTAGTAGTTTTCTCTCGATCTTGAAACATCATCGATACTCACTTCGCAGCTCGTCATGTTCCCAGCTGTTTTCACAAAGTAATCTTCGATGGCCGCCGCACCATGATGGACCATCAAAGTGTCATCCAAAAACGCATCAGCGGCATAGACCTTGGGGGTATTTTCCCGAATGAATTTTGCATTACCGATCCCTTTGAGAAATCCCTCGAAGCGGTCTAAAGCTGCCACTTCTCCCGCACTACCAGCGACAAAAACACTGCTACCTGTTTTCTCAATTTGCTGGTGATACTCTGCGATGAATTTAGCAGAGTGATTCGGTGGAGTAGAAGCGCCAAGCAGCCAGCCAATCACGGCCAGCGTCACAAGCACTCCAACAATGAAGGTGGTCAGGGGATGAGTAAGAAACGATAACATTGTATATGTGTGTTGTTCGCTCGGCATTCCGTGCTGCGCAAGGGGGAAAAATTTGACGTTCTGCCTCTCACTGTCCCCCTACTTTGCTGCTTCACTCGCCGACCGACGACCTCCTCCAGAAATCCAGCCGCTCTTTGATGCGTTTCTCCAAGCCTTGGTCGCCCGGCTGATAGTAACTCCGGCCTTCTGGTAGATAAGCTTGGGGCACGTAGGCTCCCTCATAATCGTGAGCATACAAATACTTCATCGCTTCCTCAGTTTCGCCGGAGGCGGCCGCGAGTTTTTTCCGCGTCTGCGTTCGTAAATGAGGCGGAATTGCGAGTGTTCTGCCATTTTCCACATCCGCCATCGCTCGACCGAGCGCCGCGTGGGCAGTATTCGATTTCGGGGCGGTGGCCAGATAGACGGTCGCGTGCGCCAATGGAATCCGGCCTTCGGGCATTCCCACGAATTCCAGCGCCCCATGCGCATCGAGCGCCACCCGCAGTGCATTGGAATCTGCTAAACCGATGTCTTCAGAAGCCGCAATCACTAACCGCCGCGAGATAAAGCGCGGGTCCTCCCCGGCGTGTAACATTTTCGCCAGCCAATAGAGTGCTGCGTCCGGGTCGGAGCCGCGGATAGATTTGATCAATGCGGAAGCGGTGTCGTAGTGGGCGTCTCCATCCATGTCATAAACGACGGCCTTCCGCTGGACCGACTCCTCGGCGACTTCGAGCGTCAATCGCACGATGCCATCCTCATCCGCTGGCGTGGTAAGTCCTGCGAGCTCTAAGGCGCTGAGGGCTTTCCTAACATCACCATCGGATTTTTCTGCGAGATGGCGTAGGGCCTCGGGCTCCGCTTTGATCTGATGCTCCCCCAGCCCACGTTCATGGTCGGCGAGCGCTCGTTCGAGTACCGCGATGGTATCTTCCACGGGCACCGGCTCCAGTTGGAATATCTGAGAACGGGACACTAACGGCGAGTTCACATGGAAGTAAGGATTATGCGTCGTCGCACCGATAAACCTAACAATTCCCCGCTCGATGTGCGGCAGCAGCACGTCCTGTTGGGCTTTGTTAAAACGGTGGATCTCGTCGATGAAAAGAATCGTGGTCTCCCCCCGGAGTTCGCGCCAAGTGCGAGCCTGGTCGATTTTGGCGCGTATTTCCGCCACGTTCGACTCTACGCCATTGAGTGATTCAAAACGAGACCCGGTTGTCCTCGCGATCACACTGGCCAGGGTGGTTTTGCCTGTGCCCGGTGGTCCGTAAAAAATCAGAGAAGCGAAACGATCTGACTCGATGGCCCGCCGCAAGAGCTTGCCGGGAGCCAGAATGTGCTGTTGCCCGGCGACTTCTTCGAGTGACCGCGGACGCATCCGTGCGGCGAGCGGCTCGGAGGGATTCGGCTTGTTCGGGAGCGCGGCAGGAGTTGTGAAAAGGTCGGACACGATTGCTGATTAAGAGCATCGCCACTCTCGGGGCTCCACTCCAGCCCATATTCGACTCCTCGCAATTTGAATTTCCAACTTTACCTGACATTCAACACTGATTTTGCCTCTTATGGCCGATTTTGGGACTACCTGGCCGGAAATGAGACCCTAAATTCCTTTCGTTCTCCTGAATTTCAGGTAATTTGAAGTCGTTCTGAGGATGCTTCGGCCTCCAACGAACTTCAGCCTTAAAAGCTCAGTCACATTTGAGTCAATTTGAAATCCGGGGGGAAATCAAGCGACCAAGGCAGAGTGAAAGGTCAGAAAAAAAGCGCGCGTTGAGAGATCCGGGGGGATATCCAATGCGCGCTTTTTTTTGCCCAATGCCCACGTTTGAAAAATCGCAAGTGAGGCTCCGTATGATGACGGATGAAACTTTCCGCAATCTGCCTTGCTGCCTCACTATCGTGGAGTTCAACACTTTTCGCGATAAATGAAGTCACTGCGGTTCTTGAGGGAAAGCAGGTTGTCATTCGCGCCGGCGATAAGGAAATCCTGCGCTATCAGGGCGAGGCTGGGGAACTTCCACGGCCGGACATCAAGCCTGCTTACATCCGTGGCGGCTACATCCAGTCCATTCACACCCCCGCAGGCCGCGTCATTACCGATGATTTCGCGGTGTTTCATCTTCATCACCACGGCGTTTGGGAATCATGGACAAAAACCGAGTTCGAGGGCCGCACGCCAGATTTTTGGAACATGGGCGCTGAAACAGGTCGCGTGGAATTCGTCGCACTGGACAAGGTTTGGCAAAAAGACGGAAAGGCGGGATTCCAAGCGCGGCACCGATTCGTCGATCTCACCGTAAAACCGGGGAAGGTCGCTCTGCTCGAAACTTGGGACGTCATCGTTTCTACCAGCGGCGGTACCTACGTCATCGACCTTACTTCCACTCAGAACTGCGCCACTGCCTCGCCACTGAAACTCCCACAATACCATTACGGCGGGCTTGGATTCCGAGGAAACGCCGCTTGGAATGGAGTCGATGAATGCCATTTTCTCACCGCCTCCGGCCTCTCCGACCGCACCAAGGTGAACGGCTCGCGCGAGAAGTGGTGCTGGATCGGCGGCAAGCTCGATGGAGAAACCTGCGGCCTCACGATCCTTTGCCATCCACAGAATTTCCGATTCCCCCAGCCGATTCGCGCCCACCCCACCGAGCCATTTTTCTGCTACGCGCCGCAGCAGGCCGGGGGCATGGAGATCGTCCCAGGGCAAAAATACATCTCACGCTTCCGCCTAGTGATTGCCGACGGAGAGCCAGATGCCAAAGCGGCCGAAGGTTGGTGGAACGTATATGAAAAGTTGTGAATCCCGGAATTTTCCGCGACTAATCTCCGCAAGAACCTGATCCGCACCCCTTGAAAATCGCCTCCAGCCACCTCTCCTACTGCACGAACATCCACCCGGCGGAGACTTGGGATCAAACCCGGGAAGTGCTAGAAACCCACGTTCTAGCAGTGAGGAATCTCTTGGTGAAATCCGGCACGCTGGAGCCTGATAGGCCATTCGCCATCGGTCTGCGACTCTCCGCCGTCGCCGCACAAGAACTGCTAGAAGGAGGTAATCTAGCGGAATTTAAACAATGGCTAGAGTTCACTAACACCTACGTTTTCACCATCAATGGCTTTCCTTACGGCAGTTTCCACGGCACGCGGGTGAAGGAACGAGTGTTCATGCCGGATTGGAGCGACCGCGCACGGCTGGACTACACCAAGGATCTTTTTAAAATTCTAGCAGTCATTGCTCGGCCAGGTACGGGAGCATCCGTTTCTACCCTCCCTGGCTCGCACAAAACCTTCCCAGTGGACGAGCCACGTATCCTCGCGAACCTCATCGAACTCGCGGGGTGGCTCGAATCACTCGCACAGGAAACCGGCCACGATTTCCACCTCGGTCTGGAACCGGAGCCACTCGGGCATTTTGAAAACACGGCGGAAACTTTGTCATTTTTCGAGCGCCTCCACGCGGCCGCAGGGCAATCTGACATCGTGCGCAAACGCATTGGCGTGAACTACGATGCCTGCCACTTTGCGTTAGAATACGACGCTGCACATTCCGCCCTCGACGCCCTAACACGCGCCGCCATCCGCATTTCAAAAATCCATCTCTCCAGCGCCCTCGCGCTCGATCCTCGGGACCCGGAGGCTCTCGCTGCCATCTGTCCATTCGACGAACCCGTCTATTTTCATCAGGCACTGCTGCGGGGCATGGACGGTTCTATCACCCGCTTCGCCGACCTGCCGTTGTTCTTCGCAGCAGCGGAAAGCGGAGATTGCGATCCTGCCTGTTATGAGGAAATGCGCGTCCATTTTCACATCCCGCTGGATACTGAGCCCGCCCCTCCCCTTCGCTCTACCCGCGATCAAACCCGAGAAGTCCTCACTTGGCGCAGGGAAAACCCGGACGCCTGCCAGCACTACGAAATCGAAACCTACACTTGGGGCGTGCTCCCCGCAGGCCTCCAGCGCCCGGTGGAAGAGCAGATTGCGGGTGAATATCGATGGGTGATTGCAAACGCTTGAGTTGCCAGACGGGAAATTCCGGTATTATCTGCCGCCCATGTCTGACATCAAAATCA
>JAYVNE010000075.1:0-5912 GCA_043758615.1 Akkermansiaceae bacterium
GTCTATGAGCGCGTGCCGCACATCACCCTCAAGTCTATCGCAAACAACGCGGAGATCGATGGCAACTGGGAGCGGTCGCGGCGAAGCTGGAGCCGCCCTGCAAAGAGTTGAACGAGGTGCTGGGGATGGACTGGCAGGAGTGGGAAATTCCCAGAGAATTAACCGCAGAGTTTTTAACCACAAAGAACGCAGAGAGCGCAAATTTTTTGAAGAAGCTCTCCGAAGACTCTTCTTTGAGTTCTTCAGTGCTCACGGCTCGGCTGGCGGGCCGCACTTTTTACGGACTTTTTCCAGCAGTGCGGGATCGGCTTCCAGCGCGTCGGCGACGGCACGGATCACGCCGAGGGTCGGGCGAGAGACGTGATGCTCCATGCCCTCCACGTCGCGATAAATGGTGTCTTCGTCGATGTCAAACAAACGCAGAAAGCGGGTGAGAGTTTCATGCCGTTCGATAATGGCGTGTGCGATCCGGTGGCCTTCCTCGGTCAAGATGGTGCCACGGTATTTTTCATGTTTCACTAAGCCCTCGGCATCCAAGCGTTGGAGCATATTCGTGACGCTGGCTTGGGAGATTGCTAGATTTTTTGAAATATCCACGGCGCGAGCGTAACCTTTCGCCTCGATCAGATGAAGGATCTGTTCGAGGTAATCGTCCATGGCGACTGAGCCGCTGGTGCGTCGGGGAGGAAGGGTCACTGAGGAAATATGCTAACGGACTGAATTGGGAAGGGAAAGCACGGATTTTTGATAGAGATCGGCATTCGAGGCCTGGAACTCGGCCTTGAGGCGGACGCGCAAATCCGAAAGATCGACCAAACGCCACGCGGTGAAAGTCCAGAGGCGATCCTTGCCATCATGTTCGATCCCGCAGAGCAGGTGCACGGCGTCATCGTTGATTTTGAGGGTTTCATTTTTGGGCTCGAAATAAAAGGTGCGGAAGGTGCTTTCTGCGGAGCCTTGTTCGACGAGTTTGGGGTCGAGGTAAAAGATCAGTTTCGATTCCAGATCCGTGATCTTGAGATCGGGGTAGCCGGAACGCTGGTGCTCTCCATCGCGGGTGGGTGGCACCTCACATTTGAGGCCGGGCGTTGCATTGATATGGGCGTGAATGCCGTCTTCGAAAAATCGCGAGGCCTCGTTGATCCGGCGGAGTTGTCTAACCGGGGAATCTGCCTGATTGAGTTCTGCGACAGTTTCTTTGAGCGCATGATGGATCGCCGCAATGACGCGTTGATGGGCCGGGCTATCGTTGAGCGGTAAGACTTTTTTCCCGGAACATGCCTCGGCGATGGTGGCAAAGGCGAAGGTTCTGCCAGACAAATGTTCACCCAGTAGCGAACGAACCAACGCGGCATCATCCTGCTGTGCGGGGTGTGCGGCGGTTGCGGGTTGCGACGGTGGGGAAATTTTTCGGCTGCCTGAGGCGAAAAAAGCAGTGAAAAGAATGACTGCCACGATCGTTAGAAGTCCGATGATGCGAAGATTTTTTAGGAACATAGGAAGGGTGCGGTAGGAAGGGGACTCAGTTTCTTCGGCTCTTGTGCCACACCGAGGTGTCCGGGTGAAGCAGGGAACCAAGTGGCTGATTTTCGAGATCGTGAGTTTTGATTAGATGAGTGAGTAAAACAAGCGAAGCCACCGCATCGAACAACGCATCATGCCAAAACTTTGCGGGGACGAGTGCTTGGATTTCTTCGGTGAGGTTGTGCGATTGGCAAAGCGATCCAAGCGAATGATCGGGCAAGTCAGGCCAAGCCGCGCGGGACAGCAGAAGGGTATCGATCCATGGCTTGAATCCGTGCCCTGGAAACGCACGGAGGAAGCGCTTTTCGGTGCCTTTTCCATGGGCCACCACGACCGCTCCTGCTAGACGAGTTTTTAATTCCGGCCACAGCAAGAGCAGGGAAGGGGCGTCCGCCAGTTGCTTCGGGCCGATTCCATGAATCTTCCGCGCGGACCACTGAATCGGCTGATCCGTGAATAGATAGGAGGTGAAGGCATTGTTGTGACCGTTTTCGATAGACCATGTGGCGAGGCCAATTTGCACAGGGCTATCGGTCATTCCCCTCGCTGCGCCCGCCGATTCGAAATCGATCGCGGTGAAACGACATTGGCTGATAAGAAGCATGGTTAGTTTATTAAACAGTTAGTTTATGGTGGTAGGCAGGGTGCATGTAACGATGCAACCGCCATTATCTCCTCGTCGGACAGTGATCTCAGCACCGATGAGCCGTGCGCGATATTGGAAAAGGCATAAACCCATTCCTCTCCGGTCATGGAGATTCTCCTCAATAAAACCGCAGCCGTTGTCGGTGATCGTTAGGGTTTGGCTTTGCTCCATCCTGAGGCAATCAATCGCGATTTTACTCGCGTGTCCGTGCCTAAGGGCATTGCTGATTGATTCCTGCACGATTCGGTAGAGATGAATGTTAGATAATTTTCCGCCTGCAAATTCATTGTCGGTTATGACATCGCAGGCGACGTGGGTCAGCGCTGTTGTTCGTCTCGCGAGATCTTCCAAAGCAGGAATCAGGCCTGCATGCTCCAATTCCACGGGGTAGAAAGATTTCGTTAGGTTGCGCGCCGTTGTCAGGCTTGCGGCCAGGGAGGTCTGGAGTTTTATCGCATCTTGCGCTCGTGGGTGCGACTCTGCCTTGAGGTCGTTAGAAAGGACTTGCGCTAACATTCCGATGCCCACGAGTTGCTGCCCCAGATCGTCGTGCAGGTCGAGGCCGATGCGCATTTGCTCGCGTTCGCTGATTTGTAAAATTTCTTCTTCCAAGCGTCCTCGCTCACTGATCTCCGTGTGGAGTTGGCTCATGGTTTCTTCCAAATCCGCAGTGCGATCCTTCACGCGTGCTTCCAGTTTACTGTTGAAGTTGCGTAACGCCTCCTCCGCTTGCTTGCGTTCAGAAATGTTAGAAAGGGTGCCGACCATCCGCACGGCACGGCCTTCGTCGTTGAAGTTCGCTTGCCCGCGCGAGATAAACCAGCGGTAGGCCTCGTCCTTGCAGCGTAACCGCAGTTCTATGGCGTAAGGTTGACCCTTGTTGAAATGAAGTTTGTGCGCTTCTTGGACCCGCTGCACATCATCCGGATGAATGCGTGAGAAGAAAGTCTGCTCCTCGTTCACGAGTTCACTCGGACCATAGCCCAAAAGCGCCTTCCACCGGGGTGAGAAATAATCTGAGCCCTTCAACGGGTCCCAGTCCCAGATGCCATCATTCGTAGCTTTTTCCACGAGCGAATAGCGTTCCTCACTGAGTCGTAGCGAGGCCTCTGCCTGTTTTCGTTCCGTAATGTCCCGAATGGCGGCGGAGATCAGTGTCCCATCCTTCGAATCCAAGGGGCTGAGGCTGATTTCGATAGGAAACTCGCTCCCATCCTTGCGCAGGGCGAAAAGCTCGATTCCAGCCCCCATTCTTCGTATCGTCGGAGCTGCTAGATATTGGTCCAAGTGTTCTTGTTGGTGTGAGCGGAACGGCTCGGGTAAGAGCAATTTTGCGAGGGTTCCTAGCAGCTCCTTCCGGTTGTATCCGAACATACGCTCAGTCTCCGCATTCACTCTCACGATCATTCCTTGTCTGTTGAGGATCACCATCGCATCCGGTGCGGATTCCAGTAGCCCGCGGAACATTTTCTCCGCCCGATTGAGTTTGTTGAACTGCAAGTTGTGTTGCCATAAAGCAAGGCTGAGAAGACTGAGCGCAAGGATGCTGCCAAAGATCATTGCATTCCGGGTCCTGTTAGTACTGGCGCTGCTCTCCTTCTCCCACTTGCTCAGCAACGCTGTTTCTTCGATTCTTATTTCCCCGGCCAGCCTGAGCATTTCGGATAACATTTTCTCTCCTTTACCTGTCATGACGCGTTTTTGCACTGCTTCAAACCCATCACTTTTTCTCAATTCAACATGCCTTTTTGCTAGATCAAGGCGTTCGGTGAGAATACCCGCTAGCGCATCTAGACGCTGGTGCTGCTGGCTAGACTCGCCACTGAGTAATTCTCTCAAACGCTTGATCGTCGCATTGGCATCCAGAATTGCCTGGGTGTGGTCTGATAGAAATGACTCGTCGCCCGTGATGAGATATCCGCGATGCCGCACACCGTCGTATCCGATGATACGCAGCAACTGTTCATTCGCTTCCAAGATCTGATGCGCGTGCTTGACCCGCTCCGAATCGCTGATCATTCGCTCAATGCTGTGCAGAGAGAGGGTGCCCACTCCAGAGAGCAGCAACAATGCAAGAACTGCCGGGATGATGGAACCGATGGGAAATTTCATGGGAGAGTCAAACAATTCGTCCGCGTAGAATGGGGCGCGGATGCCTCATTGTCCCGCCAATTCGTCGCATTCCCTATTCCCTTAATCCGTTTCTGCCTCTTCGGATCAGTGGCGATCTCTATCGCAAAAGGCATTCGTGACCCTGTCCAGTCGATTGCTCTATCTGCTAGTATGACTTAAAATTCAGCGTGTAGGCCGTGGTTGCCGTGTCTCGCCGCAGCGTCACAGAGCTAAGCAGCCAAAAGCGCCAAGTTCAGAAAAGAAATTGCGCGGCAGCCACGCCTTAAATCTAACACTTGTCTTCCTTGGCGGCTTGCCGGTTAGTTCATCTTCCGTGGCTGAGTTTTTAAGGTGAATTTTCCTTCATTGAAGAGCCATGGGGAGCTTCAATTTCAACGCAACGGAGAAAACGATTCCAGCTTCATGATTCATCGAATTCGGGCTTTCTTGTGTTTCGCACTCCTGCTGAGAATGCCCTGCGATGATCTCCTCACAGCCCGAACCAAATTTGCCAACTTGCAGCATGGACAGTTGGCAAATGGAAAGGGCATCCCTTGAAGCTGAATTCAGCGAGCGTATTACGCTCGACGCGCTGACCGGACCTAACGGCATCTCCAATCGCGATCCATGGCGGGACGATTCAGGCAGTGCGGCCGGCTGGCTCATTGCCCAGCGCAAGGGCGGCCACCGCCATTCCATTGATGATGTGCTCACGGCATGGTATGCATTGCAAAATTCCCCAAAAGTCACCGAGCACCTTGACCTTGGCACCGGTATTGGCACGGTCGGATTGTTGACGCTGTGGGGCATGGGGCCTGCCGCCCGGCTCACCTGCGTGGAGGCACAGGAAATCAGCTATCGCCTCCTTCAATCTAACATTATTCTCAATGGCCTCCGTCACCGCGTGAGTTGTTCTCACGGGGATCTTCGCGAGCTTGCTTTGGAGAGGAAATTTCCTCTCATCACGGGCAGTCCTCCGTATTTTCCAGAAGGCTCCGGCATCATTCCGCAGGACTTGCAAAAAGCTCACGCGCGTTTTGAGCTGCGCGGGGATGTCTCGGATTATGCGAAGGCTGCAGTGAAACATCTAACTCCAGGAGGGTGGTTTGTGCTGTGCTTTCCAGCTCGCCAGAAACAGCGCGCGCTCGATGGGATCGCCGACTCTGGATTCCATGTCCTGCGCATGCGCGATGTGATTCCGCGCGAAACCCTGCCCGCACTGTTCACTTTGTTCGCCTGCAAACTTCAAGGCGATGTCATGGATCATCGACAGGTGGAACCGCCGTTCGTCGTTCGTGATCAAGGAGGGCAGCTCACCGAGGAGATGATAGATGTTAGAAAATGCTTCGGTTTCCTCTCTGGTGGTGGATAGTGCCATTCGGCTCTGACCCGAATGGCACTAACTTAAGGGTGCTTTTGGGACGGTTTCTGTGACCTGGAATTTTCATCTCGTGGCGGGGTTTCGTGAGCAGGTGATAGTTTTTTGCTCTGCGTTTCTTCGCGCGGGGTTCCTCTCGTCCGGGGCGGTGGGGAACGGCGTGCATCATGACTTCCTTTTCCACCATCGCGGGAGTCTGGCAGCGCAGCACATCCATGCCGAGGGTGATTTTGATCTCACGGAAGTGAAGTT
>JAYVNE010000076.1:0-17244 GCA_043758615.1 Akkermansiaceae bacterium
GAAATTCCACAAAACCGACCACAACATGCAAGCGACTTCGGATTGAAATTCCCACATATTGACAATTTCGGTTCCGATTAAGTCCGACAAACTGCTAGAACTTGGGTTTTCGGGGTAAATCATCGCACGTCCTGTTTTCAGCCAGTCCTCGGCGAGGGCGCCGAGGACAACACGCGAGGGCGCGTGTGCTCCCCTTTTGCCGTGACCGGCTAGAGATTGAATCCGCAAATCCTGATGCGCGGCTGTATAGCCTGCACCTCGCCCGCAAAAAACGCCAGCATGGGTCATCGGGTTTCCTCGCCTATGCCCGCCAATCCACGGCTTTCATGGGTAGGTCAGGATGTCTGAGGCTATATCAACAGGGACGCTTCAAGGTTGAGCACCTCGGCAGTTTTTCTGACGTGGGTGGTGTTAAACTTGCGCTCGCCACGGAGGAGGCGGGAAGCGGTGGAGCGGTCGATGCCGATGAGTTTGCCCCACTCGGTGGCAGTCATGCCGATGTTTTTGAGGTGGGCAGTGAGGAACTCATACGGAGAAAGAGCGGGGAGCGTCTCGTAGTTCGCGGATTCATAAGCCTCGGCAAGCTCGGCGAGGGTTTCAAGGTAATCCGCCTGATCGCTGGTGAGTGTGTGGCCTGCCACAAGGTCGATGATCTCGGTGACGGCTTCGAGTTCGATTTCGTCATGCAGAGTGCGGGGCAGATGCAAGCGGCAGAGAGCTTCATAGGTCTTGGGTAGCTTGGCGAAGCTGGACGGAAGTGGTTTGGTGGCGTTCATGGGATCAGAGATCGTTTTTCCAGCGGTCCTTGCTATATTCGGCATGGGTGAGGATTTTCAGAATGAAGATGCAGCGGGTGTTGTAGTGAATGGCAGTGATGAGGCGGTGGTGATTTCCGGCAATGTTGAAAATGGTGACGGTCTTGGAACTACTGACGGTGGCAAGATCTGCATGAGGCAGGACTTTCCGAACGTGGGCGATGGATTGCCACTTGGCGGCTGTGGCCACGGTGATCCATGCGGAGAGATTGGCGGCAGCGTTAGGATGGAGCTTGGCATAGTCGAGAATGCGGCGCTTGGTGATGATTCTCATTCGGAAAGCTGTTGTCAAATTAGCAACACGGGTGAAGTCGTCAAGATGGAATTGCGGTTCAAACGACCTTCAAATGGGACTTGGTCTTGGCTGCGGGTTTCGCCAACTCCGCCCGGCGCTTACCGGGGATGATACGGAAGAACTCCGCGCCCTCTTCCCGCGTGTGGGTGTTGCGGCGGTGACTTCATGAACGAATGGGTTGTCGGTGGCCGTGGAGAACAATCCAAGCGTCCAGCCGATGCCTTGGAGAGTGCGCGGGCGCAGTCCATCCCGCTCATGTCCTGCACTCGGGAAGAGATTCCCGATCCGACAAGCGAATACATTTAGGGCGAATTCAGCCTTAACTGCGGAGTGAGGCGGAAGAGGCAGTTCTTTGATGAAATTCAGCGGAGCGTTGGCGTAGGCTTTTTAGAATCGCCTTGAACGATGATAATTTGCCCAGTGGAAACTTGCGGAATGAGTTACGGATGGAAGTGGCTTTCACCTCCGAATGCATTAGATCGATAGAGTATTGCTCTCCATGATGGACGAAGTCTTGGACGCCAGCAATGAGGCCTATGTCGAATCACAAGTAACTTGATAGTTTATCTTGGTTTCCTGATCGGTCCAATGGACTTCGCTCACTTTACGATCACAGACGGTGGCCCCACGAAAAAGAGAATACCGTTGCTGATAGGGCTGATGGATTCTATCACTTCGCCCCGGTTTTTTCTCTGGCCGGAGCTGGGTCTAGGATTTTGATCGTTCTGTGGATTGCGTATTTCTCGCGCAAGTCCTCGACCAAGGATCTTCCGGTCTCCTTCTGATGGCGGATGGCGAGCCCTACGAAAAACGCGGCGGCGGCGAGTATGATAAACATCAGAATCGCGCCAAAGCCGACGCCACTCGATTTGGAAGTGGCAAACTCGGCGGGCCTCCTTGGTGCTCGGGGAGCAGCCTTGTTTTTTGAAATCTCCTCTGCCTCGCGGATAATCGGTGATTCCTCGGGCGGCTTTTCACGCGCGAGGGCTTCAAGCTCCTCTTCCGTTAGTAGGAAATCAAAAGCGACATCGCCCAGTTTCAAGGTGGCACCGCTGCGAAGGGGGATTACATTTTGACGAACCCCATCCAGTTTGATGCCGTTCGTGGAGCCGGCGTCGCGCAGCTCATAACCTCCTTTGATTCGGTGCATTTCCGCATGATTGACGGAAACTGAGCCGCATTCGATGGCGATGTCATTGTCACTGCCGCGGCCTAAGGTGACCACTTGGCGGTCCAGTTGAAAACGGTAAGGTTGAGCATTTTTCTCAGGAACGGTGATCGTGACGCGTGGCATGGCTTTAGAACGTTTGAGTTGGACTGTTTCTAGCGCAAGCAATCAGGATTCACACAAATTTTTCTCGAAAAGAAAAACAGCCATAACCTGCGCCGCCGCTCCACATCCAATGAGAGACCGGGAAGGTGGCGAAAGGGTGAGTTGGGAGGGGTAGATCGGAAATTGGATTACAGACTCCGCAGGGCGATCTCGGATTTCACGGAGGCGATGAAATCCTCTAGCGGCATATTCGTGAGATCTTCCGTATCCCGGCGGCGGATGGAGACGGTGCCTTCGTCCACTTCCTTCTGGCCGAGAACGATCATGTAGGGAACTCGATCGAGGCGCGCGAGTCGGATTTTGGCCCCCACTTTTTCGTTTGTGCGATCACAGGAGACCCGCACGCCGACATCGGCGAGTTTCGCTGTGGCGGCCTCGGCGGCTTCGAGAGTTTTTTCGGAGATCGGGATGACGCGGACTTGCTCGGGAGCCAGCCAGGTCGGAAATTTCCCCTCGAAGTGTTCGATGAGCAGGCCGGTGAACCTTTCTAACGAACCAAACGGCGCGCGGTGGATCATGACGGGAACATGCTGCTGGTTATCGGCTCCGACGTAGCTCAAACCGAAACGAACGGGCAAATTATAATCCACCTGGACCGTGCCGAGCTGCCAATCGCGGCCGATCACATCCTTGACCACGAAGTCGATTTTGGGGCCATAAAATGCGGCTTCACCGAGTTCTTCGGTGTAGTCCACGCCGAGTGTTTGGACTGCCTGTCGGAGCGCTGCCTCAGCCTTGTCCCAGTTCTCCGGGGCACCGACGTATTTGTCCGACGCTGGATCGCGAAGGGACAAACGCACGCGGTAATCGTGCATGCCCAGCGTGTTGAGCACTTTTTTCACGAGATCAAGGCAACCGGTGACTTCCGCTGCGACTTGGTCCGGCGTGCAGAAAAGGTGGGCGTCATCCTGTGTGAATCCGCGGACGCGGGTCATTCCGCCGAGCTCGCCGGATTGTTCCCAACGGTAAACCGTACCGAACTCCGCGAGGCGCACGGGCAGGTCGCGATAGGAGTGGTGATCGCTCGCGTAAATCTTGATATGGTGCGGGCAGTTCATCGGCTTGAGCAGATAGCCTTCGAAAGTTCCATCTGATAGACCGTTGATAAGGGTGGCGCAAGTGGCGTCCTCATCCGCGAGTTTTTCCAAGACGTCGCGCTCGGCGATGGCAGGATACTGGCTTTCCTGATAGTAAGGGAAGTGGCCGGAGGTCCGATAGAGATCAAGCTTTCCGATGTGCGGGGTGTAAACTTGGGAGTAGCCCTGTTTGTCTAACTCCTGCGTGATGAAATCCTGCAATGAGCGGCGGACCAGCGCGCCTTTCGGTTTCCAAAGGATGAGTCCTTGGCCAACCATCTCATCGATATGAAAAAGTCCCAGCTCCTTGCCGAGGCGGCGGTGATCGCGCTTTTTCGCTTCTTCGAGACGGTTGAGATGGGATTCCAGCTCTTCCTTGTTTTCGAACGCCGTGCCGTAAAGCCGCTGGAGTTGGCCCTTGGATTCATCTCCCAGATAGAAGGAGGATGAAACGGACATGAGCTTCACGTTTTTGCACTTCGAGGTGTAGCCGACGTGTGGGCCGGCGCAGAGATCGATAAAATCACCGTTCTGAAAGCAGGAAATCTGCTCGCCTTCAGGAATTTTTTCGATCAGATCTAACTTGAATCGCGAGGGACTTCCCGGGCGCTCGGTTAGCCCGCCGAGGCGACCGCTTTCCGCCATCGCTTTCGCATCTTCGCGTGAAATTGCTTTGTATTCAAACTTCTGGTTCTCCTTCGCGATCTTCTTCATCTCCGCCTCGATCTTCTCGAAATCGTCCGGCGTGACCCGATGTTGCATCTCGAAATCATAGTAAAACCCGGCATCAATTGGCGGGCCATAGGCAAATTGCGCATCCGGCCAAATCCGTAAAATGGCGGTGGCCATCACGTGGGCGGCGGAGTGGCGGACCCGCTCGAGGTCGGTCATTTGGGCGCGTTCGTCGAGAGTCTTACGTTCGTTGGACATTAGAAGAGAGTTGATGGTTGAGAGTTGATTGTTGATAGTAGGAGGGAAGATCAAGAGGCGGTGGAGAGGGACGGAGTTTTAGGGTTGTGCGGATCTGTTTTCGCTCTTCCTCTTTTCTATCAACCATCAACTCTCAACCATCAACATCTTCACCGATCCATCAGCGCGAATTTGAGTTCTGCCTCGGAAGCGACCGCGCCATTGACAAGGCAGCGGCAGCGGGTCTGGCCGATAGAGCCCCGCATTTTGATGATCTCTGTTTCGATGAAAAGCGTATCTCCGGGGAAAACCGGACGCCGCCATTTCACGTTGTCTGCGCTCATGAAATAGCCGATTTTACCGGAGTTCTCGGGCTTGCGGAGCATCAGCACGGAGGAAACCTGTGCCATTGCTTCAAGCTGCAGGACCCCGGGCATGATGGGGTGGCCGGGGAAGTGACCCGCGAAGTAGGGCTCGTTGATCGTGATGTTTTTCATCCCGGTACACTTGCTGTCACCCAGGCAATCCACGATGCGGTCCACCATCAGGAAGGGATAACGATGCGGCAGAATTTTCAGGACTTCATTGATATCTAACACGCTTTCCCCATCCGGAATCGAAACGGGAGCAGGCACCATGGAGCGCATGCGTGCATACTCGGTTTTTAGCGTGGATGCCATCTTCGTGTTAGGCCCGTGACCGGGTTTCACCGCGATGACGTGACCGAAGAAACGAATCCCGGAAAGCATCAGATCTCCGATGAGGTCCAGAGCCTTGTGGCGGGCGAATTCATTATGAAAGCGCATGGCTTCCTTCGACATGATTTCATTGCCACGGATCACCACCGCGCTTTCAAGCGAGCCGCCTTTGATCAGGCCTTTTTCGAGCAAGGGCTTCACGTCCTCGTAATAAACGAAAGTCCGCGCGGCACAGATTTCCTTTTCATAGAGCTCTGGAGTCACCTCGCTGGAAAAATATTGGGTGAAACGTCCTTCCGGGCCGACGTTGGTCACGGAAACTTTAAAGGTCTTGCACGGGAAAATACTGATGAGCGTGCCATCGCCGGTTTCCAAATGGATGGGCTCGCGGATCTCCCATACCTTGCGCGGCGCGGATTGGGCGAGTCGTCCCACTTTTTTGATGAGCTCCACGAATGGCCGCGACGAACCATCGCCGATGGGCGGCTCATTCGCGTCCATTTCGATCAGCGCATTGTCCACTCCCATGCCGGTGAGAGCGGAAATAACGTGTTCCACCGTGTGAACCTTGACCGATCCTTCTGCTAGAGTCGTCGCTCGCTCGACGGTTTGCACCTTGTCCACATCCGCGTTAATGAACGGTTGATCAGGCAGGTCGATGCGGCGGAACTTAAAGCCGTGGCCTTCTGGCGCGGGTTTGAGAGTGAGCGTGACCTTTTGACCCGTGTGGAGGGAGGTGCCTTCCAGAGTGGCGGGGCCAGCGAGAGTGTGTTGAACAGCAGCGGACATGAGGGCTCAGAGTTGAGTCTTACCTGCCAAGTATCAAGCCAGAATGCAGATGGGGTGTGGGTCGCGCGGGCACCGATCATTTCATGTGCTTTGCGGCGTCTCGGGCTTGCGCCGCGGCAAACGCTTTTGTATCGTCATCTTATCGGCTTTTGGAAAATAACCCTGAACAAATCGGAATACGTTTGAGGATGGCCCGCGAAAAAGCGGGCCTGACCGTCGATGATGTCGTGTTCCGAACGGGCTTGCCGCATTCTGCCATCGAGGCACTTGAAGTGGAGAATTTTTCAGGGTTCGCCAGCCCCGTATATGCAAAAAGTTTTCTCGCTCAATACAGTGGTTTCCTGCATGTGGAGGCAGATCCATGGCTGGATGCACTGAAACCAGCAGCCTATCATGAGGGCGATCCGTTACGACCCATTCTAACGGCAGAGAGATCGGCGCCCCCTCAGCCCTTGTCGCGGGGCGAGCCACGTGGAGGAGGAGTCTCGGCGCTCTTGCTGCTGCTCGTTTCCTGTGCCCTTGTTTTTGGGGCGGTTCGAGCGTTTGAGTTTTTTGACGCTCGGTTCGGGGTCGATATTACCCACCCACAGCTTGAGAAAAAAAGGGAAGAGTCGCTAATTTTTGAAAAACCACCGATACCGATCTCTCCGCCAAAAGGCAGGCCGGTGCCCGATCCCAATCCGCCAAAAGCAGAGGACGAGGCATTCAAGCCAGCGCCGCGCGCAATCATTGTCAGGTGATGGAGGCACCAAAACCTAGCAGAAGGTCGCTACACCGTGGTCAAGGCAAATATCCCAACGACTTGCGAAATTCCGCTAATAGTTGGATACGGGAAGGCAAATCCATAGGAGACTAAATGCGGTTCGTTTAATTTCAAATTACCTGATGATGACAAAGACACTCCTGCTTCTCATTTCCGCCGCTTGCTACATGCTCCAAGGAAATGCCTACGGCTACGGGAACGCTGGCCATCAAGTGATCGGCACAATCGCCCAACACTACTTGAACGGCACGCGAGCGGATCAGGAAGTCCACATGCTTCTGAGAAAAGACGAAGGCCTTGATCGCGCTGCGACTTGGGCGGACCGTGCGAAGCTCCCTGAAAAATATCTCAATGCCGAGATGAAGGAATTTGTTATAAACAATCCCGAGCACCATAGTTATCATTACTGCGATATTCCGTTTCAGGAAAAAGCCTATCGCGACGGAATCACCGGAACGAATCAACACGACATCATCCATACACTGCGTGCTTGCATTAAGGTTCTCCAAGCTCCGGATGACAAGAGTGATAACCCCATGAAGATCAACAAGCGAGTGGCCCTCATGCTCGTTGCCCACCTCATCGGTGATCTCCATCAACCGCTCCATGTCGGATGCAGTTATGTGGATGAGAAAGATCATTTCGTAAATCCCGAAACCGGTGCCAAGGGGCTGCCGGATGCGGGAGCTAACCGTTTTCACATCAAGACCCGCAGCGGCAGTCCCCTTCACGGTTACTGGGACACTCAAACGGTGAAGTTGGCCCGCGACCAGGCAGGCAGCGAGGAGTTTACGGCGTTCATTATGAAAAACAAACCCTCAAAGCCCGAGTGGGACGCCACTGGCCCGGTAGTCACGTGGCCCGAACAGTGGGCCAATGACACCCTGTCTCTATCAAAAGTATGCTTCGAGGGGATTTCCCCCAGAGATCGCTTTCTTGTTCCGAAGGACGAAAAGCACGAAGAGCACTTCGAGTGGATTATCACTCTACCCAATGACTACGCAGTTAGATCCCGCGATGTGGTCGCTACCGAGCTCTCCAAAGCCGGCTACCGTCTTGCCGCCTTACTCAAAGCCATTTGGCCTGATAGAAAGTGACGGGAGCCTGGGCTTGGAGAACGTGGGTTCCGATTATTTTCTCGCGTGGATCATGATCACCTTGGAGGTGGGGATCCAGTTTTCATAATAGGGCTCGTTCAGAACGAGCCAGTTAGCATCCATCCGGATCAGCACGCCTTCCACGGTATCGATCGCGCTGAGTCCCGTTACGAGGTTCTCGTTCTCTTAAGGGCGCCCGACCCCATTCGGTTTCCGTTGCCTGCGGTGCTTCGGCTGTCGGTATCACTAGCGCTTGCCCCGCAGCCGATCACGGGTTACCTAGCGGCATCAAACGTCGTTCCTTTAGTTTTCTCCTCGCCCGGCGCTACCTCAACCCGCGCCGCTCCATGCTGTCCTCATTCACCCTGATCTCGCTTGTCGGCGTGATGTTAGGAGTGCTGGTCTTGGTGGTCGTCATGGCCGTTTATGCCGGACTTGAGCGCAACGTGAAAAGCCGCCTGCTCGGATTCACTCCACATATTCTCATGCGTCAGCAAGGCGGCGGCTTCGGAGGGGCTCCGCTCACCGATTGGCGTAAAGCCGTCCAAACAGCCCAATCGCTCCCGCATGTCCTAACGGCGACCGCTTTTGTGTCGGATAACGTCATCGTCGATGTGCAGTCTTGGCAACGCCCGGTGCTCTTCCGTGGCATTGATACCTCGGACCCGGCCCAGGTTACAGGCATCGCCCAGATGCTTGACCTCGCCAATTTCCCGAAATCGACGGCAGACCTCGGCATCGATGACCGAGTTGTCATTTCCTCGATTCTCGCCGACCAACTCCAGCTTCAAGTCGGGGAAAAAATCCGACTCTACTCGACGCGGAATTTCGAGCAAGTCATGCACGCCTACAAAGCGACGGAAAAGCCCCCTCTGCGGGAAGCTTTTGCCGAGGTATGGAGCCAATCCACCGAATCACTTAAAAACACTTGGGAAGTTCACGGTGAGACATCGACCCTTTCTATCGACACGCTCACCCGCATTTACACTGCCCTCGATGCCATCCGCTTGGAACCTATCCGCCAGCCGGAGATGGATCTGCTAGACGCCCTGCTTTTGGCCATGGAGTCCGGTGAAAAAGATGAGCCCTCTAAAACCTATCATTTCACGGCAGCGAACAAAGCTCTCGTCGAAAAATCCATCGCCGATCTCAACTCTACGGATGTGGAAAAAATGGACGGTGAGACGCTCAAGGGACTTAAGAGCATCGTCCTGCCGAAGGAAGCCGAGATCGTCGGTGTCTATCAAGCGTCCCAGATGGCGGTCACCCCCGATCTTTTCGTGCCTCTGCCGCTGGCGCAGGACCTCGCCGGCCTAGGAGATGCCGTGCAAGGGATCGCGCTGCGCCTCGACGATCCCTATCAGGCAGAACCAGTCGCCGCAGCGTCGCGGAAGATTTTGGGAAAGGATTGGTCGTTGCTCACTTGGGGCGAGCAATATCAGGCTTTTTTCGCGCTCATCAACCAACAGCGCGTGATGATGTATTTCGCCCTTTCATTCATCGTGCTCGTCTCCGCGTTCTCGATGATGGCGGTGATGTTCACGGTCACGATCCAGAAGCGTCGTGAAATCGGCGTGATGAAAGCGCTCGGTGCCGCGCCCGGCCAGATCGTGCGGGTTTTTCTCTATCAGGGAATGATCCTCGGCGTGTTAGGAGCGATCCTCGGGGTGAGCCTCGGTCGTTTGGTGATTCACTTCCGCGGTGAGGTTCAAGGGATTTTTCGGGGTCTAGGCTTTGATCCATTTGCGGCAAATTTCACTGGCTTTGGCGTTTTGCCAGCTTATAACAATCCACTGGAGCAAGCGATCATCGCCCTCATGGCCTTCATTCTTTGCTCGCTCGCAGCGCTGGTCCCTGCATTTTTCGCAGCCCGCAGCGATGCAGCGAAATCCCTGCGGAACCTCTAACACATGGACATTTGGCTTATCCGCAACGGGGAAAAAACCGGCCCTATCCACGACTACGAAATCCGCCATAAGATCGAGGATGGTCAACTCGAGCCGACGACCCAGGCGTGGCATGAGGGGCTCCCTAACTGGATGCCGCTGGGCGAGATCGACCTCTTTAAGCGCGAGTTTCAAATCACTCGGCCGTATCAAGCGCCGTCCTTGTTTCCCGAGGCTGTCGCCTCTTCGGATGTTGGGCCGCCGCCTCAGCCGAGTCCCTCCCCATTGCTTGGCAGGCGGTTCTGGGCGCGGTGGTTCGACCTCTCGCTCTACGCCGGTATTTGGTGGATCGTCATGTGGGCGACAGGACGCGATATTCGGGGCACCCTTGGCAACACTTGGATTGTTTTCTCACATTACATCCCGTGGTTCATTCTGGAAATTTTCTTCATCCAACATTTCGGCAGCACCCCCGGAAAATGGTTGCTCGGTCTCAAGGTAACCAATCTTGATAACTCGCTTTTGAATTTAGCGGCGGCCACTCGCCGCTCGGCACGCGTGCTTTTCACTGGCATCGGCTTTGGCTGGGGCCTGCTTTCGTTGTTCTGCCAAGTGCTCAGCTACTTCACTGCGAAGCGCCTCGGGCGTCCACTTTGGGATTACGCAGGTGGCCACCAAGTGACTTCCGTGCCGCTCCGGCCAGAGCGCCTCATCGTCTTGGTCTTCGTGTTCTTTGGTGCGCTCATGCTCCAGTTCATGGTCATCAGTCCCTATATTTTTGAGGCGATGGCCGCTGAATCTCCAGAGCTAAAAGAGCAGCTCGAAAAGAACCCAGCGTGGCAATGGCATCTTCCAAAGCGCAACGGGTCTTGATTCCTTGCGACAAGGACGTTCGCCGTCAGTCGCGAGCGGCTTAATTTCAGATTGTTCGGGTTTTTCGTAATAATCAGCTTGCCAAGCGCTTGCCTCGCTCCTAATTGTCCCGCCCCCGCATGTGGGAAATGAAGGCGAGGATAGCTCAGTTGGTAGAGCAGTTGGCTTTTAATCAATTGGTCCTGGGTTCGAGTCCCAGTCCTCGTACTTCCTCCATTTCAATGAGTTACAAAGGCGGAAAGCCTAGCAGAAATTCAGATCGATTTCCGTAAGGTAACCTTAAAGTCAAGATGACTGCCTGTCTCTTGATGGCCTACGCTGCAATTCCTGCGAATCAAGGCACTACCGTGAATACCGGAGCGACCAATCAATTGCTCCTCCCTTTCAGGGTTCTTCTTCCCTGTTTTTTCGTCCTTCCCAAGGAGGAAGCCGTTTGGGGACTAAATCAGCGATTGGCACTCGCAACGCTCTTCCGATCAAAACCATTTCGTGATCGGTGACACGGCGGAAGAAGCTTTCGATCTGTGAAACTCCTGTTCGGCTGATGTCGAAACCCTTGATTTGGCACTTCCGGGCAAGATCAGCCTGTGTCCAGCCAAGCTTAGACCGTAGGGAGCGAACGCGTGAGCCAATGATATTCTGAGCGCGGTCGTAGCGCATAGAGCGAAGAAAATATCCATCTGAATTTGCTAATTAGCTCACACTTGTGAGCAATCTCACAAAAATGCCGCAGAAAATGGGTTGTGCGGAGCCAAAAAGCCTGATAGGCAACGAGGGTCATAGCGCTTTTCGACTGTCGTCGCCACCATCTGTCAACTTCCCCACTCATTTGCAAATGAACGCCTTATTCAGGACTGGCCCACTTTGGGCGGTCACCCTCTACCTGTCGGCAGGCACACTCAACGCCCAGAACGATGCCTCGCTTGAACCGGAATTCCCGGCCCGATTGCTGATGGCACTCCTACGGAGCCTACCCTCCGCCGAAACCGCTGAAATTGACTGTTGAGAGCACGGTCACCCACCAGATGAGGGTTGAAGAAGCACCTGAAATGACTGGCTTGCCGCCAGTGAAAGGGATGATCAATTTTACTGTCCAGTTGGTAAAAGACCCCAAATTACCCGATCCGCCACCGCCATTACCGGCATTGCCCCCAGATGATCCAGCGGTTCAGGCACGAATGGCAGAGCTTCATGAGCACTACCAGTCAACCGAGCTCATCTTCGTTTCCGCAACGGTTTACGATCA
The DNA here is from genome assembly GCA_043758615.1 of Akkermansiaceae bacterium. Taxonomy (GTDB): domain Bacteria; phylum Verrucomicrobiota; class Verrucomicrobiia; order Verrucomicrobiales; family Akkermansiaceae; genus Luteolibacter. Next base: position 11,781 of record JAYVNE010000076.1, read on the forward strand.
CTCGCGGACGCTTCTCCGGTGCTATCCCAGCGGCGTGCTGAAAAACGAAATCTCTGCATGGTCAAATCTGGACTTCAACTGCTTCTCCGGTTTCGCCACTTATCAGGTGAAAGGGGAGGATGGCGAAGTCAGGCAATACGGCCTCTTGATGGCACTTGGCAACGAGGACACGCAACAAAGAACTAAATGGCTGGCAAAACAAGACAGGGAATACAAGACCCCTGAAATCCCCAAATTCCCTGATCTTGCAACCGGTGGCCCTGCCTTCGTCATTACCGAGGCAGACACCGCGAACCGGGAGGCCGTCGAGTTGATCGAAGGGCTGCACACCCTCTACCGAATCGAAGGCACCAGAATGGAAGCTGCCTATCACGCCAGAATTAAAGCCGAAGCCGAGCGAAGAGCTTACCTGCTGGCAAATCCTCCAGTCCCCAAAGATGTGAAGATTCAATTCTGGAAGCGTGACCAGCCAGTTTCTTCCGGACAAAAAAAAGAAGGGAGCAAGGCCCAGTGAGACCACTTTCCCGATTTCTTCAAATTTCCGCAGTGGTTTCGGTCGTGTGCCAGCAACTTTTTGCGGAAACTCAGATTTTACTTACGCAAGGAACCGCTGGAACCTGGAATGCCGATTGGAACGGACTTGCAGATAGAACCGACTTTTTTCAATGGTCGCTTGATCTCAAGGAGTGGCATTTCGCTCCGGTTGTCGAATACGGAGGAGGAGTCAACAGCTACGGCTTTACATCATCCACCGACAAATTATTCGTTCGCCTTGAACAGGCCTACATTCCCAGCACCGATCCTGAAGGAGATGATTACGACGGCGACAGCCTGAGCAACATCGACGAAGTTACGCTGCATGATACAGATCCGCTGAAGTGGGACACCGATGGAGACGGATTGAGCGATGATTGGGAAATTGCGAACAATCTTGACCCAAGAGATGATGGTTCGATAAATCCGGATAACGGAGCGAGTGGAGATCCCGACGGCGACGGGGTCACTAATATTTATGAGTCGTGGTACGGCGGAAATCCCCATCTTGCCGACACCGATGGTGACGGTCTTTCAGATAGCGATGAGCTCTATGTCTATTTCACCAGTCTCAGTGATGCCGACTGGGATGGCGACGGACTGAACGACTATGCGGAGGTCATCACTTATGGGACCAATCCTTACGAAGCAGACTCTGATAACGACACTCTCACCGATGGTGAGGAGGTACTAATTTATTCAAGTAATCCCCTGAAAATGGACAGTGATGGAGACTGGATGTGGGACGACTGGGAAGTCGATCACGGGCTAGAACCTAACAACCCAGCGGATGGCCTTCTTGATGCTGACGGTGACGGCTTGGCAAACCAATTGGAATTCGTATTCATGGACAAGGGCTTTGATCCGTTTGTCGCCAATTCAGCGAGTTTTCCGTGGTCGGACGATCCCGACTATGACGGCCTGACAACGGCACAGGAATTCAACATTTATCTCACCAACCCAAGGCAGCCCGATACCGACGACGACGGTATGGACGACGGTTGGGAGATCCAATATAACTTCAATGCCAAGGTGGATAATTCTACCGACACAAATCCCAATAATGATGCCAACGCGGATCCCGATGGAGACCACCTCACCAACGGGCAGGAATCGAGCTACGGCACGAGTCCGACCAACGTTGACACCGACGGGGACGGAGTAAATGACGATGTGGAAGTCAATCAGGGAAGTAATCCAAAGGACCCCAACGATCACACACCTCCTCCTGGCGGAACGATATCGGTGGACGTGGAATTTGGGGACCATAGCGGTAGCCATTCTGAGAAATACCGCATCAAATTGCAGCCGGTAGAAGGCGACACCCAAGTTCGTGAGCGTTCAAATCGTCATTACGGGCAAACCCAAACAGACACATTTCATCTCCCCAAGGGAGCAAAATACACGGTGTCACTAGTCCATATTGGGACGAATCCAACTTACAGGGACGATCCAAAACCCGACTACGATTACACCCTTGAGTTCACATCCAATAGCGCGGATGACGACGCTGCTGCCATCCCAGACGATCCAGATGGAATCCTTGGCATGCACGATGAAAGCGAAGCATTTTACAACAATCACTCATCATAATGAGTGCGACTCGGCAGGAACCGTATCCATCCAAAAAGGTGCGGGGCCATTTTCAGCAGCAATTAACGATCCAACAGTTCCGTAATTATGAAAAGTAAAACAATCCTAAATTTTCTTGCCCTGATGCTCATGCTCTCAAGCACTGTTCGCGCTCAAGACTACCTCGGGAAATCACTTGAAATGTTTGGAAGCCTCAAGATGGAAGACGATAGTCAAATTTTCATGCGTTGCAAATCAGCAATCGATCATGATCGCTCCATATCAGATGAGGTTCGTCTTCAACTAAGGGTGAAATACCTGATCATCATCCATCAATTTTTAAAGACCCACACCAAACCCGAAGGCCAAACATGGATGAACCTTCTACCGCCTGATGGTGGAGTTTCAGGAAAAGCTCCAGAGGATGTCAAAGATCCGGTTCTACGAGCCAAATATGTAAAAATGATCGCGGAAAACAACGCGCTCTCAGAAGCTCAAAACAAATATAGCAATATTGCGGCAAACTATCCGGGAATCGCCGAAACAATAGCTACACACATATCCGATAACAAAGAGAAGTTGAAATCAGTCTCAGATCTTTTGAATCAAAACACCAAAACCAAAGAAGAAGCTAAAGAGTTGATGGAACTCATTGACCAAGCGGCCGTCAAAAGAGGGGTGAAAACGCCCGCGTGGGAAAAATCGACGAACAAATGAAAATTCACTTAGAATGCAGCATTGGTCTCTCTAGCGCCTTAATTTATCGACTGCGGTCAGGGAAAGGCCCTCGCTTCTTAACCGAGTCTCAGTTCGTTTCCGCTCTGTGAATCTGGCAGTAATTTTCCAATTTAACTTTTAATTTGGCGTTCGGTATTGACCATCAGTTAAAATCAGAATGCTTCGATTTTTCAGTTTGTCTTGCCCTCCAAGAGTTGGTTGAACATCGTCTCATCTATTACAGGAACACCAATTTTTTCGGCATTGGCCTTTTTGGATCCGCCGCCTTCTCCTGCGAGAACGTAGTGAGTTTTAGCGGATATAGAATTGCTAACCTTGCCTCCTTTGCTTTCGATGAGTTCCTTAGCGTCATTACGGTCCATACTTAGAGTGCCCGTTATAACAAAGGTTTTTCCGGAGAGGGGTAGAGCCGATAAATCTGCTTCAGAAGCTGTTGGAAGATAGTTGTCTGAAATTGGATCAATATTAAGGCTTGAGAGTCGCTTGATTACCTGTTCGCCAGCTTCTGATTGGAAGTAGTTTAGGACGTTCAGTGCAGCAACTCCGCCGAGATCCGGGCTGATATTATAGGGTGCAAGTTTTTCAGTCAGGCGAGTAATAACAGGTTTGTAGTCACTCACGATCTCTTGTCTTCGAATCTTCTCCGATTTGCTTATCGATTCCTTCTTAGGGCTAACCGGATAGGCCTTGATCCAATTTTCTTTAGTTCCTTTCTCTGCTATTTCAGAAAGAAGCGGGTTTGTTGTGAGTTCTGAAAATTTCAGGAATATTCTGGAAAGCTCCTTGGCGGCGGATTCACCTAACTGCCGGATACCCATCGCGAAGAGCCAGCGGTGGAGTGGCTTGGATTTCGCAGCTTCGAGAGCGGATAGAACCTTGGTGGCGTTTTTCTCTCCGAACCGCCGAGGCGCTTCTTCTGTTCCAAGATTCAGATTTGCCAGCGTGTCTTCCGTGAGTTTAAAAAGATCAAGAGGGGTCGTGCAGTGGCCATGGCGGACGAGGGCTTCGGCGACGATTTCACCAAGGCCATCGAGATCCAAAGCCTTTCGTGCGGAGAAGTGTTTGATCCCTGTGACCGCTTGGGCGGGGCATTCGAAGTTCGTGCAGCGCCAAGCGACGAAGCCTTCCTCTTGTGAAATCGGGCCGGAGCAGGACGGGCATTTTCCTGCGACGTGATCGAAGATGGAAAACACGGGGACACCGGCCACGGCCTTCGTGACTTTGACCACTGCGGGAATGATTTCACCGGCTTTTTCGATTAAAACAGTCGCGCCGATTTGGATTTTTTTACGGTCGATCTCGTCCTGGTTGTGCAGCGTCGCACGGGAGACGGTGGACCCGGAAATGAGAACGGGCGTGAGCTCGGCGACGGGTGTTAGGACGCCCGTGCGGCCGACTTGGATGATGATATTATTCAGTGTGGTTTCCTTCTGCTCTGGCAGAAATTTGTAAGCAGCGGCCCAGCGAGGGGCGCGTGAGGTGAAGCCCAGTTGCTCGCGTTCGGCGCGGTTGAGAACTTTGATGACTGCGCCGTCGGTGCCGTAATCGAGAGCTTGCCGATCGTGATTGATTTGCGCGACGGCTTGGAGAACTTCATCCAGCGTGGAGGCGGTAAGGATCGGTTGGTTGCCCGGGATACCGAGGCATTCTAATAGATCATGGAATTGATGTTCAGTTTCTAACGGGGTTCCCTCATAGGCACCCAGTCCGTGGGCGAGGAAGGCGAGCGGGCGTTGGGCGACGATTTTTGAGTCAAGAAGCTTGAGCGTTCCGGCGGCTGAGTTCCGGGGATTCGCAAAAGTTGGAAGCCCTGCCTCGTCGCGTTCTGCATTGAGTCCTGCGAAGGCTTCGTTCGGCATGAAGATCTCGCCGCGAACCTCGAGCAGGCTTGGAACCATCATCTTTGCTTCAAGGGCTTTTAACTCTAACGGGATACTTCGGATCGTCCGCACGTTGTGAGTCACGTCGTCACCCGCTTGGCCGTCGCCTCGGGTGGCGGCGTAAGCGAGTTTACCGTCCCGATAGAGCAGGGACACTGCGACCCCATCGATTTTTGGCTCCACGGTAACTGCAATATTCTCGCGCTTCAGATTTTTCTGAAGGCGTTGATAGAAAAGTCGCAATTCGTGTTCTGCGCATTGAGCACCCGATTTTGCCACCTCTTCCTTTGTGAGTTTATCAACCGCTTCAGGGCTGAGTTCGAACAAATCGTCAATGCTCAGCATTGGGACGGCATGTTCGATTTGCTGAAATCCATCAATCGGAGCGCCTCCCACGCGCAAAGAGGGTGAGTTCGCATCGTGAAGTTCGGGATGCTGTTTCTCCAGTTCCTCAAGCTCTCGGAAGAGCTTGTCATATTCCGCATCAGTGATTTCCGGAGCCGCCTTGTTGTAATAAAGGTGGTTGTGGTGATCCAGCGAGGAGCGGAGCTCGTGGATGCGCTCCGCCGGGGCGGGAGGCGGGGGAGAGGAAAAGAGATCGGGCTCGGCCATAGGCGGAGTTTCAGACTTTAGCGGAACTTTTCAAGGGCTGAAGTCAACATCCGCTGCGGCGGGATTATGGGGAGGTGGATCATTTCATGCCTCCTCGGAATCCTCACCCAGGCAGCATCCTATGGCGC
>JAYVNE010000077.1:0-17202 GCA_043758615.1 Akkermansiaceae bacterium
AATTTCAATCCGAAGTCGCTTGCATGTTGTGGTCGGTTTTGTGGAATTTCGGGAAATATTGGAACAGCCGTTTGGTTGTTAGCTAACATATGACATTTAACCACCATGGATTGAAGTTGGGCGAACACCAGGCACTGTATGTCGTGCTTCTAAGTCCGACAGGCTGCTAGGCTCGTCATTGCGGTGTCAGCGGCTGTCACAAACCGCCGCGACAAATCGCGCTACGGCCATCTCGATCTGCTTGCCCATCAGTGTCCACCTCCAAAGAAATCGAGAACGATTAAATCCTTCCTCGCCTGAATGACCGAATCTACTTATTCTCCGCGCCATGAGCGAGACCGAATTAGCCGCATTTGAACGTGGTGCCGAATGGGTCCGTGCGGACTTCCATCTCCATACGCTAAAGGATCCCGGACAGTCCCGTGGCTTTCGTGCTGAATATTCGGGAAGGGAGAATGAATTTTCCAAAGAATGGATCGCCAAGCTCAAAAGCGAGGAAGTTCGTGTCGCGGTCGTGACAAATCACAACATCTTTGACCGTGACGAATACAAAAATCTTCGGAAATTAGGTGCGAAAGAAGGTATTTTGGTTCTCCCAGGAGTGGAACTCGGCGTCAAGGAAGGAGGTGGCGGTACGCACACTTTGATTGTATTCAACTCAGAGGGCTGGGTGATAAACGAGCAGAACGATGACCGCATCAAGCGCTTCATCGACAGCCAATTCGTCGGCATTCCGAACGAGGGCTGCCGAACCAAGGACGATCTCTGCGGTTGTCTGGAGGCATTGGATTCTTACGGCCACGACTATTTCGTCGTCTTCGCCCATATCGAAAGTGACAACGGACTTTGCAAGGAGCTCGACGGCAGCAATCTCACCCACGTCATCGAACGTTGTGGCAAGCGCTGGCGGGAGAGAGTGCTGGGCCTCCAGAAAGTCAGACGTGCCGATATTCTTCAAAGCCGATGGCCTGCCTCCATGCCCTTGCCAGCGTTCGTCGAAGGATCGGACCCGATGGTGATTGCCGAAGTTGGCACCAGCGAACGCCTGTGCTATCTGAAAATCGGCGAGCTGACGTTTGAATCAGTCAAATTCGCCCTGCACGACTGGCGGCAGCGGGTCTCCAACAAGATTGAAGTCCGGGAAGCCAACCCGTGCCTACACCGGATCTCGTTCAGAGGCGGCTTGCTGGACGGCCAATCATTCTCACTTTCCGACCAGCTTACCTGCCTTATTGGCTCCCGTGGAAGTGGCAAGTCCAGCGTGATCGAGTGCCTCCGCTTCGGTCTCGGTCTGGAACCTGGTGAATCAGATCTCAAATACAAAAATGGACTGGTTTCCGGGATGTTGGCCAACGGAGGCGAGGTTTCTGTCACTGGGAAAACAGCCAACGGGTTCAACTTCGAAATCCGCCGCCCTCTAGGATATGAGCCTTTCGTCCGTTTGGAAGGAAAAGACACACGCCTTCGTCCGACAGACATTCTGCCCGGTCTGCTTTATTTCGGCCAGAAGGATTTGGGGCATCGCCATCCCGTATTTGAGGACGACTTTTTTTCGAAACTGATCGGTCGTCGTCCGGTGGAGGAGAGAACTTTGGAGGAATCGAGAATCTCTGCGGTGAAGCAGGCGGTCGATTCATGGCGCTCAGTGCTGCGAGCCAGCGAAAAGGAACAAGAGTATGCCCAGGAAGAGGAGCGTCTGCGCCACCAACTCGCCGTCTATCGCGACAAAGGCGTGGAAAAACAACTGGAACGCCTAACAACTTTCGATGCGGACAAGCGAAATCTCGCCGAATTCACAGGTCATCTGAGTGTTCTGAGGAATAAGCTCGAGCTACCCCCAGAGGACTGGGAAAAACTCGCTTGGGAATGGCCTGTCCTTAAGAGTGAGGTCTTGGCGGAACTTGCAAACACCTTGGAAGTATCAACCGCCGAATTTGATGCAATTCGTGCAGACGATGTGGCGGTTCTTGCTCGCATGGATAGCTTGTTAGCCAAACTCCGCCAGGTATTAATCGCCGTGATGGAGAAGGAGCGTGATCTTCAGGAGGAGTTCGCAGCATTGCAGCGGGATATCGATGCACCGGGATTGAATTTGGAGGAGTTCCGCGCCCGCAAATCCCGCCATGAACAGCTTGTGAAACTGCTTAAAGCCGCTGGAAACCGGAAGGAAATGTCAGCGCAGACACTCGCTCAAGTCGAGGACGCCGCACGGTCCTTGCATGATCTCTGGCGGGAATGGCACCGAGAGGAATTTCAAGAACTCAGTATCAAAAGCGAACCGCTGCCGTCGGCGTTGCGCCTCTCCATCCAGTTTGAGGGGAATCGGGAGGAGTTCCGAAGCTTTCTTAAAGCTAAATTTGCAGGAACGGGATTTCGGAGCACTTCCGGTGAGAAACTGGTAGAAACCTTTTCAAATGGATTCACCATGTTTCAACGGCGGGGTGAAATCAATGACCTGCTCGGCGGTTCTGCCGACGTGGCCAAGTTCAATACAGTCCTTGATGAAAATCTGGCGGAAATCCTTACTTACCGAGTTCCCGACAAACGGTTTATCTGGTTCAATGAGGTGCAAATTCAGGATCTTTCATTAGGGCAGAGGGCTACCGCGCTCCTGCAATTGCTGATGTCGCTGGAAGGCCATCCTGTCTTTCTTGTAGATCAACCCGAGGACGATCTCGACAACGAAACAATCTTTCGGCATGTGGTCGAGCCGCTTTTGTCCGGGAAGATGCGAAGTCAATTCATCATCGCCACGCACAATCCGAATATCCCAGTGTTGGGTGATGCCGAATTGGTTCACTCATGCCGTGAAATAGCCAAAGGCAGCTATGGGCATACGTCAGGAAGTCTCGATTCATCCGCAACGAGGGATGCGATTGTTTCTATCATGGAAGGCGGCGCACAAGCCTTCAAACAACGTCAAAAAATTTATAGCCAATGGACGAATTCACTCTGAGGGAAGAACTCCTGAATCAGGAAGACAGCACTCGCCAATTCAAGCGGCAGGTCGACGGGCAAGACCATCTTGCTAAGGAAATCGTGGCTTTTCTCAATACCCGCGGCGGCAAGATCTTTATCGGCGTGAATGATGATGGGAACATTGTCGGACTCTCTGCGGAAGCCGTTCTTTCACTTGCAAACACCATTTCGAATGCCTGCTCACAGAACATCAATCCGCCCTGCTCCGTTCTAACCTTCAATGTCTCCACCACGGAAGGAATGGTGGCGGTAATCGAAGTTCCGGATGGGGCGGACAAGCCCTATCAGGACAAGGACAAGCAGTTTTGGGTTAAGAAGGGAGCGGATAAGCGCCGAGTTACCGAACGGACGGAACTCCGCCGTCTTTTTGCAGGTGGTCACGTCACGTATGCAGATGCCAGCGCTATTCCTGGAACAAATGTTGCTGATTTAGATCTAGTTGCCCTACATGCTTTCTACAACGAGAAGTTTCCCAGCGAAAACCTCTCAGATAATGAGGAGGAAATAACCCGGCAACTCCAAGGCATTCGACTGATGGTCGGCAACCAACTTGGCTTGGCTGCCGTTATGCTTTTCGGCAAACGCCCGTCGGTGTTGCTTCCCGAATTTACGATCAAAGCGGTCTGGTTCAAGGGAACGGACCGAGGAGGTAACGAATACCGTGATAGTCGGCGTTTCGAAGGGACTCTACAAAGCCAATACGAACAAGGCATGGCCTTCTTCAGCCGTTGGAACGGTCGAATCCAGGAAGGAGGGACGGGGTTCAACGATTCCGGTAAATCGGAAATCCCTCTGTTTGTTTTCGAAGAAATTCTCGTCAACGCTCTGGTTCACCGCGACTACTTCATTGCGGATTCGGTGAAGCTCTTCATTTTCGATGACCGAATCGAAGTCCGTAGCCCCGGAACGCTTCCAAACAGCCTAACTGAAGAAGAGGCCCTCCGTGGAATCGGCAGAGACAGAAACCCTCTGCTTCTCTCGCTAGCTTACGAACTGATGAACTACCGTGGATCCAGAAGTGGACTTAAGCGAGTGAAGACTGAAATTCCAAATATGATTTTGACGAATGATGTGGAGGCCGCAGAAGTGACTGTTACGATCCCTTTGTGGTGATGGATGTTCTCTGAGGAGCTGTGAGAATTTTACGCCACCGCCACTTCGATCTGCTTGTCCACGTCGTCCCGCAGGTTCTCGATGATGTAGTCTTGGCGATCGGGGGTGTTCTTGCCCATGTAGAAGGCTAACAATTCCTTCACGCCTTTGCCTTCCTCATATTCCACGTGGTCGAGGCGCATGTCGGGGCCGATCATGAAGGAAAACTCGTCCGGTGAGATTTCACCGAGGCCCTTGAAGCGTGTGATCTCGGCGGCTTTACCAAGCTTTGCCATTGCCTTCTTGCGCTCGTCGTCGTCGTAGCAGTAGATCGTTTCCTTCTTGTTGCGGACCCGGAAGAGCGGAGTTTGAAGGATCCATAAATGACCATCGCGGATCATTTCAGGGAAAAACTGGAGGAAGAATGTGAGAAGCAAAAGACGGATGTGCATGCCGTCCACGTCGGCATCGGTGGCGATGACGACTTTGTTATATCTCAAATACTCGATGCCGTCCTCAATGTTGAGTGCGGCTTGGAGCAGGGCGAACTCTTCGTTTTCATAAACGATCTTGCGCGGCAGGCTGTAGGTGTTAAGCGGCTTGCCGCGCAGCGAGAAGACGGCCTGCGTTTCCACGTCGCGGCTCTTGGTGATGGAACCGGAGGCGGAGTCGCCCTCGGTGATGAAGAGCGTGGATTCCTCACGCCGCTTGTGTTTGCTGTCGTAGCGCACGCGGCAGTCTCGGAGTTTTTTGTTATGAACCTTCGCTTGTTTCGAGCGTTCCCGGGCAAGCTTCTGAATGCCCTTGAGATCCTTGCGCTCGCGCTCGGCGGCCATGATCCGCTTCTGAATCGCTTCGGCAGTCTGCGGGTTTTTGTGGAGATAGTTATCGAGATTGGTCTTGAGGAAATTCCCAATAAAGGTGCGCAGCGACTCACCATCCGGCGCAATGCCGGCGGATCCAAGCTTGGTCTTCGTTTGCGATTCGAACACCGGCTCCATGATTCGCACACAGACAGCCGCCTCGATCCCGGCGCGGATATCAGAGGGTTCGTATTGTTTTTTATAGAAACCGCGGATGACGGCGACGAGCGCCTCACGAAATGCGGTTAGGTGAGTTCCGCCTTGAGATGTGTTCTGGCCGTTGACGAATGTATAGTATTCCTCGCCGCTCTCAGGAGTGTGGGTGAAGGCGATTTCAATATCTTTCCCGACGAGATGGATCGGCGGATAGAGTGCCTCGTTTTCCATTTCCTCGCGCAGCAAATCGAGCAAGCCATCCTTCGAGCGGAATTTATTGCCATTAAAATTGATCGTGAGCGCCGGATTCAGATAGGAATAATAGCGGCACATTTTTTCCACAAACGGCTCTTTGTATTTCGCCTTCGCAGGGAAAATCGAGCGATCGAGTTCGAAGGCAAGGCGCGTGCCATTCACCCCATCGTCACGGCGCGGATTTTTCATATCCACGGTGAGCACGCCTTTCGAGAATTCGAGGGATTTCGTTTCACCCTCGCGCCATGCTTGAATTTCAAAAAACGTGGAAAGCGCATTGACCGCCTTGATGCCCACGCCATTTAAACCCACGGATTTCTTGAACGCCTCGCTATCATACTTCGCACCCGTGTTGATCATCGCCGCGCAGTCGAAAAGTTTCCCTAACGGAATCCCGCGCCCGAAGTCGCGCACTTCTACCCGGCCCTCCTCATCGATGTCCACGCGGACCTCCTTCCCGTAGCCCATGATGTGCTCGTCGATGGAGTTATCCACCGCTTCCTTTAGCAGGATGTAAAGGCCATCATCAGGCGAGGAGCCATCGCCGAGTTTGCCAATATACATGCCAGGCCTCATGCGGATGTGCTCGCGCCAATCCAGGGATTTGATGTCGTCTTCGGTATAGTCTGCAGCCATGAGGAAAATGTGTTTCGGAAGTCCTAAACGCTTGCCGGGGCGGGTGCAAGGGTTGTGATGAATGAGACTGGGTGTTTCGAGCGGGATGAATTCCGCGCTCCAATTGACGAGTCACTTCGCATTCGAGTTTTGTGATCCTTTGCGATCACCGTCCCAACAGCTTCTTAAACGGCGACAGCAGCCAGGCGATCAGTGTGCTGGAGACCTTTGCGTAAAGGACCATCGGCACATTTGCGACTCGGAAAATAGGTTTGCACACCTGCCTCATTGCCGCGCTGCGAGCGTACCAAATCGAGAGCGCCATGATGATCAGCACGCCGGAAAATTTGCCCACGGGACCCATATGAAGATGAGTCTGAAAGGCATACAGTGCGGACATTTCCACAAACAAAATGATGCCCACATAGCCGATGAGGAAAAACGCCGTGTGTTCGAGGATGGGATATTTCTCCACCATTTTTAAACTCACTGAGGCAAACAACCACAAAGTTAGAAGCCCGAGACACACGCCCAACACCACCACGCGGATGTCAGAACTCATCGCCACCGCCGCGACCACATTATCCACGCTCAGGCTCAAATCCATCAATTGAATCGCGATCACAGTGGACCAGAAAGTCCGCGCCTTGTGCGGTATCGTTTCAGAGTCCTCGTCATTTGCTGCGGAAAAGTCGCTGAAATGCTCCGCCATCAGATGAATTAGGTAAAAGGCACCGAGAAACTTGATCCACTCGTTTGCCATGATGAAGCCCACGAAAAATAGCGCGACTCCTCGAAACACATAAGCCCCGGCTAGCCCCGTCCGCAGGGCCAGTTTCTTTTGATTCTCCGGCAGTTGGGACGCCAACGTCGCGATCGCGAGCATATTGTCCACTGAAAGCAGGCCCTCGATGATAATCAGGGAAATGATGACCGGCGCGGCCTCGCGGAGTTGTGGGAGAATTTCAGCAATCATGGTTGAACCGCCGCGACGCTGCCTCACTCGGCAGGCGCATGCAAGAAGCGGATTCGCCACTGCAAATCACGCAGACAGAATCCCTCGCGTGGGGACCCTGAGTGCTCCCTCCGTCACCTTCCTTTACATGCCGAATCTTCCGTGTAGTCTTTTTTCGCTGCTCACCACACCCCTCTCAATGTTTCGTCAGCCCCGTCCCCCCGACCCTGACCAGGACCTCATCACGCGTGCCCAACAAGGCGATACGCGTGCCTTTGACGCCCTGATCCTCAAGTATGGCGATAAGCTTTACGGCCTCGTCTATAACATGACCTCTCACAAGGAGGACACCCATGATCTGCTGCAAGAGATCTTCGCCCGCTCCTATCAATCGCTCGGAAAATTTCGCGGGGGCTCCACGTTTTACACTTGGATCTATCAGATAGCGGTCAATCTCACCCTCAATTTCCTCAAGAAACGCAAGCGCCGCACCGGTTTGAGCCTGAATGATCTGGATTCATCCGTCCAACAAGACCCCGCTCTCATCGACACGACCCATGAGGCAAATCCGGAACGACAGACCAATCTGAACGAACTTCAGATAAAATTGAACGAAGCCATGATGAAATTGTCTGAACCCCACAGAATGGTTGTGACGATGTTTGACATCCAAGGCATGTCCCACGGGGAGATCGCCAAGGTGCTCAGCTCATCGGAAGGCACCATTCGTTCACGACTCCATTATGCGCATCTTCAACTTCAATCGGCCCTCCAAGATAGCTGGGAAGAAAGATTTTGAAAAATTGACTTGCGCGTGAAGTTTGTTTTTAATAATTCCTAATTATCAATCGCAGTGAAACCAACGGTCGAACAAATCGGAAACCTGCTAGCCCTCAAGCGCCATGAGCGTCCTGAAGAGGGTTACTGGCAGGATTTTCTTTGCGAATTTCATCAAACCCAGCGCGAGCAAGCGGTAAAAAAATCTGGACTGATGAGTTTGATCACACGTTTTTCCGCCTCGTTCTCCGACCTTGGCCCATCCAAATGGGCATACGGCGCTGGACTGGCCTACGCTACCCTCACGGTTGCCTTTTTCCTTACGCCACACAGCGTGGATGTAGAAAAAACTCCCGCAGCTCCGGTCAACTACCAAGTGGTTCCGGCACCTGCGCCTGCGGTCGAGCAACTCGACCAGCTGGACCTGAGTCCTTCGACTCAGGGGAATGCCGGCGAACAAGTGTTCTAATTCCAGAAATCCCGAAATGGTGGATCTGGAATACCCGCGTCGGCGATGGTCGATCCGAACTTTGGGAATTTTGTTAGGATTTCTTGTGCCTGCGAGCTTGGCCGAACCCGTGGTTTTTTCACCCCAGTGGCGGGTAAGCTTTCCCGCCACGGCGAGTGCAAAAGCCTGCGAATCAACTGCGGTTGCTATCGAAGGGGATTCGATTCTCGTCACCGTCATGGGAGGTAATGCAGACCCGATGACTCCCAAACTTGAGCTCGGGGGGCGACCCATCCCCTTCAAAGTGATCGGTCATGATCCCGTGTCACGGCTTCAATTTCTCCAATTTCAGGACGGCGTCCCCACTAAATCAAGCGAATGGCTGAACGATGCCGGCGGCAGTGCTAGTGCCTCCATGGTTGCTCAGTCGCCCGGCGGGCCTGTGAAATGCCGCACCACTGGCTGGGTCAAACAAGTCGGAGGTAAAATTTTACCCTTCGCGCTGCTCCGCGTAACCTTTGGAACTACAGTCCCACCTCCAGGCACGCCACTGACGGACGATTCCGGCCGAATTGCCGCCATCGTGTTTCAAGATGCTGGAGCCGGAAATACCGCCTATGCAATCCCCGCCGAGGCGGTGCGCCGGGTGCGACGGGACATTTGCAGTGGCGGCCATCTGGTCCGCGGTTGGCTGGGGCTTGCCTTGCGCGCCGAGTCACAATCGCCTCAAGTGATCCGCGTTTTGCCGAACTCGCCCGCATCCGCTTCCGGAGTTCTACCGGGCGATGTTATTGTCAGCATCGGCTCCCGCCAAGTCACCGACTATGCGGATGCCGCTAACGCATTCTTCTATCTGATTCCCGGCCAGCCAGTGGAAGTGAAACTGCTACGTGGTGTCGATCAGTTAGCATATACACTCACCCCCATGAATCCCGTCTCGAAGTGAGGCCCACAAGGGCCGTGACTTCCTCATCAATAAAAGTGGGCGAGTGGAGACGCAGGCCAACCGTTGAGCTCCGAAATCTGCCGCATGGCAGCATCTATCCGAACGAGATTCCTCCCAGAAACCCACAACAACCCAATAGAACTCACATCAAAGTTAGATCAAGGAATGGGAGTAATCCAGGGAGTAATCCAGGGGGCCTCCGAAGTAGGGATAATTAGGGGAATTTGGCGGCATTTGACAGCATTTGGCGGCGCAGAGGTGATTACGAGTGAGAAGGTTTTCTCATCGCTCCCATCGCTCCGACTAACACGCAAAGCAGCATTCCGAGCCACGGGTAGCTGCTGCCGACACGCTGGAGTTTCAAGTCGATCGACATCGGGCGGTCGCCATCGACTTGCACGCTGCGCCAGAATGTTAGAACGGTACCTCGCTCGGGTAGGGTGACATCGAGCGCGACGGGCGCGGGCTCGGCGGCGAGCTGTTGGGTGACGATGCGATTGGCGATTTCCTTGAGCGCGGAGTTTTCATCGACCGTGTTCCCTTCGAGAAAACGGTCGAACTGTTTGGGATCGTAATTGTAGCCACCGCGCAGGACGGGATTAGCTTCGGCGGCGCGTTCAAGCTGTTCGTTAGAATTCGTCGCGTTAGATGAATTGTTATCGAGCGAAAGCTTTTGGCGGCGAGTGTTGAGTCCGAGAACCGCCTGTTGGGTCTTGAGCTGGCGGAGCTGGACACGCGCGTCCTCACCCGATGCGGCATCAAGCTGGTTGCTGCGGACTGCGTTTCCGAGAGCGATGCCGGCTTTTTCCTGATCGCCCGCACGCAGCCAGACGTTCGCTTGATCGAGCAAAGCGACGGCGCTTTTCGAGGCACTTTGTTTTTTGCTTTCGACGAAGGATTGATATTCCTCCAAGCGAAACGAGCCCATCGCTTGCTGCTGTTTCAAATCGAAATCGCCATGGTGATCGGTCATTTTCCAACCTTCCGGAACGAGCACGCGCCAGGTGAGACTTTCCATCGGCACGTTCAGGATCGGACCTTCGAGGTGTCTCCCTTTGGAGGTTCCGGAGGAGTAAACAAAACGCACGGTGGCGGGGCGGCCGACCTCCGGTGAGGGAAAAACATAGAACAACCATTCATCACCCTCGCGGACCAAGGTGGCACCCTCATCGTTTACTAGCACGTTGAACAGTTCTGATTTTTTGGGCAGCTTCAATCGCAGCGTCCCCTTCCCTGTCACCTGCATCTTTAAATCAACCGCCGTCAGCGCATCTCCATCCGGGGACATCAAAGTGGTTAGACTTCCATCCGAAACACGGAGTTTTTGGAGATCGGCTAACTGGTGGCGTTTCAAAACAACTGGCAACGGTCCTTCGGGATCCGCCACTCGATAGGCCATCAGCGGCGCGACATTGCCAGCAGCTTGGCCGAGCGTAGATTGCAAGACAGCCCAATCTGCTTTCTGCCAGCCCCGTGGAAGGGTGCCGGATTCAAGTTCGAGCCGACCGCCTGCCCTCACCGCGACGAAGTAAGAAAGCTTCTTCACGTTTTCTAACACCAGCGGCTGAATCACCTCGGTGCCATCGTCCTTGCTAGCGCGTTGGAATTCGATTTCCACACTGGTTTCCCCGGCCACGCCACGCTGGAATCGAATTTCCCAAAGCCCCTCTTCACCCGCAACCGGAACAAAGTCTGCCACGGCAGCCCCACTCGCGCGAACGGTTGCCGCAGAGGTGGCGTCGAGCCCCGGGATTCTAACACGAAGCGATTTGAGTGAAGCATTTTCGATTTTATAACCAATCACGGCCCGCGTGAGCATCTGGCCTTCCCGGAGAGTAGCATCGTGATAGACTTGCGCGGTCACCCAAGCATCGAGCCGACTGATTGCTAGATTGAGCGACCAATCACTTTGCAAAAGCCGATAAGCCAGCGCCCCCGGACGGGCGGCGGCGCGGGCGGAGTCGTTAGGAGCGTCTGCAATTTCGCGTGGGTCGAGTTGGGAAACATTTTTGCGATCCACCGCGAGCACTTGCAAACCCCGCTCAGGAACCACGGTGACCACTCCGGTTTCCCGTGAGGCATCACGCAGTAAAAGCCGTGGCACAGCCCACTTTGCCTGAGCACCGGGCGGGCGGGCGGTGAGGGTGAGATTGAATTCGCGCTTGCCGATGGTCTTTCCTGATAGATGAAGCGTGAGAATACGAGTATTACCATTTTTCCCTTCCGTCCAGTGGCTGAGCCCCTCTCCCGTAGCACTCTCGATTTCCAAACCATCGGGGATTTCAAGATCGAGGCGAAAGACACCGGAGCGCGTGATCGTCACCGTTAGATCATCAGCGATCACCATGCGGTCCTCGCCGAGCGAAACTAACTGCCACGAGTCCGCACGGATTTCGGGGGAAACAGCAGCCACTTTGACATGGACTTTCACCGCACCGGAGCCATAACGGAAGGCATTTTGTAGCACGACAAGCGGATTCCCTTCTTTATCGCGCGGCACCAGCTTTCCTGTGAAATCCTCAGGGTTCACGCGGGAAAGTCCTTCAACGGACACCGCTTCGGGCTGGGCATCATCGCCGAAAGCGAGGGCGAGAAATCCGACTTCACCCGCGGCACCATTGACTCGGATCGGTTCGAGATCCAGACTCATGGGCAAGGCGCCTTCACCGCGCTGAGTCTCAATGGTGAGTGCAAACGCTTGAGCTTGCGCCGGTTCCACGGCGACACGCAGCTCGTGTTTTTCGGGATCAAAGCGCCATGAACCTACTGGACCATCCACCACATCGCTCACGGTAAATCCATCCGGCACGCTCATCACTAACGAGGAAACCTTGCCCTGCGCGGTGCGGATCGCCACTCGATGTCTGCCATTCACTACACCCGGTCCCGGCAGGTAGAGGTTAGAAACCTCCGAGAAAAACCGCGTTTCCTCAGCACCGATATTGCGTTGTTTCGGGCGGGCTTGAATGGTCACAAGAGTTGCCGGACCTAACACCATCACCGCACCACTTTCATTCTCGGTAAGTCCTGATAGAACTTGAGTCTTCGCAGCGGTTGGCGAAAAGAACTCCCAGCCGCTCTGATCCCAACGCACGGTCACCTGTCGCATGGCCGCAGGTCCGCCAGGCAAAGACCAGCCTTTCACGGGATCGACTAGAGGCATTTCAAAGGTTGCCTTGCCGGTGAGTTTTCCACTGCTTTCGGCAACGAGAAAATAGGCATTCGCATCACCTAACAGAGACTTAACCACCCTGAGACCAGCTCCGGAGAATCCATTGAGAGTCGCCGGTGGCTGGAGCAGCAAGAAGCGGTCGCCCGCTGTGGCGTGCAGAATGATTTCCATGGTTCCATGAAGTCGGCCATCACTGATTTTCCAATCCTGAATCATGGACTCGGCAGGTTTGACTCCGGGAATTTCTCCCGCTTGAATGTGACCCGAACACAGAACTGCTAGAAGCATCACTACTGCGGCAGATTCGATGGCTTTCGATCCATGTGCGTCGCGCATTACCTGCCAGATTCGAGGCAACAGCCACCATAGACCCACGGATGCGATCACTCCGAACGAAAATGCCGCCCCTCCGGAAATTGATAGGACCGCCGCTAGAATCATTGACAAGCCAGCGACCATCAGCAGGCGGAGTCGCATCATCTTGCCAAATATAAGCGCACCAGCTCCCAATATGCCTATCAGCCCCATGCCGATGCCAATCCTAGCCGCCCACGGAGCGACATTGCCAATTTCTACTGCCACCTCGCTGCCCGCTGCCACCACTGGCGCGGCGTATTCTAACATGTTCGCATTCCCTCTGGCAGAAGTGGCTGCTGATAAACCGAGCATCATCGAAATCGCGATGATGCCGATCACTGCAAGGATCGAGAAAATCCGGCGCGCGCCCGCAGGCTCACCCTTGCCAAGAATCAAAGCAGCAACACTCGATAAGATAAGTGCCGCCAAGCCAGGCAAATGCCTACCCAGCCACTCCCTACCACTTTCTGCTAGAGCTGGACGAACCAGTTGCGCAGAGCCGCCGCGTGGCACCAGCGTGCGGCCATCGTCGCCGGTCACCGTCCACTCGCCGATGACCACCGGGGCCGCCAACTTCGGTGCAACGAGGCGGGGGCGAGCGGCATTTTCAGAACGTGCGCCATAGCAAAGAGAAACTTCCACAGATTGGTTAGGGTCGGTCTTTAGGGGCAGTGGGATCAATGTCTCGCCGCCGTCCGAACGCGCATTCACAGACTCTCCATCAACTTTTGCTTCCCAAAGAGAAACGCCTTTCGGGAGAATCATACGCATCGCATTGCGTCCTTTGGATTTCACGAAAAACCGAGCATCTGTCACCCATTGCCCATCGCGCGAAACCTGGCTGGATAGTTTGAGGAAATCGACGACTTGATCGACTGTTTCCCCCTGCTCGAACCATTCAATTTTCATACCAATTTTAAAATCCCGTGCCGTGTATTGCCATGCAGCTAACGTCGGCGCGCTGCTGAGCAAACGGAACTCCGCGGGCAACTCGGTGGGGTCAATCGCGAGCAATGCACCTTCGCTCACCGGCTTCTCAAACTTCACTTGGAGCGGACTCACCACCTGCACATATCCCCGTTCCGCCTGCACATCTAATGGGCGAACCTCGCCGGGTGTTAGCATGCCGCCACGGGCACTCATCGGCTGCTCAAAAGTGAGTAATACGGTGCCCGTTCCAAGCACCGGACGCGAGAGTGGGATGGTCACGATGTTTCCTTCGCGCCGCCAATCGCGGCCCACGTTCTGCCCGGTTACGTCGATATTGCCAACCCCTTCCGGCACGGAGATTCTCCACCCATTCGCCGGTGCACCGACGACGAAGTAGTTGATCAAAACACTTCCATAAGCCGCGCCCGCCTTGAGCGAGTAAAGGTGAAACACATCTGCCTGCACGCTTTGACCAAGCGCCTCGACCGTTAGTCCGACTTTCCAATCACCCTCACGCAAGCGGAACGATTGCTGCAAACCCGCCGTTTTCTTCGGGAAAAAGGTGATGGGAACTTCTGCCACTCCATTGATTTTCCCAGCGACTAACCGATAGCCCGCCGCAGCCACTGCCCCCACATAGCCGCGGCGCGATTTCACCCCAGGGAATCCGAGAGGAGAGAGCTCCCAAGCACCTGCCTTCGCTGCATCGTTCTTTTCTAACTTCACGCTGACGAGCTGACGATTTCCAACAGCCTGTTTAAAAATAATCTTCAGCATGCGATGCCCATCCTTTGCTTCACTGGCCACGGCGTAATCCGCCACTTCCGCACCTGTGACGGAGGCCACGGCGTAGTCCGCCGGGATCTCGATTTCCCACTCGCGCAACGGGGCCTCACGTATATCTAACTCAAGATCACTGGTGATGCGACGGTCGGTCTCGCCAAGTTCATAAACGGTCACTTCGGTGACGCCAATTTCCGGCAGCACTTGATCCGCTTGTATGGCATAACTGTAGTCCGCTGATGGAAACCGATAGACAAAAACCTGCCGCAGCTTTTCATCCACACCGCCGGGAAATTGCGCGGGGGCGAGTTGAATTAGACCGTGCGCATCAGCGACCTCAATTCTAACGGCACCTTCGTTCGCCACCCGCAGCCAACCGCTGTGGCGGAGTGCGCCAACGGGAGCCATGCGCAGAGCTTCTGCCCGGACCGGAAAGCTGCCGAGCGCGGATTGAGCCTCAATCACAATGCGTCCGCTGCCCTCGATCGGGCGACTGAGTTTCACCTCCAGTCGCCTCACATCGCCGTCTTGCTTCACCGACCAACCGAGCACAGGATCACCAGAAACCGATAGAACCTCGCCTGGACCGCTGAGTGTGAGTGATAGTTCTGATAGTTTACCTTGCAGCACGCGCAGATCCACGGCGGTCATTTGACGCAACAGGCCGCTGCCGACTCGGACGTCGCTCGTTTCGGTGCTGGAGAAAAACAATGCGCCATCCGCCACCGCATCAGTCGAGCGCCAAGCCATCGCAGCGAGGCCATTTGCGGGAAGGAAGCCGCGCCAGCTTTTGCCATCGAGTTCCGGCACGACGGCGAGTTCACGACTGAATGAAACTTTATCTCCCAAGCCTTCGATCCAAAGTGGCACCACCACGCCAGCGGGCAATTTAAAGTCGAGAGTCTGCCAGTCGCCCTTATGTTTCACCGGCACTTCGATATCGAGAGCGACCGCAAATTCACCACTGCGCTCCGCGATGAGATCGTAAACATAAGCACCGCTTTTTTCTCTCAGAACCACATGCCAACCATCGCCGGAAACAGCGCCTGCCAGCGCGGCACCACCACCTAACAACTCAATCGACGATCCTTCCGCCGCAGAGCGGGCCTTACCGGTGAGGTGGAATGAAACGTTGTTGCCGTCGTTAGATTTTTTCCCAACGACGTTCACGTCCATCATTTCCAAGCCGCGCGAGCATGAGCCACTGGCGAAAACTTCGACGTCCACAGCGGCAGTGCTGGTGCCGATGAATTGGTGGGAATCCGCAGAATGCACCGGGGCGAGGCCATCCGCTTTGACGACTCGAATATCGACTCCGGCATCGGTGGTAACTTTAAGAGCGAGCGAAAATCCGGTGGCAAGGCCGGGTGTGGGAAGAAGCAGATTACCAGAATTCTTTTCTATTTTCAGCCGGGTTTTTATAACGACTTTGAGATCTGTTGGAAATTTTCCTTCTAATAGTGTAGGACGCACGTCGAGAAATCGCGAGCCATCTTCAGTGACCCGGACTGACCAATCGCGTAGGCCATCGCCGGTTACGGCAATCACATCCCCTGCCCCGCTAAGGCCGAGCGTTAGGGTTTCGGGCTTGCCTTGGTGAATGTGGAAGGACACCCGCTGTTCACCGATGATTTCAGATAGACCCACCCGGGCATCGACTTCAGCAGTGGCAGAAAAGAAGAGTGGGGCTTCCTTCGGGGCCTTCTCGATGGGAAGAATGACCACGCGGTCAGTGGGTTCTTGAGCGAGGCCGAGCGTGGCAAGGGCGAAAAGGAGAGTGGACCTTACTGTCCAAGAGAAGAAGGGACAATAAGGTCCCTGTTCCTTATTTTTAGTGGGTGGCATTTTCATAACGGTTTGATTTTTGACACGGTTCGACATGGAAGTGGGTAAAGGCCTTGTAAATTCTGCTTATTCGAGTTTGCCGATGAGCCAGAGCATTTCCGCGACGCGGGTGCTATTGCCGTAGAATTGTTTTACTAACGACTTGGGTCCGGAGAGTTGTTTGAAATCGATGGCGTCTGCTAGAGGGCCGCCGCGCAGTTTATCGGCGGCGAGCATCGAGAGCCCAGCAAGTTGCATGGCGGGCGTGGCGCGGTCGAAGGGCTGAGTGCTGGATTCGAAAGGAATGGTCCACGTGCGTTCCACCATTTCGTCTTTTGCGGTGTCGCGGAAACGCACACTCACTTCGCCGATCTCGCCGGTTCCTTGGGGCAATGTCTCGACTTGATAGATTGCGACTCCGGCTTCCTCGGCGGCGAGTTCTGCAGCATCGACAGCATCGTTGCGGAAGTCTTCGGTTTTCAAACGGTCTTTCTCGAAGCCAATCAACTTGTAACGGCCGACGCGCTCAGCGTTGAAATGCACCTGCACTTTCACGTTCTCCGCAGCGGGGCGGAAGGCACCGGCGAGTTGGCGGGCGAAGCTATCGTTTTTCTCATCGCTAACCACATAATAGCGGCCATTTCCATTTCGTGCGAGTTCGGATAGAAGGCGGTCGTTTAGCCCATCTGCTCCGATGCCAGCGATATCAAACGCGATGCCTTTCTGGCGCATCGATTTCACTCGCTCGGCCAGGCGTTCGGGCTTGGCGTCGCCTAGATTGGCGGCACCGTCAGTGAAAAGCACGATGCGGTTTTGTTCGCCAGAAATGTGGTGGCGGGCGGCCATTTGTTCGCCGAGCTTGAGCGCCTCTTCGAAGTTGGTGCCGCCTTCGCTAGCGGTTTGATTGATGAGGTCGCTGAGTTTCTCGGATTGATCGCCCGTAATACCATCGGCGAGTAAATGAGATTCGCGAGAGAAACCGATGACGGTGAGGTGATCGTTAGGTGTTAGTAGGCCGCCGAGCTGTTTCAGCGCGTTTGCCATCGCAGC
>JAYVNE010000078.1:0-17087 GCA_043758615.1 Akkermansiaceae bacterium
GGAACGATTAGGAGGCCCGTGGTAGGGTCATGTCTGGGATTCCAACAACTTGGGAGTCAAACGCAAGTATAATCTTTTCAAGATAACAAAGTAGAGTTAGCTGCCAACTTTTCCCGGCACTGTCAGTTAGACTACCAGTGTTTGCAATAAGACTCCAATCTGCCGAAGGCGGATTCAAGACGACCCATTAAAACGAAACCGATACCGTAGTCAGCTGCCCACGGTCTCGAAACTGATATTTTCCCACCGATATTTCCGCTAAACGGGTTGGATGGCCAATTTCCGCGATGGATCCCGAGATCCACACGAGCATTTTACCACCGATCCTGATTTCAGATTCCTCGCTCGGATGATTGGGATTCTAGCAGCCGCTCGTTTGGAGCACGGCTATTCGGAGAGACATTTGAGTCGGCTAGCCAATATACCCAACGGCAGCATCCGCCGGGCGGAGAAATTGGAACGTTTGCCGGGAATCGTCTTTTTGAGGCGGTGGGCACGGGCCTTAGAAATCGACTGGGAGGAACTTAGCAGACAGGCCGACACCAAGGATTAATAATCGGGGTCAGTGCCATTCCCGCCTTACCCATTTACGAAGCCTCAGTTCTTAAAGTTAAAACTGCCAACTCCGGAGGACAGGCAAAGCGAACCCGAGGCCCCGTGGTGCCCACACCGCGTGTCACGAAAAGCGTGGAATTCCCGCGGGAGTATGGGCCATAATTGAAGTTTTTCCCGTATTTCACGGTGCGGGGAGCGTATCCGACGAGAGGCACTCGGCATTGTCCGCCGTGCGTGTGGCCCGAGAGTTGCAGGAGAATTTCGCGGTGTGCAGACATTGTTTCGAAATAATCCGGTTCATGAACGAGGGCGATGACCGGCGTTTTTGTGGGGATTCCCTTCAATGTTTTTCCAGGATCCGGTTTACCTTTCCAGATGAAATCCGTGCCAGCGATGGCCAGCGGCTCGTTGCGGATCGAAAGTTGAGTGTGCTGATTGATGAGAAATGTGATCCCGGCTTTTTCAAATTGACGCCGGATCACCACAGGGCTGCCGTTCCAGCCATCGTGATTTCCCATCGTTGCGAAAATTCCGTGGGCCGCTCTCATTTTTTCAAGTTGATCGAGCATCGGTCGGATCACCTTGGGATCGCCGCTCATGAAATCCCCTGGCAGAGCAATGAGATCGAGTTGCTCGTGGCGGACGGAGGTGATCACTTTTTCTAGCAGCTCGCAATCGTCGTCTGGCCGGTAATGGAAATCCGCGAGCAGGCCGATGCGAAGTCCCTCTAGCGCAGTTGATAGAGTGCGGCAATGAATGTCTTGGCGGGTGATCGACAATTGTTTGGGCTCGAACCAAAAGGCGTCGATGAGAGGTCCTCCAAGTCCCGCGCCGATCAAGCGCAAAGCGTTGCGGCGACTGAGTCCGCTAGGTTTCCATGTGAGGGTGGCAGAGATGGGTCGTTTCACGGCAAGCATGATGGACACGCTTTTTGAAGAACGGATGAAGCTACGGTGAAAAAATCTTCAACGGCCTTCACGAATTCGCTCCGCCAGCATTTCAGGCAGGCCGGCGGCAATGATTTTTGCCTGCGTTTTTGCGATGTCATATTCGATGCGCCTGAAAACGATCCGTTTGTGCTCGAGATCGAAAATCGCATAACAGGCCCGCCAATCGCCATCCCGGGGTTGGCCAACGGAGCCGACGTTGATGAAATATTTCGCGCCATCCTCGATCGTCACCGACTCTGCGGATACTTCGCTCACGCGGTCCGATTTCATGTAAACCCGGGGCACGTGAGTGTGGCCATGAAAGCAGACTTGGGTAAACTGATAGGAAAAATTCGACATCGCATCGAAGCGATTGGTCACGTAATTCCAATTTGCCGGTTGATCGAGCGTGCTGTGGACCACGGTGAAATCAGAGACCTGCCGGACCATGCGGAGACGGTTGAGCCAGAGGCGTTGTTCTCCGGAAAGCTGGAGGCGCGTCCACTCCAAGGCGGCTGCGGCCACGGGGTTCATGCTGTCCAGCGAGTGGTTTCCCGAGGCGTCTTCATCGTGATTTCCCTTCACAGTGGGGCAATCCATGGCGCGGATAATTTCCAAACAAGCAGCGGGATCTGCGTTGTAACCGACCACGTCTCCCATGCACACATAGTCGGTGACGCCCTGTTGCGAAGCGTCTTCGAGGACTGCCTCGAGGGCTTCTAAATTGGCATGAATGTCACCGAAAAGAGCGATCCGCATGGATGAGGGAGGGAAGGGGCAGAAAGGTTTGTTGCTTGAGCCGACTCTGTCGAGACGAAACCAGAGCGTCTATTTACCGAACCACTCGTCTGGGCCCGCAGGCACCTGCAAGGCCTTGCTGAAAATGCTTTTTTCTTGGGGCACGGAAAGCGATCTTTCCAGGGATTCCAGGCCAGCAGCCACTCCGTAAGTGGGAAAACGCTCGCGTGTCCGCTGCCAGTGATCCTCCAGAGCCTCGTAAGCTTTTTGCGCCGTCCCAAAAAGTTCGATGGCACGCTGGGCCACATCCATCGAGGGATTTTCATGGGACTCCAGAATCAATAGCAGCATCAACAACGTGGGGGTGCGGTTCTTTTCATTCGTGTAAAGCGAGCGGGCCATGGCGAGCGCTTCAGTCTCTTTGCCTGTGACTCGGGCGAGCGCATAGAATTGGGCGCGGCGAACGTAACTGAGTGCCTTGCCTGTGTCCGCAGATTTTTGATAGGCCTCGGCGGCAGCGGCGAAGGTCTCGTTTGGATCGCGGAATGCAGGAAATTTGTTAGTGTCGGATAGAAGGAATCCGAGGTTCGCCTTCAGGCTCCAGTCATCTGGATTGTTGCGAATGCCGCGTTCAAGGAAGGCACGGCCTTTAAGGATCGACGAGCGCCATGCTTCACGACGGCGAAGCGCGGGCATTTTTGAATCATTCAGATAGTAAGAAGCGGCGTTGTATGAGAGATGCCACGATCCGGTCTCCCAGTAATAGCGCGTCCGTGGTGCTAGATCGACAATCGTGTCAAAGGTATCCGCCACATCATCCCATCGCTGCTCTTGGAAAAAACTAAACGCGCGTAGATTGAGGAACGTTGCCACCAGCGTGCGGAGTCCGCCAAGCGCAACTGCCGAGCTGGTCTGCCCGATTTTGTCCCGAGTCCCAATCTCTAACGGTGGCGGTGTAAGGGAGGCCTCGCGGAGTGCGTGGCTGAGACCCGACTCAAAGGGCATCCGCGCGGCACCAAACGCAAGCAGCGCCACGATTAGAATCCCATTTTTCTGCCAGACTTTCACGAATTTAGAATTCCTTTTCCGCAAAGATGAACCAAGAGGCTAAGGTGAAAAATACCGCGTAAAACAAGCCGATCAACGTCAGTTTGACTAACAACAACAAGGGAAACGCCTGCCCCTCGATGACGGCGTCGATCACATTGAATAGCTGAAAATCCGGCAGCACGAGCGCAATCGCGAGCGAAGCCAGCCTCGCAAAAACTCCCTCTCCGGCGGCACCCGTCTGAAGATAAGCATCCCGCGCATCTGCCTGGAAGTGACCGATGAAATAGATCAGGAAACTGATGATGGTCGTGAACAACGTGCTCGTGGAAAATGTCGAGATTAGCAACGCCAATGATGCCATGATCGAGGCACGCAGAAAGACGGCGAACACCGCACCTTGCAGTGACCAGTTAGGCGCGTTTGCCATCGTTTCCGCCTTCAATGAGTTGATCGCATCCTGTGGCCAGCCCATGCCGTGAGCCATCTCGATCTGTTGATCTAACACGATCCCGGTTCGGATGTGGAGCACGAGGGTCATCAGCCCGTCCATCAACGCGAGTGAGACGAAAACTAGCAGGATCACGCCCAGCAATTTTCCTGCTAGATAATCGAAGCGCGGCACTGGTTTCGCCAAAATCGTGTAGAGCGTCCGATCCTCCACGTCTTTCGGTAGCAGCAGCGCGGTCGCCACGATGGATAGAACCACGGAAAACAAAGTCATTGTGCCAAGTGACCAGCTTTTAATCGAACGCAGCACGTTGATCCCTACGGATTCCGGTCCTTCGTGTTGAGGGAGATCAAAAAAGTTACTAGCGATGGCGATCACTGCGAACACCGCTAGAAAATAGAACACTTTCATTCTCACCAGTTGGGTGAAAGCGTGCATCGCAATCACCGAAATGCGGCCCAAATGCGAACCCTTGGCAGTGGTGGTGTTCATCGGTCGTCTCCTTTCGTCGTTTCGCGGAGGAAAAGTCGCTCCAGTGTCGTTCGCGGCTTGCCAGTTCGGATGATTGACGTTCCCGCCGAGCTGCCGACCAGCGCTGTGATCTGTGAGATGAGTTCAGGGCTGGCGTCTTTCAAAATGATTTCAGTCTGATCCTCAATCGCGATGAGATCTTCCAAACGCCCTTCCTTCACCATTTTCCCCCTGAAAATAATTCCGACGTGATCGCACACTTCCTGCACCTGTTCGAGCAAGTGCGAGCACAGGAAAACCGTGATGCCACGCTCGCGAAGTTTCATGATGAGATCCCGGATTTGCCGTGACCCTATCGGATCCACGCCGGCCGTTGGCTCGTCCAAAATGACAAGGCGCGGTTCCTGAATCAGGGCCTGCGCCAGCCCGATCCGCTGCAACATGCCTTTGGAATATCCGCCGATCCGGCGGTCGCGTGCGCTCTCCAGATCGACTAAAACGAGCAACTCACTCACTCGATTTTCTAGCAGTTTCCCTCTCAGCCCGCAAAGTTTGCCATAAAATCGCAGTGTCTCCGCACCGCTCAGGTGTTTGTAAAAATAGGGATTTTCCGGCAGAAATCCAACATCATTGCGCGAATCCACTTTCAACGAATCCTTGCCAAAAATCGCGCAGGTCCCAGCAGTCGGCGCTACCAGCCCTAGCAGCGCCTTCATCGTCGTTGATTTCCCCGATCCATTCGGCCCGATCAGCCCGTAAACCTCGCCCGGCATGATCCGGATCGAGACATCGTCCACGGCGCGCAGCATCTGGCGGCGGAAAGACGTTTTAAAATCCTTCACCAGATTCCGGATTTCTACAGCGGGGGTTGGATCAGCCATCGGCGACATCATGTTTACGGTGCCCGTCTTCATTGGCAACGGACAAATTTGTGATTTTGGCGTTCGTGAACCCCAACGAGAAAGCTCAATTTGATCCCCCATGGGACTCGACAAAGGAAGCGTCTCCGGTCCATGGAAGCCGGGGAAATAACGCCAGACAACGCATGAGTATGTTTTCAGGAAATTGGAATTACCCGCAGGAACTGCCGGTCGTGGAGCAGCGGGAGCAGATTCTTGCCGCAGTCCGAGCGCATCCAGTGGTGGTGGTCGTTAGCGAAACCGGCTCGGGAAAAACCACTCAACTCCCGAAAATGGTTGCCGAGGCGCTGGGGGTCGATGGCGGGCGCATCGGCTGCACCCAGCCACGGCGGATTGCTGCTGCCAGCGTCTCGAAGCGCGTGGCAGAGGAGCTGCAAGTGCCGCTGGGCGATTACGTCGGCTATCAGGTCCGCTTTGAGGATAGAACCTCGCGGGAGACGCGCATCAAGTTCATGACCGATGGAATTCTGTTGGCTGAAACGCAGGGCGACCGCGACCTCTATCAATACGAGGCGCTTATCCTTGATGAGGCGCATGAGCGTTCGCTGAATATTGATTTTTTGTTAGGCTATGTAAAACGGCTGTTGGAGCGTCGTAAGGATTTGAAGTTAGTCATCTCATCGGCCACCCTCGATGCGGGCGCTTTCGCTGAATTTTTCACGATCCATGGCGTGCCTGCCCCGGTCATCGAAGCCCCAGGGCGGATGTTTCCCGTTGCGGAGTTTTTCCTGCCGCCATCCGAGGACGAGGATCTCCCGCAACACGTCGCGCGGGCCGTCGATTATTTGGGCGAAGTCGAGCCTAACGGCGATGTCCTTATCTTCCTGCCGGGGGAACGGGAAATTCGCGAATGCGCTGATATCCTTGATGGACGTCAATACCGTGGAACGGAAATTCTTCCGCTATTCGCGCGACTTGGCTTGGGCGATCAGCAGCGTGTTTTTAATCCCGGAAATAAGCGCCGCATTATTCTAGCAACCAATGTGGCAGAGACTTCTCTAACGATTCCGCGCATCGCTTGCGTGATCGATTCCGGCATCGCCCGCGTCAGTCGATGGAGCCCGGGAAAAGGCGTGCAACGGCTGCAAATCGAGCCCGTTAGCCAGGCCAGCGCCCGTCAGCGCAAAGGTCGTTGCGGTCGCGTGCGCGATGGGGTTTGTGTGCGGCTTTATGAAGAGGAGGAGCTCACCGAGCGCCCTGAATTCACGGATCCTGAAATACGACGCAGTTCCCTAGCAGGAGTGATTCTGCGGATGAAAGCACTTGCGCTGCCAGAGATCGACGAGTTTCCATTTCTCGATCCACCCGCCCCAAAAGCGGTATCCGAAGGCTATCGCACGCTGCGCGAAGTGGGCGCACTCGATAAGGAAAAACGCCTCACGGAATCCGGCCGAGCGATTGCGCGTTTGCCCGTCGATCCACGTCTTGGGCGCATGCTGATAGAAGCCCGCAAGGAAGGGTGCCTCGCTGAAGTTTTACCCATCGTCGCCGCCATTGAATCGAGCGATCCCCGCGAGCGTCCTGCGGAAAAAGCCCGCGAGGCGGATGCTGCTCACGCAAGGTGGAAGGATGGCGACAGCGACTTTATCAGCATCCTCCGCATGTGGAGCGATCTTGGCCGTTTCCGCGATGAGCGTGGGCGATGGAAACGTAACGCGCTGAGGAAATACTGTGGACCTGCCTTTCTCAACGCACGCCGTGTGATGGAATGGGCAAACGTGCGCGATGAACTCGCGGATCTGCTAGAGAGAGAATGGAAGTTGAAAATCGGCGATATCAAGGAGGGGATTTCGACACCTGCGGGGTACTCTACGATTCACAAGGCACTTCTAGCAGGCGTCCCGCGTCAGTTCGGATTGTGGGATCGCGAGTCGAAAACTTACCGCGCGGCGAATGGAGGATTTTTCGCGGTTTTCCCAGGCTCCGGCTTGTTCGGTATTCCAAAACGCTACGAGTGGGTGATGGCGATGGAACTCGTCGAAACCACCCGCTTGTGGGCGCGGCGCGTCGCTCGGTTCGAGCCGGAATGGGTCGAGCAAGTAGCTCCGCATCTGTGCAAAAGCAAATATGGCGAAGCGCATTGGGACGAGGTGCAGGGCGCTGTTTATGGCAAGGAAACCGTGATCTGTGGTGGCCTGCCAATCATCGTCGGGCGCAGAATTCACTACGGCCGGGTGGATGCGAAGGCCGCACGAAACATTTTCCTGCGAGAAGGCGTGGTCGGCGGTGGCTTGCGGAAGCGTTGCAAATTTCTCGACCACATCAATGAGATGCGCGGTGAGATCGAAGCAATCGAACAGAAACTCCGCAGGCCCGGCGGCTTGTGGAGCGATGAGGCGGTGCTGCGGTTTTTCGAAGACCGCATCCCAGAGGATATCAACACCGCCGCCGCTTTCCACAAGTGGCTTGAGACGCATGAGGAAACTCTTATGTTAGCCGTGGCCGATGTGGTGGATGAAGACTTCGAAGACCTCGGACTGGACGGATTTCCTGATACACTACGCCATGGCCCTGATGAATATACACTCTACTATCATGCTCTATCAGGTGAACGTGATGATGGCGTGACCCTCGGCATTCACGTCGATCAATTGCCGAAATTTCCCGACTGGCTGCCGACATGGGGAGTGGATGGAAACCTCCGCGAGCGAGCGGAAATTCTGTTCCGCTCGTTGCCAAAAGACTATCGTCGTGTCTGTCAGCCAATCGGCCCGGTGGCGGAGGGATTTTCCGAGTTGTGGATGTTTGCACCGAAGGATCGCCCGATTTTTCAGGCTCTATCCGAATACGCCCGCGAGCGCACGGGAGCCCACGTCCCACCGGGGGAATACGATGTTAGTAAATTGCCACCTCATCTCATTACGAAAGTTTGGGTCTGCGATGATGATGCTCAGGAACTCGCCATGGACGAGGATGTTTCCGCACTGAAGCTTCAACTCGCCGACCGCATGCGTGTGCGATTCGAGGCCATTGCGAACTCCGATATTGAGCGAAAAGGAATGAACACTTGGGAGGGCGAAAGCCTCCCAGAACGTGTGCAAACCCCCGGCGGCGCGGCATTTCCAGCGCTGGTCGATGAAGGGAAATCCGTCGGCATTCGAGCTTATACCTGCGCCGCCGAAGCGAACGAATCCCACCGTGCCGGCGGTGCGCGGCTGCTTTGTCTCGCCCATGCCGAACAAGTGGCTTACGTCACGAAAAAGTTTCCCCTAGGTCTAATGGCGAAGGTAGAAATGCCTCGTCTCGGCGTCGGTGGAACTTCGATGAGCGATCTGATTCTGCTAGTCGCAGAAGGCGCGTCTGGCAGAGTTTTCCCAAGATCGCCGGATGAATTCCGCGCACTCGCCGAGAGCGCGCGTGGTCGCTGGTATGAAGCCGCGGCCGCCATCGGGAAAAGCCTTGATGAGATTCACGAAATTCTACCAGAAATCCGCACTTGGATCAGTACAAACCTCAAAGACCGCAATCTCGGCGAAATCGCGGAAGATCTCGAGGAAGAACTCACATGGCTCTTCCGCGAACGATTTGCATGTCGGGCAGGCTTCACCGCCCTGTGCGATTACCCCCGCCGGTTGCGTGCCATTCGTTCGCGGTTAGGCAGGATTTCCTCGCTACCCATCGTTAAGGACTTGGAAAAGATGGACCGCTTGCGGCGTCTTTGGCAGCCGTGGTTCCGCGCATGGACGGCGGAACCCACCGATCCGAATCTCTGGCCGACCGGCTGGATGTTGGAGGAATACCGGATCTCCCTTTTCGCCCCAGACATTGCGCTGTTAGTAAAAGTCTCCGAGAAGCGAATCGAGGAAATGGTATTGGGGAAATGGTGAAGGGTGAGGCTCCCTGAAATGATTTCTGTTGAAATGCAACACCTGACCTTATTTCTTCATGGCAATTAAATCTAACGTGTTAATCCGTGGGCAATGACCCAACCGATGAATTAATGTTAGATTAAAATCCAAGGACCGCCCCCGTCTACCCCGTCTATTTTCACCTGCCGTCTATCAAGTCTTGTTTGGAATGTCATAGTCCCAAGGGGGGAATCGATGACCGCTGCATCCGCTGCCATACCTTTCATAACAGCCCGCCGGTCTGGATTTCCAAAGCACCACCCCACTTTGCCGCTACCTAACGAAAGAAATATTAAAGGTAAGTCCCCATCAAGACGAATCCGATTATTCGGCACCCACTTATGCGAAAATTGATTTTTCGTATTGTCCCCATCCGCTTCATGTAATACAAATGCGTCATGCAAACATTGGTTCTTCGCATCCCCGACGACCTAGCCAGGGAACTGGAAGCCGAGTCAAAGAAAACCCATTTGACCAAATCGGAAGTCGCCCGCAGGCGGCTCATCGCGGCAGGCTCGCAAAGCCAGGGCACGTCCTCCGGTTTCGATCTGATCGCCGATCTCATCGGAACTGTTGAGGGCGGCCCCACCGACATGAGCACCCGAAAAAAGGAACACCTGAAAACGAAGGGCTATGGGAAATCCCGTCATCGTTGATGCCTCGTTTCTGGTCGCCCTCTGGCGGAAGAACGATCAGAACCACCCATGGGCAATCCAGCAGGCACGCCGCCATCCGCCGCCGTGGATCACTTGTGAGTCCGTTCTCTCCGAGGCCGATCATCTGCTGGCTCCCGAAGGTTGCGCCACCCTCCGCCTCGCCTGTCGTCGCGGAGCCATTCGGGTGGTTCCTCTCCACGATGACGCCTTTCTTCCGGTTCTCGATCTGCTCGACAAATATGCGGACGTCCCCATGAGTATCGCCGATGCCTGTCTGGTGCGTCTCACGGAAATCATGCCTGATCCACTGCTCCTCACCACGGACTCCGACTTCAAAATCTACCGCCGCCTCGGTCGGCGAATCATCCCAACGCGGATGCCATGAGATTTCTCCACCGCCCTGCAACTCGACTACCAACTGATACGCGCCGACCGCGAGAATGGCGGACGATTCAGCAGGGTTAAGTCATGATGGGGAATTGACATCATTCCAAGCTGATGTAGATTCTACATCATGACACGCACCCAGATTCAGCTTCCTGATGAGCTTTACCAACGGGCCAAGGCATTCGCGGCACAACGGGAACTTTCCCTTGCCGAGGTGACGCGCCGAGGCTTGGAGTTGTTTCTTGATCGATTTCCAAGCAGCGAACCCGCCCGCAGTGTTTGGCAGCTTCCCTGCGTCGATGCCGGCGGCATTAAGGTTCCCTTGGACCACCTTCGCGACTTCGCGGCGGAAGACGAAAGCAAGCGCAGCCTACCCACCAGATGATCTCGCTGGATACCAACATTCTATTGCCCGCAGTCGAATCCCAGAATGCCAATCACCCGAGGGCTGCGGCTTTTCTTGAATCCCTTCAAGCTCGGCAGGACATCGCAATCTCTGAGTTCATCCTGCTTGAACTCTACGTGCTTTTGCGTAATCCCGCTGTTGTTATCAAGCCCCTCTCGCCCTTCGCCGCCACCGATGTTTGCGAGGCATTTCACCAGCACCCCCGCTGGCAAATCATTGGATTCCCTGGTGAAAGCCGCACTTTTCACGACACCTTTTGGCCTAAACTCCGCGACCCTAACTTTGCCCGCCGCCGCGCCTACGATTGGCGGGCCGCTCTCATCCTCATTCATCAAGGCGTCACCGAATTCGCCACGGTCAACGAAAAGGACTTCCGCGACTTCGGATTCAAGCGAGTTTGGAATCCACTGGCGACGGAGCGAAGCCCATAGAACGGTCTGATAATTGACACCAGTCGCAGGAATCATGATTCTCGAATCTCAAAACTCCAAAAAATTTGAATTCGATTACTCTTACCCCATACATGACCCCATTCACGGGCATTGCGGGTGCTCAGTTACGAATTGATGGGGCAGGAGGGTTTCCACATTCGCCTGACGGAACCCAATGTCCATCCACAACAACATGCTCAACCTCCTGGAACGGGGCACATCCGTAATGTCTGTTATTTGGGACCCCGCCAAACCGACCCCGCCAAAACCGCTTCTGAATTCCCCGTCTATTTTCTTGTTGACAGAGCAGTTGTGAGACATTATCAGGATCACATGAAAACGGCAACAGTTAGAGAGCTTCGTAATGAATTTCCCCGCATCGAAGCATGGGTTCATGAGGGGGAATCCATTCTTATCAGCAAGCGCGGCAAAGTGATTGCCACGCTCGTTCCAGCGCTGGGAGCGACTGACTCGGCGCAAAAGCCCCCTAAAGTGGACATCATGGCACGCTTGCAAGAAACTTGGGGTGGTCGCGTTTTTACATTGGAACAAGTGGCTACCATGCGTGCGGATGAATTGGCAGCGGACATGGGCTAATGAAGGCCTACCCAGACACTTCCTTTCTTTGTGCCCTGTATCGGCTCCAGGCCAACTCACCTGAGGCGGCGGCCTATTTCACCGACATGGCAGGGCCGCTGGAGGTCACCACATTGCTGCTCTATGAATTTAGGCAAGCTGTAAGGTTCCAGATCAGGCTGCACCGCCATGATCCGAGCAAAGGATATTCGCGGGCCGAAGGAACCAAAATGCTGGCGGATTTAAAATCGGATTTAGTCCATGGCAGGGTCATTACCATTCCCGCGCCATGGCCGCAAATTCACCTCGCTGCGGAGCGCCTTAGCGAGCTCTACACCGACGCTTGCGGCCATCGCTCCATGGACATACTCCATGTGGCTACGGCCATCGAGCTAGGGGTAAAAGAATTCCTAACCTTTGATGGGAATCAGAAAAAACTCGCCGAGGCAGAAGGCTTGATCGTGCCATTGTGATGCTCTTCCAATCAGAAATCCAAAACTCGTCCCGCCATAGCCGGCAGGCGACGGCGGATCAACAATCTCAATCGGCAATCGTTCCCTCTTCCCATGCTCGTCCCCCTCACATCCCGCGCCATTCCGCGCCATTCCGAAGGTCCGCCAGCAGGGGCAATGCTTGTTAGTCGGGACTGGTACCCCGTCGAAGCAGGGCGGCCAAAATGTCGAATCCAGATTGTAATTTTGCTCCCGTGAAATGGAGCAATCCGAATCTCAACCCACCCGCCGTCGTTAGTTGCGCTGCCACCGAGGCCGAGAATCATGCGGGTCACGGCGTGCTCTTTGATGGCGTGTGCCATCTGCATCCCGGTGCCTCTCGTGGTGGCGAGAAGGGGATTCAGCCCGGATGCTGTTAGTCGCCACAGGCCTGCGGTTTCCGCCATTTCCAGAATTGCGACCGGGCCGTTAGGGGTCTCAGCGATGAGGTAGCGGCTTTGGATCGCACGCCCAAGCGCATCGACTGCCGGGCAGGTGATCCAGCACGTGTATCACGTGGAAGCCAGAGTTTCCATGAACCCTTCGCCACCGTCGGCTATCGGACAAAGATCGATCTCCGCATCCGGGAAAACCTGGCGCACGCCAGCAGCCATCGCACCAGCAGCTTGGCTGGCGGTAAGCGAGCCTTTGAATTTATCTGGGGTGATTAGGAAACGGCGAGGCACGAGGAAGAGGCTAGATCCGAATTTCACACACGGAAATGCTGGATATGGCCATGAAAGCGACATTCTCTTGCGGCATGTCCACCTTATCAGAATCGATCATCGACCTTGAAACCACCCGTGGTGTGATGCGGGTGCATTCATTTTCGCCGGCGGGCGATGGTCCGTTTCCAGCTGTGGTTTTCTACTCGGAGATTTTCCAAGTGACTGGCCCGATCCGCCGTATGGCTGCCGCTTTGGCAGGGGAGGGGTATTGGGTGGTGGTGCCGGAAGTCTATCATGAATTCGAGGAACCGGGCACGGTGCTGGCTTACGATCAGCTTGGATCAGATCGCGGAAATGAATTGAAGTATGCGAAGGAGCTTTCCTCTTACGACGAGGACGTATGTGTGATAGTTGACTACCTGATAGGGCACGAATCATGCAGCGGGCGGATCGCAAGTTTCGGCGTATGTCTTGGGGGACATCTGGCCCTGCGCGCCGGATTTCACGAAAGCGTTTCCGCCGTGGTGGCTTTCTATCCGACGGACGTCCACACCGCGACATTAGGGGCAGGGAAATGTGATGATACTCTCAAGCGGATCGGGGAAATGAAGGCCTCGCTTCTGTTTGTTTTCGGAAGGCAGGATCCGCACATTCCGCAAGAGGGCAGGGAGTGGATTCATCGCAGGCTGGAGGAAGTGGGAGCGGATTTCGAATGGCACGAGTTTAACGCCGCCCATGCGTTTTTGCGCGATGAAGGTCCGCGCTACAATCCTGCGTTAGCGCGTGTTTGCGAGAGCCTGATGTTGCGATTCTTGGCCGAGAAAATCGGTTAAGTGTGAAATCTTTGTTCTCCATCGAAGGTATAGAATGGCTCCTATGAAAATCATAACTCTCAGCGTCGTCGCCCTCATCAGTTTTTCCCACGCGGGTGAAATGCAACTTTTCAACGGTAAAGATCTCACCGGTTGGAAAGGCCAACCGCAATTCTGGAGCGTCACGGAGGGTGCAATCACCGGTCAAACGACCAAGGAAATCCCCGCGAAGGAGAATACGTTCCTCATTTGGGACGGTGTGGTGGGCGATTTTGAACTTCATTTTAAATATAAGATCGTCGATGAAAATGGCGAGTCGAAAGGCTTTGGAAACTCCGGCGTCCAGTATCGCAGTAAGATCGTAAAACCTGAATACTCTGTCGTGTCAGGCTATCAGGCAGACTTCGAGTGTGGTAAAACTTTCAGTGGCATTCTCTACGAGGAAAAGGCTCGGGGTGTCCTTGCCCAGCGAGGTCAGAAAGTGATCATCCATGAAGGCGGAGACGCGAAGAAACCTAACATCGAGATCACTGGCGAGGTCGGCAAGTCCGATGAAATCCAAGCGGTGATCAAGCTGGGTGATTGGAATGAATACGCGATCATCGCGAAGGGCGTCCACCTCCAACATTTCATCAACGGCAGGCAAACCGTGGATGTCACGGATGAAACGGCGGTCGGCGCGAAGACCGGTGTTCTTGCACTCCAGCTCCACGCCGGGCAACCGATGACGGTTCAATATAAGGATATTGTTCTTATAACCAAAGACTGAGCTCTTACTCGTGATCGCTTACCCTGTTCATTTTTTGCGCGTGCGAGGCGGTCATTGAAGGCGTGCGAGGATCTCATTTTTCGTTAGACCTGCATCGCGCATGCTGGCGATGGAATGGGCTTCGTCGCGTTTCGCAAGGCGTTTCCCGTCTTTGTCCAGCATCAGCGTGTGGTGCAGATAGATCGGCTCGGGAAAACCTAGCAGCACTTGAAGCAGTCGATGGATGTGGGTGGATGGAAGTAAATCTTCACCGCGCGTGACGTGGGTGATTTTTTGAAACGCATCATCCACCACCACTGCTAGATGATATGCCGTGCCGATTTCTTTGCGGGCGAGCACGACATCACCCAATAGCTCTGGGGCGACCGTGATTATTCCAAATTTCAGATCATGGAAAGTGAGTGGACCTGCGAGAACCGCCGCCTTGCGTGCATCTAGCCGCCAAGCGTGGGGAGATCCCGACTCAAGTTTGGTTGATTGCTCGGCGGCAGTGAGCCGTAGGCAAGTTCCCGGATAGATGGGGCACTCCGGGCCTTGCGGGGCCGCCGCCATTCGTGCCCACTCGTCTTGAATCTCCTTTCGGGTGCAAAAACACGGATAGACTAGACCCTGCTCACGGAGGAACTGGAGCGCCCCGTTATATTGAGAGGTTCTTGAGGTTTGGCGCAGCGCATCGCCGTCCCATGCGAGCCCTAACCATCGGAGATCGGTTTCAATTTCCTGATAGAAATGCTCCCGCACGCGAGGCCCGTCGATGTCTTCGTGTCGTAGAAGGAAAACGCCGTTTTCTGATTTTCGTGCGAGATCATGCGCCACTTTTGCTGCGAGGGTATGGCCGAGATGCAGCCGCCCAGTCGGACTTGGGGCGAAGCGAGTGCGAACGATCATCCACTGCTATTTGGCAGTTGCCCGCCTAAAGCGCAAGCCCTCTGAAATCTGGAGTTCTCGCCTTCGGGGGCACCTTAATCCAGCAACTGCGCCATACACGCGGTGGTGTGTCGCCGAATACGGCGTTGGCGGAGTTGTTCATCTTCGATGACGGCTCTCTCGTCCGGGGTAATTTTGAAAAGAACCTGTCCCTTTTGAACAATGGTTCCACTTTCTCCGACAAGGAATTCGTCCACGGTGCCGCCTCGAATCCAAACGATGGAACGGACAAAACCAAAGCAGTCTCCAGGTCCATCCATTTAATTTCGTGAGGCGCGCGCGCGGAAATTTTTTGATAGAATCTAAGCATCTTATTGAGCAAGGCACTGTCGTGGTCCCAGATCACATGTGCGGCTGGAGCTTCAGACTGCCCTGACATGTGAAGGCTATGGTAGGTGGCCGCGAGAACCTCGATTGGATTTCGCAGCCAGCGCACGCGGTGGCCAACGAACTCGTGATCATGCCGATGCTCGCTGAGCCAGCCAGCGAGTCGGTTAGGATCTTCTAGCAGGCGCGAGAGGGGACTGAAGATCAGCGTCTCCTTGATTTCTAGCGCCTTGCTGACCGCATCCACCATTTCAAGTCCGCTGGCCTTCGCCGCCGTGACCGAGCGTAGAAATAAGTCGTGCACGGCGCAGGTAAGGTCGATCGAGTCTGCTTCACGTTTCAAAAGGCCGACGAGCGTGAGGTAGGCAGTGACAAACTGGGTCGTGGGTTTGGCCCAGACGTTTTGCGACACGAAAAAACTCGCAAGTCCGTAGTGAAATTCGAGGTTGGTCGCGAGGTCCTGCCCGCGCAGGGTGGTGCGGCGCAGCAGTTCCGTCACCTTTTGATAACTCTCCGCGCGGGTGGTGCCCGTGGCGAGTAAGAGTGCGATGTTAGAATCATAAGCACCCGCGAGCCGGTAGCGCATGAACAGACCGGTATCTGGATTGGTAATGCAAATCCCTTGGTCGTCCCGGATTTCACCAGGAATAGGTGGTGACCACCCCACGATCACGCCACCTGCATGGGGCGATAGCGAGCGGTTAGTGGCATTCAGGCGCACCTCAATGGCGGCACCTTCACGGAGGATTCTCTCCGGCTTGGGCAGCCGAGTGCGGTGTTTCGCGATGAGTGCCATCGCTTCGACCAGTGAATGCGCTTCGAAATGATCGGATGGATCGGCGGGATTGGTGAAGCGCAAGGCATAACAGAGCTCGGACACGCGGTGCTCTACTTGAATGCGCGTGTTCACCTCCATGAGATAATGCTCTGCCCCCTCGACGATGCACTCGAATGTCGCGGCGGAGTCGAGACCCACAGCGCGACCAAATCGTTCTGCCTCGGATTCCATGCACTGAACCGTGGCGAGTTCCCTCTCAAGCGCCTGGGCCTGCGCCTCATCATTGCCGTGCCGTGCATGGGCGATCGCGGTTTGCAATGCCTCCTGGGTGATGGAAATCTCTACCAGCTTCTGTTCATGCATCTGGAGGGAACAGTCACGAGCACCGAGTGTGACACACCATTCACCGTTGCCCAGCATCTGCACTTCATGATGTCGTGTCTCTTCAATATTAAGTTCTAACAATAAATTTTTATTGTCGCCGACACCCATCGCTTTGACTTCTTGAAGAATTTCGCGCACGAGACCGGGGGTTGAATCTGCATGATCGAGAATTCGCTGTCCTTTGCCGCCACCTCCGCCGATGGCTTTGAGCCGGAGACGACAGCCGGGTCGGTGTCCTAACATTTTTATCGCCTCGATGCGCAGGGTTTCGGCAAGTTCATCGATGGTGTAGAGATCGATACCCTTGGCATATGCGGCATTGAGCTGTCCAAATGAGCGCACCCACTCGCTTGAGCTTCGACCGAGCAAGCGTTTACAATGCACGAGCGAGCGGTCTATCACGATGTTATACTGCCGAGCATGAAGTTTTGTGGAATCCCTGCGAGGCGGATGCGGCTGTGGAGAATGGGTTTGAAACCCCTTTCACCGGCAGGGCATTTTTCGGTGCTTAATAGA